>VFZD01000024.1 GCA_016871295.1 Actinomycetota bacterium | reverse complement strand
TGTATTCCTTGGTGCGCTGCATCGGCTTCTCGTAGGGCACGCCGTGGAATCCCTCGATCACCTGCGGCCCCGAGGCACCGAGACCCAGCACGAATCGACCGTTGCTGACATAGTCGCAACCCGCCGCCGTCATCGCCGTCAATGCCGCCGTGCGCGAAAAGACGTTGATGATGCCCGTGCCGATCTGCACGCGGTTGGTCACCGCGGCCAGATATCCGATCTGCGAAATCGCGTCGTAGCTGTAGGCCTCGGCGACCCAGACCATGTCGAGACCGACTTTCTCGAGTTCGACGACGCGCTGCGCCGAGGACTGAAAATCAGAGATGTAGTTGATCATCATCGAGAGCTTCATGAAACTACCTTCTGATTTCTCGGCGCCAGGCTAATTGACGCGTCGAGTGCGTCCCACCCAGTATGGCTCGCGCAAAACCTTCTTGAGAATCTTGCCGCTCGGGTTTCTCGGCAACGCATCGACCCAACCGACGGTCTTCGGCGTCTTGAAACCCGCCAACCGCTGTCGGGCGAAAGTGACGATTTCATCCTCGGTAACCTGCACGTCGGGCTTTCTGACGACCAACGCCATCGGCACCTCGCCCCATTTTTCATCTGGCACGCCGATCACGGCGACATCGGCTATCGCCGGGTGGGCCATCAGCGCGTTCTCGACTTCGGCGGGATAAATATTTTCGCCACCCGACACGATCATGTCTTTGACCCGGTCGAATATATATACGTATCCGTCTTTGTCGAAGTAGGCCGCATCGCCCGACCTGAACCATCCGCTCTTGAGGATCGACTTGGCCGTCTCCTCGGGCATGTTCCAATAACCCTTCATGATCTGGCGCGAACGAATCCAAATCTCGCCGACCTCGCCGAGCGGCACGTCTTTGCCCGTGTCCGAATCGACGATTCGAATCTCGACACCCGTGAACGGTTTGCCGCACGAGCGCAGCCGACCTTTGTTCGCCGAACTCAAGTCGTGGTCTTCCGGCGGCAGCACGGTGACGACCCCGGTCGTCTCGGTGAGACCGTAGACCTGCATGAACGGACACTTGAACGCGTTGATCGAGCCTTCGAGCACCGCCTCGGAGATCGGCGACGCACCATAAACGATCAACTCGAGGCTCGAGAAGTCGGTACTGCCGATGTTCGGCATGATCAACGCGAACTGCAACAGCGCCGGCACCATGAAGGCATGGGTGATGCGATGTTTCTCGATCAGCGTCAGCATCGCCGACGGATCGACATCGCGCATGATGATCGAGCGCGCGCCCGCATACTGACCGGCGGTCGCCCAACCGCCTCCGCCGATGTGAAACAACGGCATCGCCACGAGGTTGACCGTCTTCTCGGACATACCCCAAATCTCGCGGGCCGCGGGCAACAACGCGAAGAAGTTGTCGTTGGTCAACATCACGCCTTTGGGTCGACCGGTGGTGCCGCTCGAATAAAGCTGGAATGCGAGGTCGCTGGGTTTTGTCGGAGCCTTCGGGTCGACCGCCGATTGGGCACTGACCCATCGTTCGTAGTCGTTGTGACTCGGGTGGCCGCCGATCACGATCACGGTCTTGACTTTCTTCAGGTCGTTGATGATCGCATCCAATACCGGCACGAACTCTTGGCCGACGATGAACACCTCGGCTTCGGCGTCGTTGACGATGAACGCGACCTCGGGTGCGGCGAGGCGCCAGTTGACATCGACGCTCACGGCGTTGAGCAACGCGCAACCGTAGAACACCTCGAAGTGTTCGATTCCGTTTTTGTCGAGGAACACCACCCGATCTTGTGCCTTGACCCCGGCACGGCGAAGACCTTGGGCGACCTGAGACGACCGAGACAACAATTGAGCCCAAGTCAGGGTTCGATCACCAAGCACGAGCGAAACGACGTTCGGCTGCTTTTTGGCGTTATCGCGAACAATGCCCGCGACATCGCCGACCTTGATCCGTGGCTGCTCCGCGGCTCTTTTCTTCTTGCTCGGCTTCTTTTCTGCAGACTTCTTCTTCGCGACCTTCTTCTTCGCGGATTTTTTCTTCGCGACCTTCTTCTTCGCGACCTTCTTCCTTTTGTGCTTTTTTCGGGTTGCCATTGGCACAAACTAGTTCGCTCGCCTGCCACAATGCAATATCGTGAAAATTGAGGACTCTTGGGTCGATTCGTCAGATCAAACCAAAATCCGCGTCTACCGGTTTCACAAGCACGACCACAACCCCGAGCATCGGCCGAGCGATTCACCCAAGCCGCGCCTGCTCTTTTCACATGCCAACGGCTTCCACGGTCGTTGCTTTGATCCGATTATCGAATCGCTTTGCGACGAGTTCGATTGCGCGTCGTTCGATCTTCGGGGGCACGGCGACTCGGTCATCAGCACCGACTGGCCCGTCAACTGGCAGGGTTATGGGGACGACGCTCTTTCAGTCGCCCGGTCTTTACCATCCGGCCTGGTCGCTTTCGGTCATTCGATGGGTGGCGCCGCCCTGGTCATGGCCGCGCTGCGCGCACCAGAGATCTTCAGGGCGTTGATCTTGTTCGAGCCGATTATTTTTCCGGACGATGTGCGCGGTGTCGCGGCGAAAAATCGCGGGGCCAGCCCGTTGGTCGAAGGTGCCCTTCGTCGACGGAACTCGTTCGCTTCACGGGCCGAGGCGTTCGCCAACTATGCCTCCAAGCCGCCGATGAATGGGTTCGATCAGCGAGCGTTGCATGCGTTCGTCGAGCACGGCTTCAACGATGCAGACTCGGGTGTGTCTCTCAAATGCTCGCCGGAACATGAGGCCCGAAACTTCGAGATGGGGGCGCTTCACGAAACCTGGGACAAGCTCAAGGAACTTCGGGTCAAAACTTGGGTTCTCAGCGGAGTTCAACAACCGATGCAGCCCTCGGGTTTTGCCTCTCGCATCGCCGAACAGATTTCGGGCGCGCAGTTCCACGAGATGCGGGATCTGACTCATTTTGGCCCGATGCAAAAACCCGAACTTCTCGCGAGGTTCATTCGCCAAGTGCACGAACTGACCGCCACGAACACCTGATCCGTATATTTGATGATGACGTGACTTCAACGACCTACGAAACGCCGACCACGCTTTCGCCCTCGCGCATCAGCGCTTTTCGCACCTGTCCGCTGCAATTTCGATTCGCCTCGATCGAAAAACTTCCCCAGCCTCCGCAAATACATTTGGTCAAGGGCACCTTCGTGCATCGTGTGCTCGAGTTGCTGCTCGGGCATGAACCCGAGCACCGCACGATCGAGACGGCACGCGAGGCGTTCGCAACCGCGCGCGCAGAATACGAGCCGAGCGCTCGTTTTTTGGCGCTCGGGCTGAGCGAAGACGCGCGCGACGCGTTCTTCAAGGACTCCCGCGAACTGGTCAACGGCTACTACCGCATGGAGGACCCGCGCAACGCCAAGGTCGTCGGGCTCGAACTTCGAATCGACACAGATTTCGGTCGATTCAAACTGGGCGGCATCATCGACCGTCTCGAGCGCAACGAAAAAAACGAGCTGGTGATCACCGATTACAAGACCGGCCGAGTTCCCGATGCGCGTTTCGGCGACAACAAAATGGACAACATGCAGATTTACGCGTCGCTATGCCTTCGCGAGCGCGGTGAGTTGCCAAGAAAATTGCGCCTGATGTATCTCAAAACCAGCACGCCGATCGAGTTCGCGGTCACACCAGAAACCAACGAGGCCTGCGAAGCGGCGGCGATCAAAACATTCGAGCAGATCGACAGTTCGTGTCGGTCGGGTGTTTTCGCCACGAAGAAATCTGGTTTGTGCAACTCTTGTGCGTTCAAGAAGTGGTGCCCAGAGTTCGGTGGCGACGACTCGCTGGCGAAGGTCGAGGCGCCAAAGCTTTACCCGACCATCCCTCGCGACTAACTTGAGTTCGGGGTTCAGCCCGTCTATGACCGACTCAAAACCATCGCGACTGGTCGCGTTCGAAGAAAAATTCGATCGCGTGCTCGAACCGCTGAGAAACTTCACCCCGACGGTCTGGCTCTTCACGGCCGCCACCGCCGTCGGCGACTTCGGCATGCTTTGGCACATCGTCGGCATAGTTCGGGCGATCGCCGACACGAGCCGGGTCAAACAGGCGCTCATTCTCTCGGCGGCGATGGGCATCGAAAGCCTGATCTTGAATCAGGGCATCAAGCGCCTTTTCAAACGCGCACGACCGACCGCCAAGGGTGACTCGCGCTTCAAGATTCGCAAGCCGCGCACCTCGAGCTTTCCGAGCGGGCACGCCAGTTCGGCGTTCTTCGCCGCGGTGGTCTTGTCGCGGTGGTCAAGCCCGCGGGCCGTCGCGCTGTGGTTTACGTTCGCCGTGATCGTCGCGACGAGCCGCGTCGTCGTGCGCATTCACCACGCCACAGATGTTTTCACCGGCGCCCTGATCGGCACCGCAATGGGCGTTCTCGCCCAGGTCGCCCTCTCGTTGTATTAGTTTTCGGCGCGGGCGGTGAGCAGCGAACGCACATCGAGGAGCAGGTCGGCGACTTCGCCGGTAGAGACGAGTTCGCGCTGCAGCATTTCGGCCAGCGCCTTGTCGATCACACCAAGTGCTTCGCTGATGACCGCTGCTTCACGTGAATCCGTCATTTGCTCTCGCCTTCTGTAACGACCGAAATTATTAGACCGAAGGCTAGTGCGGTCGACGCACCAGACAACGGCATTTGTTCAATCATGCATGATGCGTGTGTCACGGTGCGTCGAGTTCGGGTCTCGGTTAGAAAGCCGACGGACCTTGTGCGTAACATCACAATATGGAACTGAAGGAAAAGGGCACCGTTGTGACGGGCGCCGCAAACGGCATCGGAAAAGCCACGGCGGTCGAGTTTCACAAGCAGGGTGCCCGAGTCGTGCTGGCGGATCGCGACGAAGAACTGCTCAAACAAGCCGTCGCGCAACTGAACGCCCTTCGCCCCGATTCGGCCTTCGGTGTCGCCTGTGATTTATCCACGGAAGCCGCCAACGCCGACCTGGTCGCCAAGGCAAAGAAGTTTTTGGGGTCCGTCGATTTGTTTTTCGCCAACGCGGGTGTCGCCATGGGCACCGACTTGTCGACATCCGAAGAAACATGGAACGTTTCTTTCGATGTAAACGTGCACGCGCACCGCTGGGCGGTGAAGTATTTGATCGACGACTGGTTGTCGGCGAAATCCGGATACTTTGTCAGCACCGCCTCGGCGGCGGGTCTGCTCACGGCGATCGGCTCGGCGCCGTATTCGTTGACAAAACATGCCGCGCTGGCGTTCGCCGAATGGCTTTCGATTACCTACGGCAACCGCGGACTCAGGGTCAGTTGCCTTTGCCCGCAGGGCGTGAACACCAACATGTTGCGCCGTTCCGACGAGGCGACGGCGGCCGACAATGCCAATGTCGTGCGTGCCGCGGGTGCGGTGCTCGAGCCTGAATATGTCGCCGAGTGCGTCGTCGAAACCGTGCGCCAAGAAACTTTCTTGATTTTGCCCCACCCCGAGGTCGGACAATTCGTCAACAAGAAAGCCGGCGACCACGAGCGTTGGCTCGCCGGCATGCGCAAACTTCAACTGCGCACCCTCGGGGTTTGACGCCCATGCCGATGCTTGCGGCTGCAGAGATAGACACCTACCAGCGCGACGGTGTCGTGGCGTTGCGCGAAAAGTTGTCGAGCGACACAATCGCCAAACTGGCGCACGCCGTCGAAGAGAACATGAACTCGCCCGGTCAATGGGCGAACGAATACGCCGCCAACTCGCAACAGGGAAGATTCTTCGACGACTACGTGAATTGGTCGCGCTTCGATGAATACAAGCGAAATGCATTGACGGGCGTCTTGCCCGAAATTGCCCTTGGCTTGATGCAAAAAGATTCGGGCAGGTTTTTTCATGAGCACGTGCTGGTCAAAGAGTCGGGCAACAATCAGGTCACGCCGTGGCACAACGACGACCCGTACTACGGCATCGACTCGCTGAACAACGTCAGTCTGTGGGTTCCGCTCGACGAAATTCCCGATGAGATCGCGCTGCGAGCGATCAAGGGAAGCCACAAGTGGCAAAGAAACTTCATTCCGCGAAAGTTCGTGGATCAGTCGCCGTATGCCGAAGATGCCCGCGGTTTTGAGCCGCTCCCGCCTGCTGAAGAATTAGATGCGTCAGCGCAAATCGAATCTTTTCCGGCCAAGCCCGGCGACATCATCGCTTTTCACTTTCGAACCCTGCACAGCGCCCCGGCGACGACGAACTTCAAGGGTCGACGGCGAGTCGTGAGTTTTCGCTTTGTCGATTCCGACGCCGTGTGGGCCACAAGACCATGGCGAACTTCGCCGCCACTTGCACCGAATGCACTCGCACCCGGCGACCTGCTCGACGACGAGCGCTTTCCGTTAATCACCCGCTAGCCCGCGCCAGCAGGCGTTAGCAGGCGTTAGCGAAAGTCTTTCAGCGTCGTCGCTAGTTCACGCCATTGCGCGACCGGCAATTCACCGTCTTTGCTCGACAGCACCTGCACGCTGACATGATTTGCCCCGGCGTCGAGATGGGCTCGAATTCGGCCGACGATCGCGTCGAGCGAACCCCAAGCGACGATCGCATCGACCATCTTGTCGCTCGGCATCTTGTCGCTAGCGGCAATGTCGTCTTGGGTGTAGCCCAAACGCAACAAGTTATTGGCGTAGTTCGGCAACCTGTTGTAGGTCAACATGTGCTTGCGGGCCGTGGCCCGCGCCGTCGATGCGTCGGTGTCGAAGACGACGGCAATCTCCGGGGCCAGCAGCGCATCTTTGCCCAGGATTTCGCGGGCCTGCATCGTGTGCTCGACGGGCACGAAGTATGGATGTGCACCCAACCCGCGTTGCGCCGAGAGTTTCAACATCTTCGGGCCGAGTGCCGCCAGCACCCGGCGCGGCGTCGACGCGGGCGGTGCGGCGAAAAAAATCGCCTTGTCCATCGCGTCCAAATATTCGACCATCGCCGAAAACGGCCTGACGTATTCGCTGTGGTGCACCTTCTCGGCGAGGTGCCGGTGGCTCGCCCCGATGCCGAGCAAAAACCGATCGCCAAACTTTTCGCTCAGGGTCTTCCAGCCCGCCGCCATGGTGGTTGCGCTGCGGGCGTGCATCGAGGCGATGCCCGTGGCCATCGTCAGTTTTTTTGTGGCCGAGAGCAACAACGCGCACGACGCAAATGGTTCCCGCCCGACGGCCTCGGGCACCCAGACGCACCCAAACCCAAGTTCTTCGAGTTCAACCACGGCCTCTTGGGCTTTGGTCATCGGCTGCATGTCTAGATCAAACGACCAAATGCCGACCCGACCCAAACCAAAATCGGAGGTGCTTTGCATGATCAGACGAAATATTACCGCTGCAACAAGACTCGCCGACGCCATCGGTTCGATTTCAACTACACATCGCCGCGTGCGAAGACTCGACGCGTTCTATCTGTTCGTGGCGTGCGCCGCACTGTTGATCGCGTCATGCACGAACGCCGACGAACAAGCAACCGATTCGAGCCTGGCCCGGGTCGTGAAAGTTATCGACGGCGACACGCTGGTCGTCAGCGTGCAGGATCAGATCGAAACCATCCGGTTGATCGGTGTCGACACGCCAGAAACTGTGCACCCGACAAAGGGCGTCGAATGCTTTGGACCCGAGGCGTCACGGTTCACAAAATCGGTGCTCAAAAAGGGCGCGGTCGTGAGATTGGTGCGCGACAACGAACCCCGTGATCGCTACCAGCGACTGTTGGTCTATTTGTTCTTGGGCGACGGTCGATTGTTCAACGAATTGCTGATCGACGAGGGCATGGCTCGAACGCTGAGCATCGAGCCGAACACGGCTTACGCAAAAATGCTCGCAAACCACGAGGCCCGAGCCCGCATCAACCGTGCAGGGCTTTGGTCATCGTGCGAAAGATAGCGTGAACCCGTGTCGGTTTCCAAGAGGTCGCTAGTCGAAAGATTGGGGTATGGCGCCGACGCCCGCCTGGTGATTTTGAGTTGCGACGACCTCGGGGCGTTTCATGCCGCCAACATCGGCATCTACGACGCACTGAACAAAGGTGTGGCCACTTGTGCCTCGATCATGGTGCCGGCCCCATGGGCGCGTCACGCGATCAACAACTACAACGGCGAGGACATCGGTGTTCACTTGACCCTCAACTCGGAGCACGCCGATTACCGATGGTCATCGATCACCAACTCGGCTTCGCTGGCCTCGGGTGAGGGCGGTTTTCCGCGCACGATCGACGATTTGTGGGAGCACGCCGACCCGACCGAGGTTTTGCGCGAATGCCGGGCGCAGATCGAGCGCGCCATGGCGTGGGGGCTCGACCCGACACACCTCGCGCCGCATTTGACGGCGATCACGCTTCGACCGGAATTTTTCGACATCTATCTTGAACTCGCTGTCGAATTTCGTCTGCCGATTCGACTACCGAGTTCGATCAGCGCCGATCAAGCCGGCTTTCCGTTCAGAAAACTCGCGGCCGAAGAGGGCATCGTGTTCCCTGATTACTTCGACCACGACTGGCGAACGGGCAGTCGCCAGCGGGTGCTGCGCAGCCTGAAAAATTTGCAACCGGGCGTCACCGAGATTCACGTGCAACCGTGCATCGACACGCCCGAAATTCGCGCGCTCGGGCCGATCGCCGAAGGTTGGGTCGACGACTACGACCTGGTGGTCAACGACCGGCAGTTGCGCGAGGCGATCGCCGAGAGTCGCGCGATCCTCATCGGGTTTCGCGAACTTCGCGACCTGATGCGCACCAGTTAGTCGGCGCGCACCCCGGCGAACAGATCGGTTTCAAGGCCGTCGGCTGTGGGTGAATAACCCTCGATGTGGTTGCCGGCGAGAATCCAATCTTCAAACGGATAGACGCTGGCCAGTTCCTCGTCGCTGAGACCGAACCAAAACATCTCATTCTCGTCGACCTGGGTAGCGTGCGCGCGCAACGCCCCCGAGCGCGCCCAAAAGTATTCGCCGACATGCAATTTGGTCGTGATGCGATGATCGAGGTTCGGTCGCTCGAACCACTTTTCGTCGTATGGCGAAGAGCCGCGCAGTTTGAGCATCGCCTCGTGCACCGACTTGAGGCGCGCGCGCGACCAGACCGAATAATAGAGTTTCAGCGGCCGCCATGCCGGGCCGAATTCCGGATACCAATTCGCCTCGCCCGCACGCTCAAAGGCGACGATGCTCACGTCGTGAACTTTAAGGTGATCGGGGTGAAGGTATCCACGCTGGTCGTCGCTGTAAGTGACCATTACTTGCGGTTTTTCGGCACGAATAACTTTCACCAGTCGACCCGCGGCCTCGTCGAGATCGGCCATGCAGAAACAATCGGGGCTCGAATTCGACGGGCTGCCCGCCATGCCCGAATCTCGATAGCCCAACATGTGCAATTTGCTGAACCCGATCACCTGAATGCTCGCGTCCAACTCTTCGGGTCGAAGTTTGGCCAGCAAGAGTTTTTCTTGTTCGGCATCCAGACCGTGAAACGGCATGCCGGGTTCCTTGAGCGCGGGATTATTGACATCGCCCTCTTCGCCCGCGGTGCAGCAAACCAACACGGTGCGAACTCCCGACTCGGCGAGTTTGGCAAAGGTCGGTGCACCTTTTGAGGCCTCGTCGTCGGGGTGGGCGTGTATGGTCAGGGCGCAAAGCGGATTGCCGAGCTTGTCGACGGGCGGCGTCTTGGTCTTCGAGCGATCGGCAATTTTCACGTCGCAAAGGCTAGTTAGTGAACGGCCACCGACGATGCCATAGCCTTGGCTCGGTGCAAAAGGCGACGAAAATGCTGGCCAAAATGTTGGCCAAAGTCGGCGCGGCAATGATGTTTTGCGTTGCCGCCGGGTGCGCCGGTCTGGGTCGAGATGGTCGAGAACTGCGCATACCCGAGCCCGGCCAGGGCGAGTCGATCGCGATCGTCGCCACAACTGTTGAAGGCGCGTCAGATTCGGTCGCGGAAAATGTTTTTTCGGTCAGCGGAACTTGGATTGCCAGCGGCGCAATTGATCCGCGACATACATGCAAGGGTGCGGGTATTTCACCCGCTCTGACGTTCGCGAACGTGCCGACAAACGCCGTCAGCCTGGCGATCACGCTGATCGAACTTGCAAACCCGCAACAACCACTGTGGGTGGTCGCAAACATCGACCCGTCACAAAATTCGATTCAAGAAGGCGGTCTGCCCGCAGGCGCGATCGTCGGGGCGTCGTTCAACGGCGACAAAATCACCGATGGATACAGCGGCCCGTGCGTATCCGACAGCGAAATTCACGAGTTTTCCTTGGTTGTTTACGCCCTCGATCAAACCCTTGAGTTCACGCCGGAGTCGATGTCGCTGGCCAGTTCGCAGCTCCTGGTGCAGGCGATTCAGTCGGCGGCGTTCAACTCGGCCGAAACGCGGTTTTTCGTCCAGAACCCCTAACTGTTTGTAACCGCCATTGACCGCAGCCGATAACCCGACGCGCAACGCCTCATCTGCCAAGATCTAGGCATAGAAGAAAACGCATCGACGCTGCCGATCTCGCTGTTTGAGACGGATATTGACGCCCGATTGGTGTCGGCAAACGAGGCATTTCGCAATCTTGCCCTAGCCGGAGCACCGTTAGTGGTGGGAAGCGCACCCTGGGTGAACGCGCCACCCGCCGAGCGAACCGCGGCCGAACGCGCGTGGCAAGACGCCAAGAAGACATCTTCAAGTTTTAACTTTGAATTTCGAATTTGGCGGGCCAACAGCGAGGTGATCTGGGTGTCCGTCGCGTTGCAGGCCAAGAAAAACAATTCGGGCGCCACGACCGGATACATCGGCACCGCGCAAGACGTGACACAAGCCGTGACTCGGCGAATTCTGAGCGAGCAGCTGATCGGTCTGCTCGACGTCGCCCACGACGCGATCTTGGTTTTTGATCGCGCCGGCACGGTGATGTTCGCCAACGACTACGCCCAGCAACTTTTGGGCACGACGAGCACACCGCAGGTCGACGAAGCGGTGGCACAAAACCTGATTCAGGCGATTCGCGACCAGGTTCCGCGTGAAATGCTGACGGGCACAACCTCAAATCGCTGGCAGGGCGAGGTCGGATTTCGCGGCGCCGATTCGATCATGCGAACCCTCGACGTCGTGTTGCAAATCGTGCGCGACTCCAACTCGACGATCCAACATTATTCGGCGATCGCCCGCGACATCACCGAACTCAAACAAACCCAAGACGAACTGCAGCGCCAGGCGACGCACGACGCCTTGACGAACCTGCCGAACCGTGTGCTGTTCTTGCGAAAACTCGCCGAGGCGCTCGACCGCTCGCGCACGCTCAAACGCGGAGTCACGGTATTGTACGTCGACCTCGACAAACTCAAGCATGTCAACGACACGATCGGCCATGGCGTCGGAGACCAGTTGATCGTCAACATCGCCAAGCGACTGGTCAGCGCCACCCGCCCGTCGGATGTCGTGGCCCGCATCGGAGGCGACGAGTTCGTGATTCTGTGCGACGGGCTCGGTGACGAGCAGGTGGCGATGGACGTCGCCAATCGGATGAGGGCGGCCGTGACCGGACGACAGATGTTGCAGGGCTTCGAGATCGACACCAGTGCGAGCATCGGCATCGCCATGGCCAACCCGACGATGCTCGCCGAAATGTCGGGCGCCGACGCCGCGGAAACGCTCTTGCACCACGCCGACAGCGCGATGTACAGGGCGAAACAACGCGGACGAGGTCGATGCGAAATGTACAGCGCCGAGATGAGCGCCAACGCCCGCGAGAAGAGCGCGCTTAGTTCGCAACTCGAGCGCGCTCTTGCCAATGAGCAACTGTTCTTGGTCTATCAACCGATTGTTTCGACACACACCGGCCGAGTCGCGGGTGCCGAGGCGCTGCTGAGATGGCGACACCCCGAGCGCGGCGTGCTGACGCCACCGATTTTTCTCGAACTCGCCGAAGAGTCGGGGTTGATCGGCCCGATCGGCGACTGGGTTGCCACACGAGCCTGTGCCGACATGCGCTCGTGGCTCGACTCAAAAAAAATCGACTCTTCGTTCGTGATGCATCTCAACGTGTCTGCGCGCCAACTCGGCGACGCGACATTCGTCGATCGCACGATGACGGCGCTGCGCGATGCGCGACTCGAGCCGCACCAACTCGATCTTGAAGTTGCCGAGACGACCCTTCTCGACGACGGGGACGGGGTGGTGCGAACACTGAACGCGTTGAAACGACACGGCGTGAAAACTTCGATCGACGACTTCGGAACCGGTTTCTCGTCGCTGGTCAACTTGCGCGGTTTTCAAGCCGATTACCTGAAACTCGACGGAGGCTTTATCCGCGACATCGGAAGCCAAGGTGCCGACGACCCGATTGTTCGCTCGGTGATTCAACTCGCCCACTCGCTGAACATGTCGGTCGTGGCCGAGTGGGTGTCGAGCCAGAACCAGGCGCAACGACTTCGCTTGTTGGGCTGCGACTTTGTGCAGGGCAACTTCGTCGCCGAACCAGTCGTCGCCGAAAAGTTCGTCGACGATGTCGAAAAACTGAGCAGGGCCTCGACCAGCCGCTAAACAGCCGAGTCGACGCGATAGATCACGACTCGGACTCCGGCTCGGGTGCGGGGCCCAAGCCGCCGAAAAACGCCAGCACGGGTGCCGAACCCTCGCCCAACCTGAGAATCGAGTTTCCGGCGACGCTGTCGCTGTAGACATCCAACGAGAATCGACTGATGTCGCCCTTGGCGGCGGGTCGCATCTTCTTGGCGAACTCGGTCAAGTCGAGGTTGTCGTCGGTGATGATCGCCCCGGTGACGCCGCTAAACGCGCCGGAAACCGTGAACGGATTCGAAAGCACCCTGTCCATCGCGGTCGACAGCATCGCGGCGATGAACTTTCGCTGGCGCTTGCCCCGGCCGATGTCTGATGTGCCGTCGAGTTTCCAGTCGTTGTCGACCCGCGTCTCGAAAAAACGACTGCGGGCGAAGGCCAACGCCCGCACGCCGTCGAGATTGTGGCAACCCGGCGGGATGTAAAGACCCGATTTCTTGTCGCGGGAGGGATATTGCACGCAGATCTGAACTCCGCCGATCGCGTCGACCAACCCCTTGAAACCCTGGAAGTCGACCTCTAGATAATGGTGCACCGGGATGTTGAAATGATTTTGCACGGTGCGCACCAGAACGTCGGAGCCCTCTTGATAGGCGGTGTTGATTCGCGCCGATTTCTCGCCATCGCCGATTCTCACCCAAAGATCGCGCGGAAACGAGAGCAACGCCCCGGCGCCCGTGGCGAAGTCGTAATGAAAAATCATCAACGTGTCGCTGCGACGACCGGACACGTCGCCATCGCCGCCGATTGTTTTGAAATCGGGGTCGTTCGGGTCGGCCCCCTCGCGCGAATCGGAGCCGACCAACAGATAGTTCTCGAAGCCGGCGCTCGGTGCCGACAGCGCCGCGGTCGCCTCGAGGTCGCGACGAACCGAGGACAGTTGCACATTGGTCGCCGAGACCAGTTGTCTCGCCCCGCCGATGCAGAACACGGCGAAAATCGTCGCGCCGAGAAGCAGCGCTGTTCTGTTCTTGGGTGTTTTATTGGGTGAAAAGACCCGACCGTCGCGCGCCATGCACTGACAAATTTACTCGCCGACCGCGTCGCGAAGGTGCACTACATCTCCCGTTTCAATAGTCAGCAGTCGCTCGTCTGTCTGCACGATCAACCGACCGTCTTGATTGACCGCGATCGCCCGACCGACGACGACTCGGCTGTCGGTGAGTTCAACTCGAACGAGTCTGTGCAGGGTCGCCAGGTCGGCGAGATAAAGTTCATGCAGATTCTCGTCTGAGGTTTTTTCGAGCTCGCTTGTCTGTCGCAGAAGCTCGGCGAGAAACGTCAGCGGGGACAACGACGGGTCGCGAGATACATCTGCGAGTTTTGCCGCCGTCTCGGGCGCCCAACCGATGTTTACACCAATTCCGACCACGACGAAACTCTGCGTCTGGTCGGCGACGCTGAGCATGCCACCAAATTTCGTGCCGGCGAGCAACAGGTCGTTCGGCCACTTCAACTTCACCGGCTGCATCGCGAGACTATCTGTATCGAGAAATTTTCGACACGCCCGCACCGCGCCGACAGCGACTCGACGTTGACACTGGGCGACGTCAACATGCGAATCGCGAAACAGCAGGGACAACAAGAGATTCGCGCCGGCTTTGGCTTGCCAGGTTCGATCCAAACGGCCCCGACCGGCAGTTTGAAAGTCGGCCAACAACGCGCTGTGATGAGGTGCCCCACTCTCGGCCTGCGCGAAGAGATCGCTGTTCGTGCTGCCGGTTTCGACGACCCGTCGCACCTGCCAGTCGCCGGGCATTGATGTTTGCCAGTTGTTATCGATGCTCGCCATCGGCGAGAATGGTACCCCGTGCTCAAGAAAATTCTGATCGCCAATCGCGGCGAAATCGCGGTGAGAGTCATTCGCACCGCGCGCGAAATGGGCATCGCCACGGTCGCCGTCTACAGCGAACTCGATCGCAACGCCCTGCATGTGCGGCTGGCCGACGAGGCGTATGCACTCGGGGGTCAAACCGCCGCCGAGAGTTACCTGAACACCGCTGCGATCATCGCCGCGATCAATCGCAGCGGTGCCGACGGGGTGCACCCCGGCTACGGGTTTTTCAGCGAAAATGCCGAATTCGCCACAGAGATCACCGGCATCGGCGTGGCTTTCATCGGGCCGCCTCCCGCGGCGATCGTCGAAATGGGCGACAAAGTTTCTTCGCGCAAAGCCGCGTTGCGCGGCGGCGCACCGATCGTGCCCGGGACAACCGAGTTTCTGACGAGCGCCGCGGAGATAAAAAAATTCGCCAAGACGAACGGGTACCCGATCGCGATCAAGGCCGCATTCGGCGGCGGTGGCAGGGGCATGAAAGTGGTGCACGACGAAAAGAGCGTGCAAGAGTCGATTGAGTCGGCGCGGCGAGAATCGAAGGCCTTTTTCGGCAGGGATGAAATATACGTCGAAAAATATCTCTCGTGGCCACGACATATCGAGATTCAACTCGTCGGCGACACCCACGGAAACGTCGTCTGGATCTCATCGCGCGACTGTTCGATCCAGCGTCGCCACCAAAAACTGATCGAAGAAGCCCCGGCTCCGGCCTTGCCCGCCGGCATCGAGGACGCGATGGGCGAAGCGGCGGTAAAGGCGGCACAAGCCGTCGGATATTTCAACGCCGGCACGGTCGAGTTCATCTATCAGGACGGCGAATTCTTTTTCCTTGAAATGAACACCCGATTGCAAGTTGAGCACCCAGTTTCTGAGTTGATCACCGGCATCGACCTCGTCGAGTGGCAAATCAGGGTCGCCTCGGGCGAAAAGTTGCCGATGAGCCAAGAACAAGTTCTCGCCGCGCGTCGTGGGCACGCGATCGAGGTGCGAATAAACGCCGAGAACCCGACCGCCGGAAAGTTTCTCCCATCCCCCGGCAAGATCACCAAACTCACCACACCCGACGGCTTCGGCGTGCGATTCGACGGCGGTTATGAATCGGGCGACACGGTGAGCCAGTTCTATGACAACCTGGTCGGCAAATTGATCGTCTGGGGCAAAGATCGTGCGAGCGCGATCGCCCGCACGATTCGCGCGCTCGAAGAGACGAGGGTCGAGGGCCTGCACACGACGATTCCGGCCGACCTCGCGATCTTGCGCCACCCCGACTTTGCGGCGATGAAACACTCGACCAAATGGGTCGAGCAAACATTGGATTTGTCGCAGTTGGTGTCGACCACGGGCGAGACATCGGCAAACGCCGAGGGTCTGGTCGAAAAGAGCACGGTCGTCGAGGTGAACGGCAAACGATTCGACGTCAAAGTTTGGGTTCCGCCCAATGGCGGGGTCGCCCCTACTGCGCAACGCACCCGCACGGGCTCGCGCGGCGCATCCCACTCCTCGGCCGCGGCGAGCGGCACCATCACCGCGCCGATGCAAGGCACCGTGATCAAGATTCTCGTCGCGCAAGACCAGATCGTTGCGGCGGGCGACGCGATTCTCGTGCTCGAGGCGATGAAAATGGAAAATCAGATTCACGCCGACAAACCGGGCAAGGTCGTCAAGATCAATTGCAAGGCAGGCGATTCTGTCGGCGCGGGCGACGTGCTGGTGGTCATTGAATAACCTCGCGCCACGAAGTCGTCGCCTGAATTACAGTTGATCGACAGCGAAAAGATCTCAAAGCGAGCCATGTGACCGAAAAGCCAACCAGCGAGCCAAACGCGTCGGACAACCCGTCTGGCTCTGACCGCAACAGTGGCCTGGCCGTCGAGCGCGGGCGCCGTTTAGATGCGGTGAACCAACTCAAGCAAGCCGGTGCGAATCCTTATCCGTATCGTTTCGATCGCACCCACACGCTGGGTCAACTGCGCGAGATGTTCTCTTCGCTCGAGGCCGGCTCAGAAACCGACACGATCGCCACGGTCGCTGGCCGAGTGATGCTCAAGCGTGACCAGGGCAAACTCATTTTTTTGACGATCAAAGACCGTGACTCCGAACTGCAATTGTTCGTCTCGAAAGCCGTGGTCGGCGACCCACACTTCGACGAGATCAACAATCTGGATCTCGGCGACTGGGTCGGCGCCCGTGGCGCGGTGATGACCACGCGCAAAGGGGAACTCTCGATCAAGACGACTTCTGTCGAATTGTTGTCGAAGGCGCTACGCCCGCTGCCCGACAAGTTTCACGGGTTGACCGACATCGACACGCGCTATCGCCAGAGATACGCCGACCTGATCGTCAACGACGAAGCCCGAAGAGTCTTCGAGGTTCGCCACGCGACGATCGCCAGTTTCCGCCAGACTTTGCGCGAACGCGACTACATCGAAGTCGAGACGCCGGTGCTTCACATCGAAGCCGGGGGTGCTCACGCCAAACCATTCGTCACCCATCACAACACCCTCGATATGCAGTTGTTTTTGCGCATCGCCCTTGAATTGCATCTCAAGCGTCTGATCGTCGGTGGCATGGAAAGAGTGTTCGAAATCGGGCGCGTTTTTCGGAACGAAGGCGTCTCGACGCGACATAATCCCGAGTTCACGATGATGGAGTCTTATCAGGCGTTCGCCGACCACACCGACGTGATGGATCTAACCGAGGTGCTGATTCGCAACGCGGCACGCGACGCGTTGGGCACGACTATCGTGACGATTCGCGGCAAGCGATGCGACCTCGCTGCGCCGTGGCGACGAGTGCGAATGATCGACGTCGCGGGCGGGGCAATCGGCGAAAAACTGCATCCATCGCAGACGGTCGACGAACTCAGAAAAATCGCCGCCAAACACGGCATCAACACCGAGGCGCGCTGGGGCTCAGGGCGAATCATCGAAGAGATTTTCGCCAAAAAAGCCGAGCCTTCATTGATCGAACCGACATTCGTCACCGGTCACCCGGTGGAGATCTCGCCGTTGGCCAGGGTCGACCGCAACGACCCGTTTCTCACCGAGCGATTCGAACTGTTCGTCGACACGCACGAACTCGCCAACGGCTTCAGCGAATTGAACGACCCGATCGAGCAGCGCGAGCGCTTCAACCAAGAGGCGAAAGCCAAGGCCGCGGGCAACTTCGAGGCGGGCACGATCGACGAAGATTACCTGCGTGCCCTCGAATATGGTCTTCCGCCAACCGGGGGTCTGGGCGTCGGCATCGACAGATTGGTGATGTTGCTCAGCGAAGCCGCCAGCATCAAAGACGTGATCCTGTTCCCCACCCTGCGCCCCGAGGTTTTCGAGTCATGACACAGGGTCGACGAGCATGGGGTGTCGGTGTAGCCACCGTCGACACCAAAGACGCGGTGCTCGATGTGTTTTTTCGCAAACTCGGTTGGGGTGAAGCGACACCCGAAGAGTTTCTGTCTTCGTTGCCCGAAATGCACACCGACCCGCGGCGCGGTGTCGGCATGATGCCGGTGAATGTTTCGATCGACACGAGCGTCGCCCCGAAAGACGCGGTCGACGCATACCTGCGACTGCACCTGCTCTCGCATCGTCTCGCGCTGCCGAACTCGATGAACCTCGATTCGATTTTTGCTCTGTTGACGAACACGGTCTGGACATCGCTCGGGCCAGTGTCGATAGATGTGATCGACGAGGTGGCGTTCAACGCGCGTCGTCGTGGTGAGCATCTGACGATTCACGGCGTCGACAAATTTCCGCGGATGACCGACTATGTGATGCCGAGCGGCGTGCGTATCGCCGACGCGTCGCGGGTTCGCCTCGGTGCGCACCTTGCCGCGGGCACGACCGTGATGCACGAGGGCTTCTGCAATTTCAACGCCGGAACGCTCGGAACCTCGATGGTCGAGGGCCGAATCTCGGCGGGAGTGATCGTCGATGACGGTTCAGACATCGGCGGCGGGGCGTCGATCATGGGCACGCTTTCGGGCGGCGGCAAGGAAGTGATTCGGGTCGGCAAGCGTTGCCTGCTCGGCGCCAACAGCGGGCTCGGCATCAGCCTCGGCGACGACTGCATCATCGAGGCGGGTCTTTATGTGACGGCGGGAACATTGGTCAAACTCCCCGACTCCAATGTCGTCAAGGCCCGCGAACTTTCGGGGGCGCACAACCTGTTGTTCCGTCGCAACAGCCAGACCGGCGCCGTCGAGATCTCGCAGCGCTCGGGCTCGTGGGGCGGCCTCAACCAGGCCCTGCACAAGAACTAGAAACATTTTGATGTCGGGCATCAAACAGCGAATCAAGCGTTTAGCAACCGGTTCGTTCGACAAACAGGTCGCTGATTTGGTCGCAGCAATAATTGATTCGGGGAAGATCGCACTTCTTGATGTGGGTGCAGCCAACGGCACATACGGCCGTTGGTCTGCTTTCTCGCATCACATCGACCATTTCGCCGTCGAGCCTGATGCTCGGTCGAGCCAAGGTTTGGCGAGATCTGCAACTGATTCGACCTTTAATTCACAGACTTTGATCACCAAAGCACTTTGGAAATCGACGGGCACGATCAAACTCAACCTTTGTCGCAAACCGATGGCCTCATCGATCTACGAACCGAATCGAGAGTTCTTTGACTTGTTCCCCGATGCTGAGCGAAACGATGTGCTCAATCAGGTTGAGTTGCCGAGTGACACCGTCGACAATATCGCCCGCGAATTGGGCGCGCGTTTCGACGTAATCAAACTCGATGTACAAGGTGCCGAACTCGATGTGCTTGAAGGAGCGACAAAGTCGCTTGGCGATGCTCTGGCCATCGATATCGAAGTTGAATTCACCGAACTTTACAAAGGGCAGCCGTTGTTCGATGACATCTTCAGGTTCTTGCGGTCGCATGAAATCGAATTCGTCGATTTCACCTATATATATCGTTGGTCACCTGACTCGTACAACGGCATCGGTCAGGCGACCTTCGCCGATGCACTGTTCATGCCGACCCCGGAACGAATTGGCGATTCTGCAAATGTAATTCGCATAAAAAAATATGCGCTTGTTTGTGCCATCTTCGAGCGCGGCGACATGCTTCTGCGACTCAGCAAGTCATGTTCAAAAAATTCACCTAATGACTTGGCGCAAAAAATCAAGACTCTGGGTGATTTGTTGACGCAAAGAAACTCAACTACCCAACGCCGACTCAACTTTGCCGCCAAGGTAATCCGACTGTTTCATCCGCGCTTTCGGGCGCACATTCTTCACTAGAGTCGATCGCTGTGAAGTTTGAGGAGTTGAAGAGTCTGGTGCGGGCGCGGCGCACCGACATGATGGTCGACAAAGACCGAATGCCCGCAGATGGCACGGTCGAAAAACTTTGCGAACTGGCGATGTGGGCGCCGAACCACAAACTCACATTCCCCTGGAAGTTCGCCGCCGTCACGGGCGACGCCCGCGCGCGGCTCAGCAATTGCGTGGCCGAT
>VFZD01000023.1 GCA_016871295.1 Actinomycetota bacterium | reverse complement strand
TAGATTAGGGGCAAATGAATGGCGTAATTGCGGCGAGTTTGCTCGAGGTGCATACGTCGTGGTCGTGGGTCGTGATCATCGGCAACGGTTTGGCCGGTGTTTGGGCGCTGGTGGCGCACAGGAACCAGTCGCTGCGCAGTCGCGCGTTGTGGTGGTTCACCGCGCTGGTGCAGGTGAGCGTTTTCGTGCAGGTGATATTGGGCGTGGCTGTCGTCAACCGCGACAAAATCGAGTATCCGGCTTTTCACGCCTTCTACGGTTTCGTGGCGACAATCGCGATCGCGATCATTTATGCGTATCGCTCGCAGTTGAAAACCAAGATGTATCTGCTTTACGGCCTCGGCGGTCTGTTCATCATGGGTCTGGGAATTCGGGCGATGCTCGTCGGCCAGACCGGCTGAAGTTCAAGCCAGCGCGGCGGCGAGCGAAGCGAGCGACGAAGAAAGTTTTTTCGGCAGGCGGTCGCCGAATGTCGCGAAGTGCTCTTGAATCTGCGGTACGGCCTCGCGCCAGCCCTGCGCATCGAGGCTCAACAATTGCTTGAGATCGTCGGCGCCGACCTGCAGACCCGAGACATCCATCGCGCCCGAATCGGGCAAGAAGCCGATGGCCGTCTTGTGCGCGGTTGCCTCGCCGTCGATGCGCTGAAAAATCCATTTGAGAACCCGGCTGTTTTCGCCGTAACCGGGCCACAAGAATCGACCGTCGCCGTCGCGCCTGAACCAGTTGACGAAGAATATTTGTGGCAGTTTCGCCGCCGAAGTTTTTTCGCCGATCGACAACCAGTGCGCGAAATAGTCGGCCATGTTGTAACCGCAGAACGGCAACATCGCCATCGGGTCGAAACGCAATTTGCCGACCGCGCCGACCGCGGCCGCCGTTGTTTCGCTGGCCATGATCGAACCGAGAAAGACCCCGTGGCCCCAATCGAACGCCTGCGTCACGAGCGGCACGGTCGTGCGTCGTCGACCACCGAACAAGATCGCCGAGATCGGCACGCCACGCGGGTCTTGCCATTCGGGCGCGATCGACGGACACTGACTCGCCGGCGCGGTGAACCTCGCGTTGGGGTGCGCCGCCGGGGTCTCGGTCTCGGGTGTCCACGGATTGTTGCGCCAATCGGTGGCGCGCGCAGGTTTCGTCGCCGTCATGCCTTCCCACCAAACGTCGCCGTCCGAGGTCAGGGCGGTGTTCGTGAAAATACAGTTCGCATTGAGCGTTTGCATCGCGTTGGCGTTCGTCTCGAAACCGGTGCCCGGTGCGACGCCGAAGAACCCGGCCTCGGGGTTGATCGCGTGGAGCCGGCCGTCTTGGCCGAACTTCATCCAACAAATGTCGTCGCCGATCGTCTCGGCCTTCCAGCCTTTGATCGTGGGCACGAGCATCGCCAGGTTCGTCTTGCCGCATGCCGAGGGAAACGCGGCGGCGATGTATTTGAAGTCGCCGTGCGGATTCGTCAGTTTCAAGATCAACATGTGCTCGGCCAACCAACCGTCGTCGCGCGCCATCACCGAGGCGATGCGCAGCGCGAAACACTTTTTTCCGAGCAAGGCGTTGCCGCCGTAGCCCGAGCCGTAACTCATGATCTCACGCGTCTCGGGGAAGTGCACGATGTATTTGTTGTCGGGGTTGCACGGCCAAGGCGAATCTTTCGCGCCGTCGATCAACGGCGCGCCGACCGAATGCAGGCATGGCACCCATTCGCCGTCGCCGAGCGCGTCGAGAGCACCCTGGCCCATACGGGTCATGATCCGCATGCTCACGGCGACATACGCGCTGTCGGTGAGTTGAACGCCGATGTGGGCGATCGGCGAACCGAGCGGACCCATTGAAAATGGAACCACATACATCGTCCGCCCGCGCATCGAACCCGTGTAGTGAGACATCATCTCCGTGCGCATTTCGGCGGGCTCGCGCCAATTGTTGTTTGGCCCGGCGTCGATCTTGTTCACCGAGCAGATGAAGGTGCGGTCCTCGACCCTCGCGACATCGCCCGGATCAGAGTGCGCCCAAAAAGAATTCGGGCGTTTGGTGTCGTCAAGTTTGGTGAACGTTCCCGACTGCACCAGTTTTTTGCACAGCGCGTCGTATTCGGATTGAGATCCGTCGCACCAGTGAACTGCGTCGGGTTGCAGCACTTGCGACCACTTCTCGACCCAAGCCGTCAACCTCGCGCTAGAAGTTTTTGCACCCATCGGCGGGTTGGGCGCTATGCGCCTGGGGTTTCCATGTCGCGCTCTGAGCCGAAGCGAAGTTTGGTTGCGGCGCCCGAACTGTCGAGCGTGAACAACACGCGTTGCCCCTGGCGCAACATGCGAAACAGCGAGCCCTCGAGCGCGTCGGGAGCAAGATTGAATTCGCTCAGATCGGTGTCTCGAATCACGACCCCGTCGCCCGACGACGGGTCGAACGCTTTGATCACGCCTTGCACATCTAAAAACATAGTTGCCGATTCGGGGGAGTTGCGAGTCGCCTCGGTGCTCCGGGTCGGGTTGTCACGGGTCTGACTAGCCTTACGGCGTGGCAGTTCTTGAGGAATTCGGGGCCGATGCCTTGCGTCACACCGTGATCATTTTTCGCGACACGATGAGAAAACATGCGGGCGGAATCAATCGCCTGAATGTTTACCCCGTGCCCGATGGCGACACGGGCACGAACATGTCGCGAACGCTCGACGCAGTCGTCGCCGAACTGGAGGGCGCCTCGACGGATCTAGACAAGACTTGCGAGGCGATCAGTCACGGTTCGCTGATGGGCGCGCGGGGCAACAGCGGCGTTATCCTCAGCCAGATTCTGCGCGGAATGGTTTCGACTTTGAAAAGCGCCAAGACCCCCGGCGCACCTTGCGTGGCCGAGGCGTTGAAAGCGGCCTCGGCCGCGGCGTATGAGGCGGTGCTCAAACCGATCGAGGGCACGATCTTGACCGTCGCGCGCGAAACCGCGGAGGCCGCGACACGGGCGGCGAACGACGGTGCGACTCTCGCGGCGATGCTGCGCGTCGCGCGCGCCGCAGGGCAAAGAGCGCTCGACAACACGCCCGAGCAATTGCCCGTGTTGAAAGATGCCGGAGTCGTGGATGCCGGTGGCGCAGGTTTTATGCTGCTGCTCGACTCGGCGCTGCATGTCGTCGATGGCGTGGCGTTGCCCGAACCCACTTACGACGATGGCCCGTCGGCCGAGCAACTCGAAAAAGTCGCGTTGCGTCAAGCGTCGGACGGCACCGCGGACGTCAGCGAGTTGCGCTACGAGGTGATGTTCTTTCTCGGTCTCGACGACACGAAACTGAAAAAATTCAAGAATGCCTGGGGCGAGATCGGCGATTCGATCGTGGTCGTCGGCGGGGACGGCATCTACAACTGTCACATTCATACCAACGACATCGGCGCGGCGATCGAGGCGCCGATCGCGATCGGCGGTGTGCCGTCAAAAATTCGCGTCACCGACTTGTTCGAGGAAGTCGCCGAAGAGCACGCGATGCGCGAGGCGGGCATCGCCGCGCCGTCTTTAGATGCGAACGCCGATCAGGGGCAGACGGCGCCCGACCGCCACGGCGCCCGGCACGGGGCCCAATCGGCATTGCCGCCCGTCACTTGTGCCGTCGTCGCCGTCGCCAGTGGAGACGGTTTGGCGGAGTTGTTCGGTCAGATGGGCGTGCACGGCGTCGTCACCGGCGGGCAGACGATGAATCCGTCGACGCAAGAATTGCTCGACGCCGTCGAGCACATGAACGCCACGCAGGTCGTGATTCTGCCGAACAACAAGAACATCATTCCCGTGGCCAACAAGATCGACGAACTGACGAAAAAAGATGTTCGCGTCGTGCCGACCTGTTCGATGCCCGAGGCGCTCGCCGCACTGGTGGCCTACGACCCCGAGGCCTCGGCCGAACACAACGGCTCACAGATGTCGCGCGCGGCGAGTTCGGTCGCCACGGGCGAGGTGACTACGGCGATTCGTGACGCCAATTCGGAGGCGGGTCAGGTACATGCCGGAGATTTCATCGGCTTGGTGCGCGGCGACGGCGTGGTCGCGGTCGGCAAGACACTCGACTCGACCTGCCATGACTTGTTGGCGAACCTGATCACACCGGGTCGCGAGTTGTTGACGATCATCACGGGCGAGCAGGCCGAGGCGACGTGCACCGCGGATCTCATCGCCCATGTGAACGCGGTGCATCCGCAGATTTCTTGCGAGGTTCACTTCGGTGGCCAGCCGTTGTATCCGTATCTGTTTGGTGTCGAATAGACCGAGGCCCGTATGACGGGGCAAATCACATTGCGCGATTTGGCGGCGATCGACGTAAAGGTTCTCAAGGGGGTGGGCGACAAGCGCAAGGCGGCACTCGCCGAATATGGCATCGAGAACGTGCTCGAGTTGTTGATGAACTATCCGCGCAGGTGGGTGGACCGGACGAACGAGGCCCGAGTGAGCGATCTCGTCGCGGGACAAGAGGCGCTCGTGTTGGTCGAGGTGCGCAAGGTTTCGAGGTTCACCACCAAGACGCGCAAGACGATCGTCAAAGTTCAGGTCGGCGACGAGTCGGGTCGTTTCAGCGCCGCTTTTTTCAATCAACCGTGGCGTGAACGACAGCTCAAAGTCGGGTTGCAGGTGGCGATGTTCGGCAAAGTCGACGAGTTTCGCGGCGCGTTGCAGATGAACAACCCGCTCGTCGATTTGATCGGCGACCGCACGGGTCGCATCGTGCCGATATATCCGCAGAGCGAAAGGACCCAGGTCTCGACTTGGGAGTTGGCGAGCTGGGTCGAGAACGCGCTGGAGCGTTGTCGTGAGCGGGGTATCGCCGACCCGTTGCCCGAGTCGTTGTTGAACGAATACGACCTGATGGCCCGCGGACCGGCTCTTTGGTCGATTCACTTTCCCGATTCGATGACCGCCAAACAAAACGCCCGGCGTCGACTGGCGTTCGACGAGTTGCTGCGCGTGCAACTGGTTTTGGTCGGCCGCAAGCGGTCGTTCGAACTCGACAACACGGGCATTCGACATGTCGTCGGCGGCAGACTGCAACAGCGCTTCATCGACGCGTTGCCCTTTTCGATAACGGGCGCCCAGCGCCGCGTGATCGACGAGATCGACCGAGACTTGGCCGGCCCGCACCCGATGCACAGGTTGTTGCAGGGCGATGTCGGTAGCGGAAAAACCGTGGTCGCCGTTGCGGCGATGTTGGCCGCCGTGCAGGGACGACATCAGGGTGCGTTGATGGCCCCAACCGAGGTTTTGGCCGAACAGCATTTCGCCGGCGTAAAAGAACTTCTGCACGGTTTGCTCGTGCCCGACGGGGGAAACTTGTTCGGCGATCGGCAATTGCGCGTAGAACTATTGACGAGTCGCGTCACCAGCGAGCGTCGCCGCGAGTTGTTGCACGATTTGGCCGACTCCTCGATCGACATTCTGATCGGCACGCACGCGCTGATCGAAGATGCGGTCGAGTTCGGCTCGCTCGGGGTGGTGGTGATCGACGAGCAACATCGCTTCGGCGTCGAACAACGGGCCGCGCTGCGCAACAAGGGTTCGCAATTTGGCAAGCCGAACTCGACTTCGCCCGATGTGTTGGTGATGACGGCCACTCCGATTCCGCGCACGGCGGCGATGACGGTATACGGGGATCTGGACGTGAGCGTGCTCGATGAAATGCCGCCCGGTCGCACGCCGATCAAGACTTATGCGGTGGCGGGCAAAGATGCGACCTCGAAAATGTGGTCTGAGGTGCGCGCGGCGATTGCTCAGGGGCAACAGGCGTTCGTGGTGTGCCCGTTGATCGACGAGAGCGAGAAACTCGAGGTCGCCTCGGCCGAAAAGACTTTTGCCACCCTCGGCAAAGCCGAGTTGAAAGGCCTGCGCCTCGGTTTGCTGCACGGACGAATGTCGTCGAGCGAAAAAGACGCGACAATGAGCCGGTTTCGGGACCGAAAACTCGATGTGCTGGTGGCCACGACGGTGATCGAAGTGGGGGTCGACGTGCCGAACGCGACATGTATGGTCGTGTTAGACGCCGATCGTTTCGGGATCGCCCAGTTGCATCAATTGCGGGGACGAGTCGGTCGCGGCGCGATCGCCTCGCGCTGTTGGCTCGTGACCGAGACTTCAGACATCGAGTCGCCACGAATCGAGGCTTTGTGCGCGTCGACCGACGGGTTTTATTTGGCCGAGGTCGATCTCGAACTACGGGGCGAGGGCACGATCATGAACACCGCGCAAAAAGGTCGGAGCGACCTGAAGCTGGCCTCGCTGCGTCGCGATCGTGATCTGATCGAATCGGCGCGCGCCGCCGCGTCGCGAATCATCGACGCCGATCCGTCGTTGACGAATCAGACTCAACTTCGCGATGAGATCGACTTGCTGCTGACTCGAGACGAGGAAGAGTTCTTGTCCAAAAACTAGAATGAGTGTTCGAAAATCACTCGTCCGCGGGGGCGAGCACCAAGTCCCATCGATCCCGACAATCGGCGCAGCGGTAGGCCACCATCTCGCCGACGAGCCAAACGCCGTCCTCGGGTGGGTGGGTCAGCAGGTGTGCAGTGCCGCCGCAGTCGACACAAATGATCGTCGGGCTCGGCGCCTCGGCTCGACCCGAGGGTGAATCGTCGTCCGAGTCGACGCGGATCTCGTTCACGCGTCAATTCAAGCAGTCTCGGGCCGAGCAAGCGTCATCCACGGGACGAGAACCGTTGAACCAATAGCGTGAAATCATGCGAGTCGTGGCCGGTGCACTGCGAGGCCGAAAAATTTCGGCACCCGCGGGCGACTCGACCCGACCGACGACCGACATGGCTCGCGAGGCGATTTTCAACACGCTCAACAGCATGGGTGTGATCGATGGCGCGCGCGTGCTCGATCTGTTCGCCGGCTCGGGTGCGCTCGGCATCGAGGCGCTGTCGCGCGGCGCCGCGCACTGCACGTTCGTCGAAAGCGACCGCGAGGCACTGCGGGTGTTGCAGGAGAATCTCCGCAACCTCGAGTTGTCCGGGCGCGCCACGGTCGCTCGCGGCGACGCCAAGGCGGGGCTCGCCAAGTACCGCGATATTGATTTCGTATTGGCCGACCCGCCATATGACTTCGCCGACTGGAAGCAGATTCTCGACCAGGTTTCGGCCGACCTGGTGGTCGCCGAGAGCGACCGAGAAATCGTGGCGATCGAGGGATGGCAGTCGCTGCGCACGAAGCGTTACGGTCGAACCCATGTCACCTATTTGAGGCGAGTACCGTAGAGGTTGAAATGAGAGCGATGTTTCCCGGCAGTTTCGACCCGGTTCACCTCGGGCATCTCGACATTATCGGCCAAGCCGCGACGCTTTTCGGCGAGGTCGTCGTTGTCGTGATGAACAATCCCGGGAAGCCGGTCGGCATGTTTTCGGTGGACGAGCGGGTCGAGTTGGCCAAGTCGGCCACGAGTCATATCAAAGGTGTGACGGTGAACCCCGCCTCGGGCCTGGCGGTGGATGCGGCCAAAAAATTCGGTGCCGACTTCATCGTCAAGAGCGTGCGCAACGCCGCCGACTTCGATGTCGAGGTGCAGATGGCCGACACGAATCGAGTCGTCGGTGCGATTGAAACCGTTCTGCTCATCGCCAAACCCCAGAACGCATTTATCAGCAGTCGTTATGTTCGTGATGTCGCCCTGAATGGCGGCGATGTGAGCGCGTTGGTGCCGAAAGTCGTCGTCGAGGCGATTTCAAAGAAGAAATAGGGAGAACCATGTCATCCGATGATCACGACGATTACGACGATTACGACAAGGTCGTAGATTCATACGACGGCGAAACCGTGCCGGTCGAACTCGGCGATACCGAGGCGTTTCTCACTGAAGCCATCGGCTTGATTTCGAACGCGCCGAACGCGGCTTTGTCGAGCGCGCCGAAGATCAATCGCGAGCAAGTGCTCGGCATCCTGCAGGACGCCCTCGACAGTTTGCCCGTCGAGATTCGTGAGGCCCGATGGATGCTCAAGGAGCGCGCCGATTTTCTCGCCAAAACCCAGCGCGAGGCCGACGAGGTTCTTGAAGCGGCGCGGGTTCAGGCCGAACGGATGGTGCAACGCACCGAAGTGGTGCGGGCATCCGAGGCGCGGGCGCGTCAAGTGATCGAGGCGGCGAACGAAGACTCGCGTCGACTCAAGAGCGAAACGGAGGATTTTTTGGATCGTCGTCTCGGAAGTTTCGAGATCTTGCTCGAACGACTCACGAAAACGGTCGCCGAAGGCAGGGCGCGACTGTCGATCGCCACGCAGCAGCCGGCCCACGAAGTGACGCTCGATGACTCGGCGACGGGATTGTTCGACCAAGAAGAAGAACACTGAACGCGGTTTGGCCTCGCCATTATTGATCAACGTCGCAGAATTGTTGCGGCGCGCGGGAAGTGTGCGCGAAGTCGGCCGTCGCATCGATGCCGAGGTTTTCAGTTTCGACGACCCGCGGATAGCCGCCGACGCGCAGGTCGAAGTTGGCTTGACGCTCGAGGCTTTGACCGACGGCATCGTGGTGCACGGCAGACTCGGGGCCGACTGGGTTGCGGAATGTCGCCGATGCCTGCGTCAGTTGTCGGGCCGCTCGGAAATCGAAGTGCAAGAGTTGTATCAGGCCGTCGTCAGCGACCCCGATGCATACCCGATCGTCGGCGAGCAACTCGACCTGCTCGAGATGGTGCGTGAAAACTTGTTGCTCGCCGTGCCGTCGGCACCGTTGTGCAAGAGCGATTGTCCGGGTCTTTGTCCGCAATGTGGCGCCGACCTGCAGACCACAAGATGCGGATGCTCGAACAAGGCCGGCGACGATCGCTGGGCAGTACTCGACCAACTAAAAATTGACCAAAGCCGCCCAACCGCCGAGTGAAAAGGGCGGGTCGTGGCTAGCATTGTTGGTCGCTCGAACAGATAATCCAGCAACAGTTCCACGAAAGCCGAGTTCGCGATGGCAGTTCCAAAAAAGAAGAAGTCCAAGGCCAAGGGTCGCATGCGACAGGCCGCGAACTGGAAACTCAACGCCCCGACTTTTGGCGGTTGCCCGCGTTGCGGCGCACCGAAGCGACCCCACACGGTCTGCTCTTCGTGCGGTTGGTACAAGGGTCGCGTCGCGGTCAACGTCGACGCGAGTTAACTTCGTCAATCGGCGTCGTTGGTTTCAGCGATGCTGCCAATCGCCGTAGACGCCATGGGGGGCGACAAAGCCCCGGCTGAAATCTTGGCGGGAGCCCGCGAGGCGCTTGCCGCGGGAATCGACGTCGTGCTTGTCGGGCCGAGCGACCTGGCGAATCGAGACGGCTTCGAGTTGATCGAAGCCGGTGAAGTCATCGAGATGCATGAAGATGCCGCCAGTTCGGTGCGCAACAAAAAAGATTCGACCCTGGTTCGCGCCGCCGAGGCGGTGCGCGACGGCAGAGCCAGCGCGATGATTTCGGCGGGCAACACGGGCGCGACGATGGCGTCGGCGTTGTTGCGGATGGGTCGCATCGAGGGCGTCAAGCGTCCGGCAATCGCCACGCCGATTCCGGCCCCGGGCACGACCCCGACGGTTCTGCTCGACGCCGGGGCGAACGCCGAGGTCGAACCCGAGTGGCTCGTTCAGTTTGGATTGATGGGCAGCGTCTATGCCGACGCTCGATTCGGCATCAAGGATCCACGGGTTGGTCTGCTGTCGATCGGCGAGGAGCCGGGCAAGGGCGACACGTTGCGCAAGCAGGCTTTCGAATTGTTTTCGTCGGCCAAAGATCTGCATTTCATCGGCAATGTCGAGGGTCGTGACATAATGACCGACAAGGTCGACGTCGTCGTGACCGACGGCTTCACGGGCAACGTCGTCCTAAAAACTTTGGAGGGCACGATGCGCGGAGTGGTCAAGGCGTTGTTCGCCGCCATCGGCGCCCCCGAATATAAACAGCACGCCGACGGCATCATGCCCGCTCTACTGAGTTTGTATTCGGTTTTTGACCCCGATACTTACGGTGGGGCGATATTGCTCGGTGTCGATGGCGTGTGCATAATCTCGCACGGTTCATCGGGCTCGCGGGCGATGCTGAACGGAATCAAGGTCGCCAAGGAAATGGTCGAAGTCGACATGGTCGGCAAGATTCGCCGGGCTTTGCAGGCGTCGAGACAGTCATCGTGACCGAGCCGCTGCGAGAACTGTCACAAAAAATCGGATACGAGTTCAAAGACGCAGGCCTGCTCGAGACGGCGATGCGTCACAGTTCGTGGACCGCCGAAAACGAGGGGTTTGAATCGAACGAGCGGCTCGAGTTCTTGGGCGACTCGTTGATCGGTTTCGTCATCGCCGACATCATGTATCGGCGTTACCCCGATTTCGACGAGGGCAAACTCACCGACCTTCGCAAGATAGTGGTGAATTCGAACGCGCTTTCGCGCGTCGCCCAAGCTCTCGATCTCGGCGCGCATATCTTGTTGGGTCGAGGCGAGCAGGCGGGTGGTGGTCGGGCGAAGACATCGATTCTGGGAAACGCGCTAGAGGCCGTGTTCGGCGCCGTCTACCTTGACTCTGATTCACGGCGCGCGTATGAAATCGTGGCGAACCTGCTCACCGAGTCGATCGACGAGGCACTCGAACGCCTGGGGCAACTCGACGCGAAATCGCAACTGCAGGAACTGGCGGCGCGACTCGACCGACCAATGCCCGAATATCGGGTCAGGGACGAGGGGCCCGATCATGCCAAGGTTTTCTTTGCCGAAGTTTTCGTCGGCGACGAGCCAATGGGTTCGGGCTCGGGCAGGTCGAAAAAATCGGCCGAAGAACAGGCGGCGCTCGCCGCGTGCTCGGTCTTGCAGGAAGACTCGAAGCCGGCCTGAAGATCGGGGCCCGAATGCCTGAATTGCCCGAGGTCGAAACCGTTCGGCGGGGCCTGCAACGCAACGCGGTTGGGCGAAAGATCCTGAAAGTCGAAGTGTGGCGCGAGCGAACCGTGCGGCGCACGAGCCGCGAGGCCCTGATCGACGGTCTGACCGGCGTTCGCATCACAGCCGTCGCCCGTCGCGGAAAATATCTGGTGTTCGACCTGGACTCGCGACAAAAGATGATGATCCACCTGCGCATGAGCGGGCGCCTGATCGTCGCCAAACCTGGCACGACCCGCCCCGCGCATACGCACGTGGTGTTGCATCTGGCGTCGGCCGACGCAGACAAAGCAGAGAGCGAATTGTGGTTCGTCGATCCGCGGACGTTTGGTGAGGTCGTGGTTTTTGATCCCGACGAAATTGAAACACAGATGCCCGACCTGGCCCGACTCGGCGTGGATCCGCTCGTGGATGAAGTTTCCCCCGAGATCTTGCGGCGTCTGTTCAAGAACCGTCGCGGGAACTTGAAGGCGTTGCTGCTGAACCAGCATGTGGTCGCAGGGATCGGCAACATTTATGCCGACGAAATTTTGCACAGGGCGAAACTTCGGCCCGATCGTCTGCCCGGGCGTTTGACGATTGCGTCGTTGAAGCGGTTGCACGCGGCGATGATCGAAGTGTTGAACAACGCCGTGCAGGCGGGCGGGAGCACGCTGAAGGACACGCAATACGTGGATTTAGAGGGGCAAAGCGGCAGTTTTCAAGAGGCGCACCGCGTCTACGGTCGCGGCGGAATGCGCTGCTTGAGCTGTGGAAAAGGTCGGATCTTGATGACGCAAGTCGCGGGTCGAACGACTTGCTATTGCTCCAAATGTCAGCATTGATTTCAAGTTTGGGCGCGATTTATGAAGTAATCTCGGCGACTGGGTGTTTCTCAAATCATTGACTCTTAAAGGTTTCAAGTCTTTCGCCGAAACCACGGTGCTCGAACTCGAACCCGGCGTCACGATCGTTGTCGGCCCCAACGGTTCGGGAAAATCGAATGTCGTCGACGCCATCGCCTGGGTTTTGGGGGCCCAGGCCCCGAGTTCGGTGCGCAGCCAAAAAATGGACGATGTGATCTTCGCCGGAACGTCTCAGCGCCCCGCTTTGGGTCGGGCCGAGGTCATCTTGACGATCGACAACTCGGCGGGTTTGTTGCCGATCGAGTTCTCGGAAGTCAGCGTGAGTCGAACATTGTTTCGCAGCGGAGAAAGCGAATACGCGATCAACGGCATCGCCTGCCGGTTGTTGGATGTGCAAGACCTGCTCTCCGACGCGGGCGTGGGTCGACAACAGCATGTGATCGTCAGTCAGGGACAAATTGACGCGGTGTTGAACGCGCGTCCCGAAGACCGACGAGCGATCATCGAGGAGGCTTCGGGTGTATTGAAACATCGCAAGCGCAAGGAGAAAGCCGAGCGCCGACTTGAGGGCACCGAGGCCAATTTGTTGCGCGCCCAAGATTTGTTGCGCGAGGTTCGAAGGCAATTGCGTCCGCTCGAGCGCCAAGCCGATGCCGCGCGTCGCCACGGTTCGATCGCATCGGAACTGCGCACACTGCAGCTCTACATCTCCGGGCGCGAGATCTCGGCTTTGCGCAGTCGGCTTGAAAATTCGGCGACGAGCAAGGTCGAGGGAGAATCGCTCGAAAAGAGTTTGCGCGCCAAACTCGCCAGTCTCGACACGACCGTGATGGCCGACGAGGCCGAACTAACCGCTCGCGGCGAGTCGGGTACGAGCGATGATCTGGTGCGGGTCGAGCAATTGCTGGGTCGAGCCAGGGGCCAGATCGCCGTGTTGGCAGAGCGGCGCCGATCGGTCGAGCGCGATCGCGGACAACTGATGGACGCGGGTGTCGTCGCCTCGCTCGAGGCCGACGCGGCGGTGAGGCGCGAAGAATTGGCGCGGGTCTCGGCCGAGATCGCCGGGCTCGAGTCGCAAGAAATCGAGTTGAGTCGCGACGAAGCAGCGTTGACTGCCGACAGGGCGAACGACGCCGAGGCGGCCGCACGCGCGACGCGCGACGCGCAAGACGCACTCGACTCGGCGACGTCAGAGTATGCGAAGGCTGTGGCCGCCGCATCGGGTGACAGAGCGCGTGTCGAAACGCTGCGCGCGTCGATCGCCGCCAATGCGTCTAGTCTCGCCGAGTTCGCAAACATGGAGGGTGCGCTCGGAGCGTTGGGCGAATTGATCGAGGTCGACGAAGGATGGTCGGCGGCCGTGCATGCTGGTTTGGCCGACGCGGTGAATGCGATCGTGATGACGGACGCTGATCGCGCTCGGGCGACTCTCGCGAGTTTGCGCAAGGCCGACGCGATGGGTGCGGTTGTTTCCCTCGGTGATTGGACGTCGAAGATCGCCCCGATCGCGGTGCAGGGCGCGTCGTCGTTGCGTTCGTTCGTCAGGGCCAGGTCTGGCCCAAACATGACGGCGATCAACTCGCTGCTGGATGCGTTGTTGGCGCGGGTGGTATTCGTCGATTTGTTCGAGCGCGGAATCGACATCGTTCTCGATCGACCCGATGTGGTCGTCGTGACAAACGGCGGCGATCGTCTGGCCACAAGTTCGTTGCGCGTCGGGCCCAACGCCGTCACATCCGCGGCGCTCGACAAGGCGATTGCGCGGGAGCAGGCCAGCGCAAAATATTTGGTCGAGGCCGAGTCGGCATTGAACCTGCGTCGGGTCGAGGTCGCCAGCGTGCGCGAACGGTTGGCCAGCCCGCGGACGAACCAAATTGATATCGATGATCGTTCGCGGGCCGTAGCTTCGCGTCGTCGCGAGTTTGACGCGCGAGCCGTGGCGCTGCGCGAACGAAGGAGTTTGGTCGATGCCAGATTGGTAGAGGTCGAGGCGCGGTTGCAGGCCGATGCCGGTGCGCGCACCGCGGCGACCGAACAACGCAGCCGAATTGAAGCGGTGATGGGGGCCCTGGTTCGACTTTCGACAATTGTCGAGGGGCACGTCGGCAAACTCGAGTCGCGTCAAACCGAGTTGCAAGAGTTGCGCCGTCGCCAGAGCGCCGAAGTCAGGGAGATTTCACATCGACTCGACGAGTCGAGACGCGAGCGTTCGGCCACCGAGAAGCGACTCGAAGAACAACGCGAGCGAAATCGTCGGGTCGAACTCGAGGAGTCTGAGGTCAAGGTGCGCCTTGAAGGGGCGATCGAGACCTTGCGTCGCGACCTCGAAGTCGAGCCGCAACGGGCTATCGATACGCCGTTGCCCGCATTGCCGGAAGGCACGAATCCGTTGGCGCGGCAACGCGAATTGGAGCGCGAACTTCGGCTGATGGGGCCGATCAACCCGTTGGCTCTGGAGGAGTTCACCGAGCTGCAATTGCGCAACACGTTCTTGCAAGAACAGCTCGACGACGTCAAGAGTTCGCGACGCGAATTGATGAAGGTGATCAAGCAGGTCGACCAAGAAATTCAGAGTAATTTCGTCGCGGCTTTCGCCGACGTGCGCGATAACTTCACGAAGTTGTTCGCGATGTTGTTCCCCGGGGGTACGGGTCGGTTGACGCTGACCAACCCCGATGACTTGTTGAACACGGGTATCGAGGTCGAGGCGAAGCCCAGTGGCAAGAACGTCAAAAAACTCTCGTTGCTCTCGGGAGGTGAGCGTTCGTTGACAGCCCTTGCGTATCTGTTCAGTGTCTTTCGAAGTCGGCCCTCACCGTTCTATGTGATGGACGAAGTCGAGGCGGCACTGGACGATGTCAACCTGCATCGATTCTTGGCGCTCGTGCACGAGTTCAGACAAGAGGCGCAGTTGTTGATCGTCAGTCACCAGAAGCGAACGATGGAGGCGGGCGACTCGCTCCTGGGTGTGACGATGCAATCGGGCGGATCTTCAAGAGTCGTAGTGGAGCGCGTGACCGCACAGTCCGCTTAAACTTATTCATGCCCGCGCTCGGATTTTTTGCGCCACGATTCGCCGCTGAAACGGCACCGACAATCTTTATCGCGTTGGCGGCACTAGTGATCGTGTTTGGCATCGGCGTTGTTGTCGTTGGTCGACGACGCTCGGCGAAGGTTAAAGATGGAGGATTCGCGACACAAGTCGGGGCTCCGACCGTGGCACCGGCCGAGAAACCGGCTGAACAACCAGCCGAGAAACCGAGCGTGCGCGAAACACTAGTCAAGGCGCGGTCGTCGCTGTCTGGCGCCATCGCGACGGCGTTGACGCGTTCGTCGATTACCGATTCAACATGGGATGAACTCGAAGAGTCGTTGTTGCGCGCCGATCTCGGAGTCGCAACCACGACGCGCGTATTGCAACCTTTGCGAAAATTGGTCGCATCCAAAACGGTCACCGAACCGGGCGAATTGATGACGGCGTTGAAAAACGAAATGCGCGGCCAACTCGGTCGCGTTTCGCGTGAATTGAGATTCGATGACTCGTTGCAGGCGCCGAATATCTGGCTCGTCGTCGGCGTCAATGGTTCTGGAAAAACGACGACGATCGGCAAATTGGGGGCGCAGCAACGCAAACTTGGTCGCTCGGTGTTGATGGCGGCGGGCGACACGTTTCGAGCCGCCGCGGGCGATCAATTGCAGACCTGGGCGCAACGGTCGGGCGCCGAGTTCGTGCGCGGGGCGCAAGGGGGCGACCCGAGTTCGGTGATTTTCGACGGTATCGCGCGCGCCACGGCCAGGAAAATCGATCTGGTGTTGGCCGACACGGCGGGCAGGCTGCAGAACAACAACAACTTGATGGATGAACTCTCGAAAGTGCGGCGCGTGGCCGACAAGGGCGAGGGCGAGGTCACGGAAGTTTTGCTGGTGATCGATGCAACAACCGGTCAGAACGGTCTGAACCAAGCGAAACAGTTCTCCGAGGCGACCCAAGTCACCGGCGTGGTGCTGACAAAACTCGACGGCTCGTCGAAAGGTGGCATCGTGTTCGCCATTGAAACCGAATTGGGAATACCGATCAAGCTTGTCGGTTTGGGCGAGACGATCGACGATCTGGTCGAATTCGACGCCGACGAATTCGTCGACGCGCTATTCGTTTAAAATTGCGAATAATCCGCCACAGATAACCTGAAATTCGATGTTTGAGAACCTTTCGGATCGACTCGGTGGGGTTCTAAGAGGTCTTCGCAATCGCGGGCGACTGACGGCCGCCGACGTCGAAGAAGTTTTGGCCGAGGTGCGCACGGCGCTGCTCGAGGCCGACGTCAACGTGTCGGTCGTGCGCGACGTGATCGACGAGATTCGACAGAACAGCGTCGGGGCGACGGCATCGAACGCGCTGAACCCCGGGCAACAGGTGATCAAAATCGTCAACGATCAACTCGTGGCGATGCTCGGCGGCGAGACGCTGAAGATCACCTATGCGGGTCAACCACCGACCGTGGTGCTGATGGCCGGTCTGCAGGGTTCGGGCAAGACCACGAGCGCGGCCAAACTCGCCGGTTGGTTCAAATCACAGGGCCGTCAACCGTTGCTGGTCGGCGCCGACCTGCAACGACCAGCCGCGGTCGAACAATTGCGGGTGCTTGGCGCACAGTTGAATGTGCCCGTGTTTTCGCAACCAGGCGACCCCGTGGCCACCGCCAAATTGGGTTTGGCCGAGGCCAAACGCATCGGCAGGGATGTTCTGATCGTCGACACGGCGGGTCGTCTCGCCATCGACGCGGAGATGATGCACCAGGTCAAAGAGATTTCGCGGGCGATACAACCCAAGTTCACGTTTTTGGTGGTGGATGCGATGACGGGTCAAGACGCCGTCACCGTCGCCCAGGCTTTTGATTCGACTTTGTCGATCGACGGCGTGATCATGTCGAAACTCGACGGTGACGCCAGGGGTGGCGCCGCTTTGTCGGTGAAACATGTGTTGGGCAAACCAATCGCTTTCGCCTCGACGGGTGAAAAACTGGACGCGTTCGAACAGTTTCACCCCGATCGGATGGCCAGTCGCATCCTCGGCATGGGCGACATGCTGACCTTGATCGAACAGGCGGAGAAAGTTTTTGAAAAGGAAAAAGCCGAGGCGGCCGCGGCCAAGATGCTGGAGGGCGAATTCACCCTCGAAGACTTTCTCGAGCAGTTGCAGCAACTCAAAAAGATGGGCTCACTGCAGGGCGTGATCGGCATGATGCCGGGTGTCCCCAAAGAGATGAAAAATGCCGAGATTCCCGACGACCAACTCAAACGCACCGAGGCGATCATCTTCTCGATGACCCCGCAAGAAAGGGCCAAACCCGAGTTGATCAACGGCTCGCGACGCGTGCGAATTTCGAAGGGTTCGGGCACGACCGTCGCCGATGTCAACCGACTGGTCAAGCAATTCGGCGAAATGAAGAAAATGATCAAGCAGATGGGCAACAAAGGTGGTCGAGGTGGCAAGGGGTCGAAGGTCGGTGGCATCAACGACGACCTGGCGGCGGCGTTGGGCTCGCGGCTCGGGCCGAGATAGCCTTCAGGGTCGGCCCGTTTGGGTCATCTCGTTCAAGGATCGGAAGTTCATGTCAGTCAAATTGCGTCTCTCGCGCGTCGGAAAGACCAAGAGCCCCCACTATCGAATCGTCGCCGCCGACACCCGTTCGGCCCGAGACACGAACTTTCTCGAAATTCTCGGCACCTACCAGCCCCAGCAAGAACCTTCGGCGCTGAAGGTCGACAGCGCGAAAGTCATCGCCTGGTTGAACAAGGGCGCGTTGCCGACCGACCGGGTGCGCAAGTTGCTCGAGATCAACGGCACTTGGGCCGAGTTTCAGGCGACCAAGAAGCCGGCGAAATGATGTCCGACGCACAGGCGACCACAATGGCCCCGACGGCATCTGCGGTTTTGACCCACATCGTCAAGTCGATCGTCGACACCCCCGACGCCGTAAAAGTCGAGGCGATCGTGGACGAAGGCAAGATCATTCTCGAGGTGCGCGTTGCCGACGGCGACCTCGGGCGCGTGATCGGACGCCGTGGTCGCACCGCGCAAAGTATCCGCGCTGTAGTGCGGGCCGCGGCGACCCGCGACAACGCCGAAGTCGATGTCGACTTTCTCGACGACTGAAGCCCAGACACCGCCGGGTTTGTTGCACGTCGGTCGCGTTACGCGACTGCACGGCGTGAAGGGTGGTGTGCACGTCTCGTTTTTCACCGATCGGCCCGAGCGAACCTGTGCCGGGGCGAGACTGTTCATCAACAACGAGTGGCTGACCGTGACGGGCGCCCGCCTGCAGGCGAAGTCGAAGGGTGCGGCACCGGGGCAGTCGGCGACCTGGTTGATGCACTTTGCCGGCGTCGACGATCGCGACGCGGCCGAGCGGCTCAACCAGTCGAATATTTTTGGTGAACCGATACCGGACGACAGCCGAATGTGGGTCCACGAATTGATCGGTTCGCAGGTCGAGGACGTCGCCGGGGTCAAACACGGAAAGTGTGTGGCGGTCGTCGACAATCCAGCGCACGCTTTGCTCGAACTCGAATCCGGGGCTTTGGTGCCGATCGTATTTGTGGTTGGTCGCGACACAGGCGTGATCACGATCAACCCACCCGAGGGATTGTTTGATCTGAAAGACGTCGAACCATGAGCGAAAAGGCGGCTTTTCGAATCGACGTCTTTTCGATTTTCCCCCGACTCGTCGACAGTTTTTGTGACGAGAGCCTGTTGGGTCGTTCCCGCGAAGAGTCGATCGTAGATCTGCGCTGCCACGACTTGCGCGACTACGGCGACGAGTCGCGACGCGTCGATGACGCGCCTTATGGCGGCGGCGCCGGGATGCTGTTTCGCCCCGAGCCCGTGTTCGCCGCCGTCGAGGCGATACAACCGCAACGGCCGCTGTTCTTGTTTTCGCCCGGCGGGCGCAAATTCGATCAGGGGTTTGCCGCCGAATTGAGCGCATCAAGAGGTTTCAGTTTGCTCTGTGGTCGATACGAGGGAGTCGATCATCGCGTGGTCGAGCATCTGATCGACGGCGAAATTTCGATCGGCGATTTCGTGTTGAGCGGAGGAGAGGTGGCGGCGTGTTTGGTGATCGAGGCCACGACCCGACTTTTGCCCGGTGCGATGGGCAACGAAGCATCACCCGTTTCAGAGAGTTTCGGCGTCTCGCGAATGCTCGAGGAACCGCACTACACCCGACCCGCCGAGTTTCGTGGTTGGGAGGTGCCCGAAATTTTGCGCAGCGGCGATCACGCCAAAATCGAAAGGTGGAGGCGGGCGCAGGCCTTGCATCGCACGGTGCGTTTTCGTCCCGACTTGATCGAACGCCGAGGCGGGTTGAGCGACGTCGAAAAGAGGCTGTTGGAAGAGTTCCCCTGCGTACCGTATCCTGAGAGACCTCTATGAAACCCACCGACATCGTCGAAAAACAAATTCTTCGCGCCGATATCCCGCAGGTCGGCCCAGGCGATGAGGTGAAGGTCCATGTACGCGTCGTCGAAAGCGGCAAAGAGCGCGTGCAGATTTTTCAAGGCAACGTCGTTTCGGTCTACGGTTCGGGCGCCTCGGCCAACTACACGGTACGAAAATTGAGCTACGGAGTCGGCGTCGAGCGAACTTTTCCGATCCACAGCCCGTCGGTGGCGAAACTTGAAGTTGTCAAGCGCGGCGATATTCGTCGGGCCAAACTCAACTATCTGCGCAAGCGCAGCGGCAAGTCCGCCAAAGTACGCGAACTTCGCGAAGATCAATAATCTTGGGTTTTGGTGCCGGTCGAATTGCACAAGTTCCACATTGAACACTGACGACCTCGAACAGTTTGAGGCCGAACGCGAGCTTCAACTAGCCCAAGAGTATTCCGACGTCGTGCACCTTTTCAGGTTCGCCGTCGAAACCGATCGCCGTTTTTATCTGGCCAACAATGTCGATGTAAAGGTCGTGGCCGAGGGCGTGCGGCCGTTGCTTGAGGTGACGCTTTCAGACGCATGGGTGTGGGACCTGTATCGCAAGAGCCGATTCGTGCCCAAGGTGCGGGTGATGAGCTTCAAAGACCTGAACATCGAAGAACTACCGCCGGTCGACGTCTAGATCGACGAACCAAAGCCACGATCGATCGCGCCGCCGTGCGCATGGCGCGGGCGAGGTGGGCGGAAAACCTGGTCGCCAATCTTTACGCCCGCGAAGGACATGAAATCGTGGCTCGCAATTGGCATTGTCGAGACGGTGAACTCGACATCGTCGCTGTGATGCGAAGGCCACAACCGATTATCGTCGTGGTCGAGGTTCGGGCCAGAGCCTCGAGCAACTTTGGCGCACCTTTCGAATCGGTGACGCGAAGCAAGCAAACCAAACTTCGACTGGCCATCAGGAAGTTTTTGCAGACTCACCCCGAGATCCAAGGCGTTGTGCGATTTGACGTGGCATCGGTGCTGGGCGTCAAGATCGAAGTTTTGCACGGCGCGTTTTAGATTCGACGATCCCAACACGCGTAGTGCCAATGCCGGCGCAAGTCGGGGGCTTCTTGCGGGATGCAAACGTAGTGACCGGTGCGTTCGGCGATCTCACGATTGCATCCCGGGCAGATGTAACTCTTCAGCGCCTCGTAGGGCTGCACACGGCGGACCTCGACGTCGCCGTACAAACCATCCCAGATAGATTTTGACATTCGTCAGCCGATGAGCGCCCAAATCACTAGCCCAAGAATTGCAATCATCGCCGCACCGACGATCAGGTAATCGATGGGACGCGTGGTGCGCTTGCGG
>VFZD01000022.1 GCA_016871295.1 Actinomycetota bacterium | reverse complement strand
GCGTCGTCGCCGTCGGCGATGAAACCGATTCTCGCATCGTCGGAAAGCGCGTCTTGGTGCGCCCGTGCATGCGGCCCGACGGCTTCGAATCGATGCGCAACATCTGGATGGGCTCAGATTTCGACGGTGCATTCGCGCAGTTCGTTAAGGTTCCAGCCAACGAGGCGTTCGTGGTCGACTCAAATTGGACCGACATCGAACTCGGTTCGATTCCGTGCAGCTATGGTTCCGCCGAAAACATGCTGCATCGGGCAAAGGTCGCGAGAGACGAGCACGTTCTCGTGTCGGGCGCCTCGGGCGGCGTCGGATCGGCGGCTTTACAGTTGGCGAAGTTGCGCGGGGCGAGAGTCACCGCGATCGTCGGCGCGGGCAAGGCCGAGCAGGCGATTCGAATCGGCGCCGATCGGGTTATAGATCGCTCGGCAAACTTGGTCTCGGCTCTCGGCGAAGAAACGATCGACGTGGTCGTGGACAACGTCGGCGGAGACTCGTTCGCATCGATGCTGAAGTTGCTGCGGCGGGGCGGTCGCTATGTTTCTTCAGGGGCGATCGGGGGGCCGCTGGTCAACCTCGACCTGCGCGAGTTTTATCTCAAAGACCTGACCCTGGTCGGCTGCACCGCGTGGGATGAACCGGTCTTTGGCAATCTCATTGCCCATATCGAACACAACCGAATCAAACCGATCGTCGCCAAGACTTTCGCGCTGCGCGAGATCGCCGAGGCGCAGCGCGAGTTTTTAGAGAAGAAGCACTTCGGCAAATTCGTCTTGGTGCCGGAGCACTAGAACTTCACTCGCCGGCTACGGGCATCCGCTGCTTGATGCGGTCGATTCGCACCGCCGCCGCTTTGAACTCTGCCGTGCCCGACTTCGGATCGTTGGCGTTGATTGTCAGCAGGTTCGTGTCGACCTGGTCGGGGAAGTGCATCGTCATGAACACCAAACCGGGGCGAAGGCTCTTGTCGATACGCACCGGCACCTCGAGTGAGCCACGAGGAGAGCTCACCTTTACGACCTCCGTGTCGCGCACTTCAAGACGCGCCGCGTCTTCCGGTGAGACATCGATAGTTTCGCCGAAGCGCAGCGGGCTGTCGAAACCGCGGGTCTGTACACCCGTGTTGTAAGAGTCCAGACGGCGACCCGTGGTCAGCCGCAACGGAAATTCGGGGGTCGTCGCCTCAACCGGGGGTTCGTCGACAACAACGCTGAACGGAGCGAGGCGACCGCGTTTGGTCGGGTCGGCGTCCCAAAGGCGGCCATGCAGATAAGACGGCTCGAGCTTGTCCTCGCTATAGCACGGCCATTGAATGCCGCCCAGTTCGGCGAGTCGTTTGTATGACATGCCCGCGTGCATCGGCGAGAGGCTGCGCAGTTCGTCCCAGATTTCTTCGCTCGAACCGTACTTCCAGTCGTGGCCCATTTCGCGGGCGAGGTCGAGGATTATCTGGATGTCATCGCGGGCTTCGCCCGGCAAATCGATCGCCTTGCGAACGCGCTGCACACGACGCTCTGAGTTCGTGACCGTGCCGTCGCTTTCGCACCACGATGCAGAGCCGGGAAATACGACATCGGCGAGTTGCGCCGTCTTGGTCATAAAAATATCTTGCACGACCAAGAAGTCGAGACTTTCGAGCAGGTGCACCGCATGTGCACCGTCGGCCTCAGATTGGGCGGGGTTCTCGCCAATCACGAAAATGCTCCGCAATTCTTTGCGCTCGATCGCTTCAAACATTTGCGTCAAGTTCCAACCGTTTTTCGGCGGAACTACGCAACCCCACTTTTTGTCGAACTTCGTGCGCGCGACATCGTCTTCGACGTCTTGGAAGCCGGGCAACTTGTTGGGCAACGCGCCCATGTCGCCGCCGCCTTGCACGTTGTTTTGACCGCGCAACGGGCTGAGGCCCGAACCTGTTCGACCCACATGGCCGCAAAGAAGCGCGAGGTTGATCAAAGCCAACACATTGTCGACAGCGTTGTGGTGTTCGGTGATGCCGAGAGTCCAGCAGAGTTGCGCGGTGTTGGCGCGCGCGTAGGCATGCGCGAGTTCGCGAATCGCTTCTGCCGGAATGCCGGTGACGCGACTGCCAACTTCGAGCGTCCAGGGTTCGACCGACTTCGAATATTCGAAAAAATTGCTCGTGCCGTTTTTTATGAACTCGTCATGGGCGAGGCCCGCAGTGATGATTTCGCGGGCGATCGTGTTCGAAAGCGCGATATCGCTGCCGACGTTCAGGCCCAACCACATGTCGGCGAATTCAGCCGAGGCGGTTCGACGGGGATCGACCACGAAAAGTTTTGCCCCGTTACGCACGCCCTGCAGAACATGGTGGAAATAGATCGGATGGGCTTCGCGGGCGTTCGAGCCCCAAAGCACGATTACGTTCGCGGTTTCAACCTCGGCATAAGAACTGGTGCCCCCACCGGCTCCAAACACGGTGGCCAGACCGACCACCGAAGGTGCGTGTCAAGTGCGATTGCAGGAATCGATGTTGTTGGTACCGATAACCGCGCGCGCGAACTTCTGGGCGATGAAGTTCATTTCGTTGGTCGCCTTGGAGCACGAGAAAAAGCCGACCGCCGAGGGCGAAAAGGCATCGCGTATTTCGCCGAGTCCCTTGGCGGCCCGAGTCAGGGCTTCTTGCCAAGACGCTTCGCGCAATACGCCATTGTCGCGAACCATCGGCTTGGTCAAGCGCCCGTACGGGTCGAACTCGTGTTTCACCATCTGTGATCATGGTAGCGACTTCAAGTTGTCGGACTCGACCGCTCAACGGTTCTGTAGAGTAGATCGTCGCATAAACTTTGTGAACCTTGGTGAAAGAGGAAAAAATGGGGTTTCCCACCGATCTTGAGATTGCGCGCAAAGCCACGGCCAAACCCCTCGGGGAAATCGCCAACCAAATGGGCATCGCCGGCGAGTTCTTGGAGCCCTATGGCAAAAGTCTCGCCAAGATCAGCCTCGACGCGATCGATTCGATGAAGTCTCGAGCGAAGGCGAAGTATGTTGTCGTCACGGCGATCACGCCGACGCCTCTGGGCGAGGGAAAGACCACTACGACCGTCGGCTTGGGTCAGGCGATGAAACACATCGGCAAAAAAGCGACGATCAGCCTGCGACAGCCCAGCATGGGGCCGACCTTCGGGATCAAAGGTGGCGCCGCAGGTGGCGGCTACAGCCAGGTGATTCCGATGGAGTTACTCAACTTGCATCTCACGGGCGACTTCCACGCCGTCACCGCCGCCCACAACCTGCTTTCGGCGATGGTCGACAACCATCTGCACCAAGGCAACGAACTCGACTTGGACCTGAACAACATCACTTGGCGACGCGTGATGGATGTCAACGACCGATCTTTGCGCAATTTGATAATCGGTCTCGGCACGAAAGAAGACGGCGTCGTCAGACAGACAGGTTTCGACATCACCGCGGCGTCGGAAGTGATGGCGATTCTCGCCCTTGCCACCTCGAAAGAAGACATGCGCAAGCGATTCGCCCGCATCGTCGTGGGCTACGACTCGCAGGGCAAGCCCGTGACGGCCGAGCAATTGAGCGCCGCAGGTGCGATGGCGGTGATCATGGCCGACGCGATCAAACCCAACTTGCTGCAGACGATCGAGAACACACCCGTGATCGTCCACGCAGGGCCGTTCGGAAACATCGCCCATGGCAATTCGTCGATCGTCGGTGACCTGATCGGCATTCACTCGGGCGATTATTTGATCACCGAGGCTGGTTTCGGCGCAGACATGGGCGCCGAAAAGTTTTTCAACATCAAGTGTCGCGCCTCGGGGTTGACCCCAGATGCCGCGGTTTTGGTCGCCACGGTGCGCGCGCTGAAGGCGCATTCGGGCAAATACAAGATCGTCGCCGGCAAAGCGCTGCCCGAAGACCTGTTGAAAGAGAATCCCGACGACGTGATCGCGGGTGCGGCAAACCTCGTGAAACAAATCGAAAATGTGAAGGCGCACGGCGTTTCACCCGTGGTCGCGATCAATGGTTTTCCCACCGACCACAAGTCGGAGCACGAAGCGATTCGCAAAATCGCCCAAGATGCGGGCGCGCGAGTCGCGGTCTGCACCCACTTCGCCGACGGAGGAGCCGGAGCAAAAGACCTCGCCAATGCGGTGGTCGAGGCCTGCAACGACAAGAACTCGTTCCACTTCTTGTACCCAGACGAGGCGTCGCTCAAAGAAAAAATCGAAACGATTGCGACGACGATCTATGGTGCGGCAAAAGTCGACTACACCGGTTTGGCCAACAAGCAGATCAAGAACTACACCGACAACGGCTTTGCCCAGTTGCCGATCTGTGTCGCCAAGACGCACCTCTCGATTTCGGGTGATGCATCGTTGCGCGGTGCGCCGACCGGTCACACGCTGAATGTGCGTGAAGTGCGGGCATCGATCGGTGCGGGCTTCGTTTATCCCATTTGTGGCGATATGCGAACGATGCCCGGACTGGGCACAAGACCGGCCGCGGCGATCATTGATTTCGATTCGAACGGCCAAATAATCGGACTCTCGTGAGCCCCGTTTTGCAACGAACGCCGGGCGGGGCGATCTTGCTCGACGGTTTGCGGCTGCGCGACGAGTCGTTGGCCAACATCAAGGCCACGATTGCGAACGCGGGCGGACCAAAAATCTGCTTGACGACGGTGTTGATCGGTGATGATCCACCCAGTCATGTTTATGTCAACAGCAAACACAAGAAAGCCCAAGAAGTTGGCATGGTCTCGCGCGGGATCAATCTGCCGGCCACGGCAACCCAGGCTCAAGTCGAGGATGTGGTGGCCGAACTCGTCGCCGACGATTCGGTGCACGGAATCCTGGTGCAGTTGCCGTTGCCCAAACACATCGACACGGAGGCGATTTTGCGATTGTTGCCCGCCGAGAAAGACGTCGACGGTCTGACCGAAAAATCGATGGGTCGTTTGGTGCGCGGTATCAAAGGTCATGTGCCGTGCACGCCATTGGGCGTGTTTCGACTTTTGCAGCGCTACGAAATCGGGACCAAGGGAAAACGAGTCGTTGTGATCGGTCGATCGACTCTCGTGGGTTTGCCACAGATGTTGTTGCTCGTCAGACGAGGCGTCGATGCGACGGTGACGGTGGCCCATTCGTCGACCCACGACATACTCGAGGTTTGTCGCGAATCAGACATCATCATCGCTGCGGCTGGTTCGGCGCGCATGGTCACGGCGGCCCACGTCAAGCCGGGTGCGACCGTGATCGATGTCGGGGTTACGCGGATCAACGGCAAAACCGTCGGTGACGTCGATTTCGATGCGGTGCAGGCGATCGCCGGGGCGATCACGCCGATGCCCGGCGGCACCGGACCGATGACGATCGCGTGTCTGCTCGAGAACACTTTGGAAGCAGCGCGCATGCTCAATGCGATATGACCGACGCCGCAGCGAAGCGCGACGGCAGGAATAAGCGCGATTACGAATACGACTACATAATCGTCGGTGGTGGCTCGGCGGGTTCGGCGCTGGCAAATCGGTTGAGCGCTGACCCGAAAAGCAAAGTCTTGGTGCTTGAAGCGGGTCGACCCGACTACTGGTGGGACGTGTTCATTCACATGCCCGCGGCGTTGATGTTTCCGATCGGCAACCGTTTCTACGACTGGCTCTACGTCTCTGAACCCGAACCGCACATGAACAATCGGCGCGTGACGCAGGGTCGCGGCAAGGTTTTGGGCGGCTCGTCGAGCATCAACGGAATGATCTTTCAGCGCGGAAACCCGCTCGATTATCAACGCTGGGCAAGCGACGAGGGCATGGCCACCTGGGACTACGCGCATTGTTTGCCGTACTTCAAGCGACTCGAGAATTGCCTGGCCGCGGACAAAGACGACTTGTTTCGTGGCCACGACGGCCCGCTCGTGCAAGAGCGCGGCCCTGTTTCGAACCCGCTGTTTGGCGCATTTTTCAAGGCAGTGCAGCAGGCGGGCCACGAGTTGACCACCGATGTCAACGGTTACAAACAAGAGGGCTTTGCCGCGTTCGACAGAAACCTGCGTCGTGGCCGACGACTCAGCGCGGCGCGCGCGTATCTGCACCCCGTGATGCACAGAAAAAATCTGAAGGTTCAGTGCAGGGCCCTGGTCACGAAGTTGAACATCAGCGACAGAAGAGTCACCGGAGTCAACTACGAGTTGCCGTTCGGTCGCAGGCGGTCGGTCACCGCGCGCGAGGTCATTTTGTGTGGAGGCGCGTTCAACTCGCCGCAGTTGCTGCAGGTCTCTGGCATCGGCGACGCCGCTCACTTGAAGAGCGTCGGGGTGGAGCCGGTGCACCATCTGCCGGGCGTTGGCGAAAACCTGCAAGATCATCTCGAGGTCTATGTTCAGCACGCGTGCAGCAAGCCCGTTTCGTTGAATCCGATGTTGAAGATTCGTTATCGGCCGTTCATCGGCTTGCGCTGGTTGTTCAGGCGCGGCCCGGGCGCGTCGAATCATTTCGAGGGCGGCGGTTTCATTCGGGGCAACGACTGTTACAGATATCCGAACTTGATGTTTCATTTCTTGCCGATTGCTGTGCGCTACGACGGCACGGCTCCCGCGGGTGGCCACGGCTATCAGGTGCACATTGGGCCGATGTATTCGAACTCGCGTGGCAGTGTCAAGATCAAGTCACCCGACGCGCGCGTCAAGCCAGAGTTGCGACTCAACTATTTGTCGACCCAAGAAGATCGCCGGGAGTGGATCGAGGCGATCGCCGCGGCGCGAAAGATTCTTCGTCAGCCGGCATTCGAAGAATTCAACGGCGGCGAGATTTCTCCCGGTGGCGCCGTCACAACCGACGAGCAAATTCTCGATTGGGTTCGTCGCGATGGCGAGACCGCCTACCACCCGTCATGCACCTGCAAGATGGGGGTAGACGAGATGGCGGTAGTCGACCCGTTGACGATGCGCGTGCACGGCATCGACGGTCTGCGAGTGGTAGACGCGTCGGTCATGCCCTATGTGACCAATGGCAACATTTATGCCCCGACGATGATGATCGCCGAAAAGGCGGCCGACATTATTCTGGGCGTCGAGCCCCTCGAGCCCGACAATGCTCGTTTCTATACCGTGACGAACTGATAGCGTTTTAGACGTTGTGTCGAGCGGCTAGTCGCGACGCAAAACAGGGTTTTAAGTCAACGGAGAAACAGTGAGCAACGAAGAATTCGAAGATATCGATCTGGCAAAACTCTCCGACGACGACTTGGTCGCCCAAATGCACGATGATCTCTACGACGGCTTGGGCCCGGAGATAATCGAAGGCACGACGATTCTTCTCGACCGCGGTTGGTCGGCGACGAAAGTTCTCGAAACCGCGTTGGTCGAGGGCATGCGAATCGTCGGCATCGATTTTCGAGACGGCATATTGTTCGTGCCCGAGGTCTTGTTGTCGGCCAACGCGATGAAGGGCGGGATGGCAGTCTTGCGTCCGTTGCTTGCCGAAACGGGTGCAGCGTCGGTCGGCAAAGTGGTTATCGGCACAGTCAAGGGCGATATTCACGACATCGGCAAGAACTTGGTGGCGATGATGATGGAAGGCGCCGGTTTTGAGGTCGTCGATCTCGGCATCAACACCGATGTGAACAAATATCTCGCCGCACTCGAAGAGCACAAGCCCGACATTCTCGGCATGTCGGCGCTTCTGACGACGACAATGCCGTACATGAAAGTCGTCATCGACACGATGAAAGAAAAGGGTCTGCGCGACAAGTACATCATTATGGTTGGCGGCGCGCCGCTCAACGAAGAGTTCGGTCACGCAGTGGGCGCAGACGCGTATTGCCGCGATGCTGCCGTGGCTTCTGAAACCGCCAAGCAATTGGTCGGGGCGCGTCGCATCCGCAGCGCCGAGCCGCCTGGTCCGTCAGTCGGCTGAAAAACCTTGGCGATGTCGTTCGACTCGCGACCACTGATCATCGCTTGCGGCGCGCTAGTCAGCGAGTTGCGCACGGTGCTTGACGCCTCAGGCGTGGGTGACTCGATCGAAGTCGTCTATTTGCCGGCGAATCTGCACAACCGACCCGAGAAGATCGCACCCGAGGTCGAGGAATTGCTAAAAGCAAACAAATCACGAAAGGTCTTCGTGGCCTATGCCGATTGTGGTACGGGCGGACACCTTGATGCGGTCTTGAAGAAGTTCCCCCAAGTGTCCCGAATCGCGGGGGCGCACTGCTACGAGTTTTTCGCCGGAACGAGCAAATTTTTGGCGGCGCACGATGCTGAGCCCGGAACCTTCTACCTGACCGACTTTTTGGCGAAGCATTTTTTCGCCTTGGTTTGGCAGGGGCTGGGGCTCGACGAGCACCCGGAATTGCGCGACGAATATTTCGGCAATTATCGGCGGGTGGTGCTTTTCTCACAAACGAACAATCTCGAGATCATTGCTGCGGGCAAGTCGGCCGCCGACCAACTTGGTTTAGAATTTGAGCACCTGCATGTCGGGTTGGATAATTTTGCGGCATCGGTGCCGATTTCATTTTTGAAATCTGCCAAGAATTGAGAAAGTCTATTTGAGGGAGAGCATCGCGTGCCGAGGGGAAGCAACGAGGTCATCGTGATCATGTGGCGGGATATCCCCGCGCAGGTCAATGCGCAGTCGGGTCGCGAGCGAAAGCAAGTTCAACTCTCCGACAAGTTTCAACGGGCGATCGACAGGGCCAAGCGCAAGGCGCATATCTACACGGCCGAAGAAGACGTCGCCCAGTGGCGGCGGGTGAGTCTGCCGTTGATCGGTGATTTGGGCGAGGCGGCGCAACGAGAGGCCGATCGTCTTGAAGACGAGTATTCTCGTGAACACCTCGGCAAGCTCGCATTTGCCGGCGGTTTCGAGGCTGATGTCGATGCGACTGAATTCACGAACCAAGAACTTCTGGATCTGGAAGAACTCGGAGAGAACGAATAGCAAGATTGAATGAAAAAAGGAAACCGAGCATGACCGACACCATTATTTCTTCTGCGACCAAAGAAGTGGTCATTGGTTTCGGGCGCCCGTTCGTGATGATCGGTGAGCGAATCAACCCGACGGGTCGAAAACTGCTCGCCGCCGAAATGAGAGAAGGCAATTTCAGCAGGGTAGAGGCCGACGCACTGGCGCAAGTCGCGGCGGGTGCGCACATGCTCGATGTCAATGCCGGTATTCCGTTGGCCGACGAGCCGGCGCTTTTGGCGCGCGCCGTGAAACTGGTGCAGTCGATCACCGACGTGCCGTTGTCGATCGACTCTTCGATCATCGAAGCGTTGGAGGCCGGGCTCGCGGTTTATCAAGGCAAGCCACTCGTCAATTCGGTGACAGGTGAAGACGCCAACCTCGAGCGAGTGTTGCCGTTGGTCGCCAAATACGGCGCGGCGGTCGTGGCGATTTCCAACGATGAAACCGGCATCAGCATGGACCCCGACGAGCGGTTCGCGGTGGCGAAAAAAATCGTTCAACGCGCGGCCGACCACGGCATACCAGCCAGTGATGTCGTGGTCGATCCGTTGGTGATGCCGATCGGCGCAATGGGTGACGCGGGTCGAACCGCGTTCAAAATCATTCGTCGTCTGCGCGAAGAGTTGAAGGTGAACACGACCTGTGGCGCGTCGAATGTGAGCTTCGGCATCCCGTCGCGCAACAACATCACCGGAACTTTCCTGGCGATGGCGATCGGCGCGGGCATGACTTCGGCGATCATGAATCCGTTGCATGCAGAGGTGAAGACGCTCGTGATGGCGGCCGATGTTCTGGTCGGAAACGACGAGAATTGTGCCGCGTGGATTCGAGCCAACAGAGACCCGAACGGGGCGGCTCCTGAAAGAGGTGCGCGCGGCGGGCGTGCTCGTCGTCGCCCCGAATAAGAACATGCAGCATCGCGTCGTCTTCACCCCCTCGGGTCTAGATGGCGTCGTAGATGACGGTGTCACCGTTCTTGAGGCGGCCAGAAAACTCGGTGCCGATGTCGACTCGGTGTGCGGTGGTCGCGGAATTTGTGGGCGTTGTCAGATCACGCCAAGCACGGGAGTATTCGCCAAGTGGGGCATCACTGTCTCGCAAGATTCATTGTCGGCCCCAGCCGAGACCGAAATCAATTATCGGGCCAAGCGTGCTCTCGTGCCAGGCAACCGTCTGGGTTGTGCGGCAAAAATTTGCGGCGATTTGGTCGTAGATGTGCCCGCTACAAGCCAAGTGCATCGCCAAGTGGTGCGCAAAGATTTGGATCTCGAACCAATCACGGTGGACCCCAGTTTCAGTTTGTTCTATCTGACGATTCCCGAGGCGCAACTCGGCGATTCGATCAGTGCCGCCGACGCATTGGCAAACGCCGTTGCGGCCCAGCACAAACGACGAGCCCCCGAGGTGGCGCGTCGAACTCTGGGCACGCTTCACGCGGCGATGGCCAAGGCCGAGGGTGAAGTTACAGTTGCCGTGCGCCACACCGCGACAGCAGATCAGATTGTTGCTGCATGGCCGGGTTTCGTCGACTCGGCCTATGGCATCGCGGTCGATGTCGGGTCGACGACCGTAGCGGGCCATCTCTGCGAAATCTTGACGGGCGAGATTGTCGGCAGTTCGGGCCTGATGAATCCACAAATTCGATTCGGTGAGGACCTGATGAGTCGCGTTTCATACGTGATGATGAACCCGGGCGGCGACGTCGAGTTGACTCGGGCGATTCGCAATTCGTTGAACGAGTTGATCGACAGTCTGGTCAATTCGGCGGGCGTCTCGGTCGGTAGCGTGCTCGAGATTTCGATCGTCGGCAACCCGATCATGCACCACATTGTTCTGGGCATCGATCCGACCCCGTTGGGCGTGGCGCCGTTCGTGTTGGCGACCAATGAGTCGGTCAGTGGTTGGGCGACGGAACTCGATTTGAACCTGCCGAATGCCGGTTATTACGTCGGGCCCTGCATCGCCGGCCACGTCGGTGCAGATACCGCGGCGGCAATTTTGGCCGAGGGCCCGCATCGATCCAAAGAAATGCAATTGCTCGTCGATATCGGCACCAACGCCGAGATTGTTCTGGGCAATGTCGAAAGTCAGTTCGCCGCATCGAGCCCGACCGGCCCCGCTTTCGAGGGTGCGCAAATCAGCGCGGGCCAACGCGCCACGGCGGGAGCAATCGAGCATGTACGTATCGACCGCAAGACTCTCGAGCCCCGCGTGAAGGTGATCGGCTCGCATCTCTGGAGCAACGAACCGGGGTTTCTCGAGTCGCTCGGCGACACGCAGGTGAAGGGCATTTGCGGTTCGGGAATCATCGAGGTCATCGCCGAGATGTACCTCAGCGGCATCATCGATAAAGATGGCGTCGTGCGCGGTGAATTGGCGGCCAAGTCGTCGCGAATCGTCGGCGACGAGCGCACATTTTCGTATCTTTTCTATGAACACGGCGAGACGAAACTATTCGTGACGCAAAACGACGTGCGGGCGATTCAACTGGCCAAGGCGGCGTTGCGAGCGGGCATCGATTTGTTGGTCGAACACGCCGGCATGCCCACGGTCAACGACATCCGTCTTGCCGGTGCGTTCGGTGCGCACATCGACCCCGTCTACGCGATGGTGCTCGGGTTGGTGCCCGACTGCCCTGTGTCGGGGGTGCGCAGCGTGGGCAACGCCGCGGGTGCCGGCGCGGTGCAGGCTCTATTGTCGCGCCAACTTCGACACGAAATGGAAGATGTGGTGCGCAAGGTGACGAAAATCGAAACCGCGACCGAGCCTAGGTTTCAGCAACTTTTCGTCGAGGCGATGGCGTTTCCCCACAAGACTGCCGCGACGCCGAATTTGGCAAAGGTGATCGACTTGCCATTGCGCGAACGAAAAACCGACGAGAGCCCGGGTTCGACACGGTCCGGTCGCCGTCGGCGGTCGACGGGCGGCGTGGCAGAATAGAAAACATGTCAGATGTAACGCGCACAAGACGATCTGGCGGTCGCGCCGGTCGAAAAAATCTGCGCACATCTCATGAACCCGAACGCGACGCGTTCATCACCAGACAAATCAAACCCTACGAACTCATCTCAGACGAAGGGCTTGAATTGATCGAGCACAACGCCGACACGGTGCTCGAAGAGGTCGGCATCGAGGTGCGAGATTATCCGTCGGCGATACAGCGCTTCAAAGACGCCGGTGCCGATGTGAACGGCACGCGCGTTCGCTTTCCGCGGGGCATGTGTCGCAAGATCGTTTCGTCGAGTGCGCCGAGCGTTTATACGCAACATGCCCGTAATCCGAAGAACAATGTTCAGATCGGCGGCAACGCGACGGTGTTCGCGCCGAACTACGGCTCGCCATTCGCTTTCGATCTCGACAACGGTCGGCGCTACGCGACCATCGTAGATTTTCAGAATTTCGTGAAACTCGCGTACATGTCGCCGCGCATGCATCACTCGGGCGGCACGGTCTGCGAGCCGGTCGATATTCCGGTGAGCAAGCGACATCTCGACATGGTCTACGCGCACATCAAATACAGCGACAAGGGTTTCATGGGCTCGGTAACCGCCGGCGAGCGAGCCCAAGACAGCGTGGAGATGGCGCGGATCGGTTTTGGTGGCGACCTGCAAGACCGCACGGTGATAACCAGTCTGATCAACGCGTCGTCGCCGCTCGTGTGGGACGCGACGATGCTGGCCTCGGCCGAGGTTTATGCGCGCAACAATCAAGCCACGATCATCACTCCGTTCATTTTGGCCGGGGCGATGGCGCCATCGACTTCGGCGGGCGTGGCGACCCAGACGCTCGCCGAGGCCCTCGCGGGAATGACTTTCACCCAACTTGTTCGTCCGGGTGCGCCCGTGATTTTTGGTTCGTTCGCCTCGTCGATGTCGATGCAGACGGGTGCGCCAACTTTCGGCACGCCCGAGCCGGCGATTGTTCTTTACACGATGGCGGCTCTCGCCCGACGCCTCGGTGTTCCGTTCAGGTCGGGCGGCTCGTTGACCGCCTCGAAATTGCCCGACGCACAGGCCGCCTACGAAAGTGCGGCGACACTTCTGCCGACGATCATGGCCGGCACAAATTTCGTGCTCCATGCCGCGGGCTGGCTCGAGGGCGGGTTGGCGGTGGGCTACGAAAAGTTCGTGCTCGATGACGACCAACTCGGGATGATGGCGATATTCTCCAAAGGATTAGATATCTCGCCGAACGGACAGGCTCTTGACGCGATTCGAGACAATCCACCCGGCAACCATTTCTTGGGTACGGCACACACCTTGGCCAATTTCGAAACGGCGTTTTATCGATCGACGACATCCGACAATTCGAGTTACGAACAATGGCTCGAAGACGGTGGTGATGACGCCGCCAAACGCGCCAACCGAATCTGGAAAGAAAGGTTGGCCAGTTATGTTGCGCCACCTCTAGACGAAGCGATCGACGAAGAGCTCAAAGAGTTCGTCGCCAAACGAAAGAGCGCACTGCCCGACACATTCGCCTGATCCGTGCTGATGTTCACGCCGGGTCGCTGGCTGACAAGTGTCGAAAACCCCTAGGATTACGACGATGTCGATCTTCGCACGTCTGAAAAAGTCTTCGGTTCAGGTGACGCCCGCGGTCAAGTCGCTGGTTGCCAACATGCGTTACGAGTTGATCCCGATGAAGAGCATCGAGCAGGGCATTCTCGACCTGCCGGCAGGGGCGCCAGTCTCGGTTACATGTTCGCCAGTTAAGGGCATCGCCGCGACCCAAGAAGTTTCGGCCCGCTTGATTTCTTCGGGTCACGAGGTCGTGCCGCATTTTGCAGCCCGCTTGGTCGAATCACGCGAGCATGTCACCAGACTTGCCGCCTGGGTTCGCCAACAGGGCATCAAAGAAGTTTTCCTGATCGCCGGCGACGCCGAGCAGCCCGTCGGGCCGTATAAGGACGGCGTCGAGTTGTTGCGCGACTTTCTCGACAGCAACAGCGGCGTCGAACGGGTGGGTTTCGGCAGTTACCCCGATGGTCACGCGTTCATCAGTCGGGAAGATCTGAGCACCGCGCTGCACCACAAACAGAAACTTCTTGAAGAGGCGGGCGTGCAGGGTTCGGCGTCGACCCAGATGTGTTTCGATATCGCGCTGATCAGATCTTGGCTGCAGCAAGAACGAAACAATGGCTTCAAGATGCCCGTGCAGCTCGGTGTTCCCGGGGTCGTCGATCGCACCAGGCTGATGACGCTCGGTGCCCGAGTCGGAGTCGGCGCATCGATGCGATACTTGAGCAAGAACAGAGCCTCGATCATGAAGATGCTTTCGCCCGGCGGCTACGACCCGACCGAACTCGTCGCGGGGTTGGCCAACGATGCGCAGTCGTTGAACATCGTCGGTCTGCATTCGTTCACTTTCAACAGCGTCGCCGACACCGCGGCTTGGCAACGCGAAGTGATGGCCAGCGAGTGAAGACCGACGCCGTGGTCATCGGCGCGGGTGTTATCGGTGGTGCGGTCGCGTTCGAACTCGCCAAAGCGGGTCGCTCGGTTGTGATCGTCGACAAGGGCTCGGCGGCGGGCGCGGGTTCGACGTCTGCGTCGTCGGCGATCATTCGATTCAGTTACTCGACCATCGACGCCGTGTTGATGGCCTGGGAGTCGGCGCCGATGTGGGAGAACTGGGCAGATTATCTCGGCGTGGTCGACCCCGACGGAATGGCGAAATTCATTCGTACCGGTTATTTGGTCTATCGAACGCAGGGCTATACCGGCGAAGCCGTTCGCAAGATCTGGGACGAAATCGGCATTCCTTACGAAATTTTGAGTGCCGAACAGTTGCGCAAGAAATTTCCCGCATTGGATGCCGGAAGTTATTGGCCGCCGAAAAAAATTGATGACCCGGCCTTTGGCGACGATCCAGTGGGCGAGTTGTCGGGTCTCTATGATCCGTTGAGCGGCTTCATCGACGACCCGATGTTGGCGGCGCACAACTATGTCTTTGCGGCCAAAGCACACGGTGCCCAGACGCGTTTCAAGGAAGAAGTTGTTTCAATCGACACCGACGGCAAAAAAGTTGTCGGTGTGACTCTCGCCAGCGGCGAAAAGATCGCGGCCGGCATCGTGATCAACGCCGCCGGCCCGCATGCGAGCAAGATCAACAGAATTGCCGGAGTCGCGGAAGAGATGAACATTCGCCACAGGCCCCTGCGTCAGGAGGTCTATGTCGCCCCCGCACCAAACGGTTTTCGACTTGAAGACGACGCACCGGTGGTCGCCGATCTCGATATCGGCATCTATTTCAGACCGCACCCGGGTGGCACGTTGAACCTGGGCGGCACCGAGCCGGCGTGCGACGAGTTGCATTGGGTCGAAGACGCCGACGACTGGCGTCAAGAAGCCACCGTCGAAATTTGGGAGACGACGATGTTGCGCCTCGCGCGACGCATGCCGAATTTCGGCGTGCCGGTTTCGCCATCCGGAATCGGAGCGCTTTACGACGCCACCGACGACTGGGTGCCGATCTACGATCGGTCCAGCCTGGAGGGTTTCTACATGGCTTGTGGCACGAGCGGCAACCAATTCAAGAACGCGCCGTTGGCGGCGATCTTCATTCGCATGTTGATCGAAGCGGCCGAGGCCGGAAAAAATCATGATGACGAACCGATTCGGTATCGCGGCCCGCGTTCGGGCAGGGAGATTGATATCGGCGCGTTTTCTCGGCTGCGACAGGCGCAGTTGACCTCCGGCACGGTGATGGGCTGATCACAAATGAGAGTTTCGCTCGGCGAATTGTTGGCGACGGGCAGAATAATTCTCGCTGACGGTGCGACGGCAACGAATTATTTCGCGAGCGGTCTGGCTTCGGGCGAGCCACCCGAGTTCTGGCTCGACAGTCATCCCGAACGAGTCGCCGATCTTCACCGTCGATTCGTCGATGCGGGTGCCGACATCATTCTCACGAATACTTTCGGTTGCAACCGGCATCGGTTGAAACTTCACAACGCCCAGGCGCGCACGCATGAGCTCGCCAAAAGAGCGGCCGAGATCGCCCGAGGCGTGGTCGACGCGAGCGCTCGACCCGTCGTGGTGGCGGGTTCGGTCGGTCCGACGGGCGAGTTGTTCGAACCACTCGGCGCCTTGACATCTGATGAGGCAGTCGACACTTTCAAAGAACAGATTCAAGGACTCAAAGATGGCGGTGCCGATGTCGCCTGGATCGAGACGATGTCGGCGATCGAAGAAGTTCAGGCCGCCGCCCAGGCCGCAGTCGCGGTCGGGCTGCCCTACACGGTGACATGCAGTTTTGACACCGCCGGTCGAACGATGATGGGTTTGAAACCAGATGGTTTGGCGGCACTGTTTGCCGACTTCGAGGTGAAGCCGATCGCAATCGGCGCGAACTGCGGCGTCGGGGCGTCGGATATTTTGGTCACCGCACTTGAAATGAGCCCATCGGCCGACGCGGCGCACCTGCCGATGATCTCGAAAGGCAATTGCGGTATACCGCGGTTCGTCGGCACCGAAATCAAATATTCGGGCACTCCAGAATTGATGTCGCACTATGCCGACCTTGCGGCCGACGCGGGGGCGCGCATCGTCGGCGGCTGTTGCGGCACTTCGCCCGAGCATTTGGCGTTGATGCGCCAAGCGATCGACAAACATGTCGCGGGTACGCGTCCGACGCTTGAAACTATCGTCGCCGAAGTCGGGCCGCTGACCAACAAGCCGCCATCGGATGCCGACTCTTCGCGTCGTCGATCGCGTCGCGGTTAGCGCTGCAAAATAGTCTGGCGCAAGCGGGCGTCGGGTTTTGGTCGTGCGCCGAGGTGTTCGATAACCCATGCGGCGACCTTGTTGGCGAACTTCGCCGCCTCGATTGCCGAATTCGACTCCAGGTAGTGCGCCAAGAATGCGCCGGCGAATGAATCGCCTGCACCCGTCGCATCTACAGGGTTGTTCGTCGTGGGTTCGACGTGGGTGGTCGTCTTGCCGTCGTAGACGAGCGCACCCTCGGCATCAAGTTTCAAGATGATCAGCGCCTGATCGTAGATTTCGGCGAGTTTGTGCAAGATTTCGTCGGGCTCGTCGCAACCAGTGAGAACCCGACCTTCTTCGAAGTTCGGAAACAAAATATCGATCGCCAGGTCCTTTGTCCACGACAGAAATTGCTCCACGCCCATTTCGCCGATCATTTGAAATGACGCCGGATCAAACGAGATGGTCAGACCGTTTTGACGGGCGATTTGCGCCGCCATGCGCGCGGCCGAACGCGGGGGATCGGTGAAAAAACTCCAGGCGGTCAGATGCAGATGGCTCGAGGACGCGATGATGCCGCGCGGCAACTCGGACGGAATCAGGTAGAAGTCGGCGCCATGACCCGAGACCGTGCTTCGCTCGCCGGTCTGGTCGACGAACACGGCGACACTGCCCGTCAGGTGGGCGTCGGTCTCGACGAAATAGTGGTCGACTTTTTCTCGTTCAAGGTCTTCGCGCGCGAGTTGACCGAATCGGTCTCGGCCGATCTTGCCGATGAATCGGGAGTCGAGTCCGCATCGTCGGGCCCAAACGGCGAGGTTCGCCGCGCTGCCACCGGGCGTGAGCATCACCTCACCAAACGAGTCGCCCCCTTTGAGCAGGTTGTTGTTCGTGCGAATCAGAACATCCCACGCGAAATCTCCGACGACGCAAAGCGATGAGGACATCGCCCTAAACGGTATCGCCGAATCATTGATGGATGATTTGCGCCGTGCTACGCGACTCGGCTGCGGCCAATACGCCCACCGCGCCGACGACGAATGTCGCACCGACGATTCGCGGAACCGTCAGCGGTTCGCCGAGAAAGATCACCCCGGCGATTATCGACGAGACTGGTTCGAAAGTTTGGATTACCGCGGTCTTTCCCGTGCCGATCAGTTTGATGCCCGCATAAAGAGTCGCCGTGGGTATCACCGTGGCGATTACGGCGAGCATCACCACGCTTACCCAGCCGCTGGTGGTCGCCGGGAAAATCGCCGAAACCGATCTTGGCGCGACCAGCGAATAAACGGCGAGAGACGAGGCTGCCCCGAACATCACTATCGTCACGCCCGTCGGCAGGTCGACTCTGGGCAGCACCTTTGCGCAGATGATCATGTAGAACGCGTATTCGATGGCGACGATCAACACGAGAATCACGCTGATCGTGTTGGCGTTGCCGACTTGCCCCGCGGCAATCGCCACCCCGATCAACGTCGAGACCAGGCAGATGACGATGATTCGATTGGGTTTGACTCCGAGAATCCACCACGACAACAGGACGACGATGACCGGATTGCAATAGAAAATCGTGATCGCCAAGCCGCTGTCGATGTTTTCGAGCGCCGTGAAATACAAGATTGTGGCGATGAAGTAACCCAATGCGCCGAGCAAAAACAACTGGCCGAATAGTTTCGGTCGGGGCCATTTGGCGTTGCGCGACGCGATCTTGCGCACGACGAGCATCAACACCGTGGCGGTCGTGAATCGGGCGAGCAGGGTGCCGACCGCGTTGGCGCCGCTGTCGAAGGCGAACTTTGCGAATGTCGGCGCGAGACCGAAACCGATGCTGCTGACGATGTTCAGTGCGATGCCGAGCAGATTCTGGTTCTTACGCATCCGCCAAATCTATTACACGAGGTGTCGGCACATCGTGAAGAATGTCGAAGTGATTGCGACTTGGTATCTCGCGCCCGATCGCCGGCCTGTGACTTTTCACGGCCGACCATTTCTCGACGAACTCGCGCGACTGGCGCTTGAATTCATCGGTCTCGTTTTCACCCCAAATCACGGTCATCGGCGTGTCGTTCGCCGACTCGAGTCGGTGGAGCGGCGAAAGTTCACGGGCCGTCGCGAGGGTGAGCCGCACCGCGTCATTGACAGAGGTTCTGGTGATCGGCTCCAGATCAAAGATGCCCGACACCAAGATTGCCTGTCGGTATCTGGGCGTATCGGTTCGCGCCAACGCCATTGCAACCAGGTGCGCACCGGCAGAGTGCCCGACCAAAGTGGTATCTGCCGGGTCGTAGTTCTCTCGTAAATAGGCGAGACCGCGAGTCACTTGCTCGACGAGTACAGCGAGTTCTTCGGTTGGACAAAGTGAGTAGTTGATCGACGCATGGTTGAGGCCCAAGTCGTGCCATTTCGGCGTCAGAAAGGTCCCATCGTCGGCGCTCAGTCGCCGCCAGAACCCCCCGTGCACGAACACGGCGAGGTTTCTGAACTGTTGCCCGCTATCTGCCAACCACAACCATTCGTCGTTATGTGGCCCATACTTCAGTTTCGTGTGCACGTGACTATTGCGGGCCTCGGTACCCATGGTCGAGTATTCATCCAAATACACCTGAATGTTGTCGACTCGCGACGCCGGCGTATATTCGCGTTCTATCCGCGCCGCACTCATCTCGCGCCAAGTTTGCTGGGTCATACGACTTGCGGCATCATCTGAATCTTGCCGTTTCGAGCGGGTGACGGGGATCGAACCCGCATAACGAGTTTGGAAAACTCGGACTCTAGCCATTGAGCTACACCCGCAAATGTTTGCACTCGAATTTTAGCACTCAGATCTTGTTGCGCATTCCCGGCTCGAGATGCTCAACTAGTCTCTTTTCGTGCTTCCGAAGTTTGTACGCGACAAGTTTGCTGGTGTTCAACAGCCGCTCGGTCGGTGGATCCTGCGCCACATTCTCGAATTCATCGTTCTCTCCCCGGCAATCCTTGTCACCTGGATCTGGCTCAAACTCCGCCGCAAGGAAGTGTTTTTTGTGGGAGTGGGAACAAGCGCCATTACGGCGTTTCTGCAAGTTTTAGAACCAGAATTACGCCGTCGAATGAGTGTCGAGAAGACTCTTGCACGGTTGATTATCTTGAATCTTTCGAAAGACGCAAATTCCCAGATAAGATTGATGTACGACAGAGTCACGACGATTTACGGTGATGAAGCCCGATTTCGGCGCCGGATCGTCTGGTGGGCTTCGACCCTTGGTCAAATGAAACTCAAAGTTGTAGAAATTCTCGAGGCCCAGAACGATCCGCAGTGGCACTTTGGTAAGCCAGTCATCAGTATCAATTCAGAAGAGTTGCGGCGTGGCGAAGAATTCTTGCGATCAATTGGCGTCAAACCAGATCAGAAAATTGTTTGCTATGCAACACGAACTGCAAGTTACTACGATGGATTGAAAAGTGAAGGTGTCAAACTAAAAGCGCAAACAATTCGCAATCCCGACGAGCGAGTTTATTTTGAGGTGATGCGTGAATTGAGTCGCCGCGGTTATTTCATTCTCCGAATGGGCAAAGATCTCAGTCGAGAGGTGCCTGAAGAATATGCTGATTTCATTTACGACTATGCGTCGAAGAGTCGATCCGAGTTCTTGGATGTTTTTTTGTTATTTCGGTCTAGTTGTTTGATTAGTGGCGCGACCGGCATACCTATGTTTCGGGCTATTTTCAATTTGCCGACCGTCAACTCAGATACGTATCGAATTCATGAAAACTGGTTTAAGGGAGATATTGCGATATGTCAAAGGGTCAAATTTCTTGCGGATAATCGCTTGGCGACAATAAGCGAAATGGTTGCGATGAATGACCAATTTTCTGATGAACGATATCAAGCCCGGCTCGGGGTTGCTATGGTGAAGAACACCGCCGCAGAGATTCT
>VFZD01000021.1 GCA_016871295.1 Actinomycetota bacterium | reverse complement strand
TTGAGGCGACGTCGGGAATCGAACCCGATTAAAGGGCTTTGCAGGCCCGTGCCTAAGCCAGTCGGCCACGTCGCCAAAATTAATTGACACCTGCACGCTATCTGCGAGTTCGCAGATAGCAGAGCGGTTATTTGAGCGTTACCGGACTCTTCTTGCTGCCACCGTCGACGAACACGATCATCACCTGACCGACATCGAAAGCGAATTGGGCGTCGGCGAACGAAAACTTGGTTCCTGACTCTTTTGTCGGTCGCGACCAGGTGCCGTCGAATGCCTGACCATCGCGCAAAACAATTGCGCGACCCGCACCGACTGTTTTCAGCAACGGAGTCTTGCCGCCGAACTTGTCGCCATATTTTGTCTCTTTGCGCTCGACGTATTGCAAAACAACCGTCTTGGGCGTCAAGAAACTCTTGTTCACGGCGTCACGATGCAAAGAACCGTCGAACGAGATGACCCAGTCTTTACCCGTCCAAGTGCCTGAAACCCGCGCCGACGACCATGAGGCTTGAAAATATGACGCCTTGGTGCCACCGGTGGCGGGTGTTGCATCGAAAGTTAAACCGATGTCTTTTATCGCGCCGACCTTGGTTTCTTTAGCCATCATCGCCGAGAGGCGCAACAACTGGTTGTGTGGCGCCTTTTTTGAAAGATTGCGGTAGTAAAAAGTCGACCGGTCACTCGGTGAAAGCGAAATTGATTGCGACTTGCGAATCGCTTTGAGCAACACATCATTCGCCCCGCTATAGGCCAAGCCAGGGTTCGTGAACTGCTCGAGAAGTTCGATGTCGGAGATTCGCGCACTACGGGTCGGGCCAACGACGCTCGGAAACTTGGTGTTGTACATCGCCGCGATGCGGGTCAAGCCCCACTCGACCTCTTCGACATAGATCAGATCGGCCTGGTTCAGGTTGTAATGCGGACGATCGGGTTTTGCGTTGCCGAACTTGACCATCACGACCGGCTTGCCGGCGCCCCCGGGCAAACCCGAAAGTGGGCTGACCCCAGCGTCGGCACCGACCGAGACACCCGACCCTGGCACACCGACAAGGGCCAAGCCTGCACATACAACTGCCGAGAGAAACTTGATTTTTCGCATCGTTAGAGTTTATTTGACAAATATTTCAGGCCGTATCTGTAAGCAGCGCTGATTAGCCTTGAATCGTGCCATCCGAAAAAAAGCAGGAACCGGCGACGATTGCGATCACCGCGGGGCGCGATAACTCTGGCTCGCTCGCTCCGACGTTGTCGACTGCGACGACATGGTCGAGCGCGGGTCTCGACGAGAGCCATCGCCTGGCCAAGGCGATTCACGAAACGAAGTTTTACTCGCGCTACGCCAATCCGACGGTCGAAGCGTTTGAACATGCGATCGCCGAACTCGAAAACACGCAGGCCGCCCTCGCCTTTGCCTCGGGCATGGGTGCGGTCTCGACGGTGATTTTGGCGTTGTGTCGACCAGGGGACCACATCGTGGCGCAGCGCAACTGTTATGCGGGCACGCTCGCATTTTTGAATGGTCCGTGCGCCCGACTCGGGATCGAAGTAACCCTCGTTGACGGGCGCAACTCCGACGAGTTCGCGACTGCCGTCCGCCCCGGCAAAACGATGATCGTGATGGCCGAAACGCCGAGCAACCCGCATCTAGATTTGACCGACCTCGACGCACTCGGCGCAATCAAGGGACCAATAACCCTCGTCGACTCGACCCTCGCCACACCGTTGGGTCAACGACCCCACGACCACGGCGTTTCAATCGTTTTGCACTCGGCGACCAAAGGCATCGCCGGGCACAACGACGCGACGCTCGGCGTCATCGCCGCCGACCAAGATCTGATCGGCGATATCTGGGGCTACTCGATATTGCACGGTGCGACGGCATCGCCATTTGACGCGATGAACGCACTGCGCGGCATTCGCACGCTTGACGCGCGCCTCGCCCGACAAAGCGCCTCGGCCCAAGAACTGGCCGAGTGGCTGAGCGAGCATGCAAGCATCACCGCGGTGCACTACCCCGGGCTCAAGTCACATCCGCAATACGAATTGGCCGTCAAACAGATGGCTTATATGGGTTCGGTGCTGTCGTTCGAAGTTGTGGGTGGGCGCGAGAACGCGGCGAAACTGATCGATGCATTGAAACTCGTGCACACCGCCGTGACTCTCGGCGGGCCCGAGACGCTGATTTCGCATTCTGCGACGAGCACCCACAACAGCGTCGACGCGAAGACGAAAGCGGAGACGGGAGTGACAGACTCGCTGCTTCGACTGTCGGTGGGTTTGGAGGCCTGCGTCGATATCAAGAACGACTTGGCGAACGCGCTGAAAAGTCTTTAGCGCTCTTCTTTGAACACCACGTGCTTGCGCACGATCGGATCATATTTCTTGAGTTCGAGACGCTCGCGCGAGTTGACCTTGTTTTTACGCGTGACGTAGGTGAAGCCCGTGTCGGCGGTGCTTCGCAACTTGATGATCGGTCGTTTGTCCTTGCTCTTTGCGGCCATGAACGATCAGACTTTCTTGCCGGCGCGACGCATCTCGGCGACGACCGACTCGATGCCGCGCTTGTCGATGGTGCGAACGCCTTTGGTGCTCACATTGAGCGTCACCCAACGACGCTCGGAGGGCAACCAGAAGCGACGCTTCTGAGTGTTGACTCGCCACCAGCGCTTGGTGCGGATGTGCGAATGCGAAATTGTATGACCCTTGCCCGGGGTCTTCGAGAGGACATCACAGCGATTTGGCATCCGATCAGTATAGAGGGCGCGTTCGCCCCGCTACACTTTGAACCCGTGAAACCCGAGATTCATCCCGATTATCAGTTCGTCGTGTTCGAAGACAGTTCGGCCAACTACCGTTTCTTGACGCGCTCGACGCTGAAGACCGACCCGAGCAAGACGGTCGTGTGGGATGACGGCAACAGCTACCCGCTGGTGCAACTTGAAATTTCGAATGCGAGCCACCCGTTTTTCACCGGTCAGATGAAGATCATCGACTCGGCGGGTCGAGTCGACCGCTTCAACAAGCGTTACGGTGCGCGAAAAAAGACCGTCATCAAGAAGACGCCCGCAACCAAAAAGTAACTAGCGCGCGACGACCGATTCGCGTCGCAAACCCCTGATCGAGGTCTCCCCGATCAGAGCCATTGTGCGCGAAATGCCGCTCGTGATGTGATCGAGCGCCCACTGCACACCCAATTCGCCGGCCGCACCCAGACCATATAGATAGGGGCGGCCGAACATCGCCGCCCGCGCACCCAGCGCGCACGCCTTGACGACATCGGAGCCGCGCCGGACGCCACCGTCGACCAGCACCTCGATCGCGTCGCCAACCGCATCGATGACGCTCGGCAGAAGTTCGATCGGCGCCGGCGACCCGTCAAGTTGACGACCGCCGTGATTCGACAGGGCGATCGCGTCGACGCCGAGCGACGCGGCCTGCTTGGCGTCATCGACGCACTGAATGCCCTTGAGCATGATCGGCAAACCCGACTCTTGGCGAATCCAATCGAGATCGCGCCAACTCAAAGTCGGGTCGAATTGTGAATTCACATAGTCAGACAATGTGATCGCCTGCGAACCGTCGACATCTTTTCGGCCGGCCACGGCGGAGAAAGTAATCGGCTCGTTGGTGACGAACTTGAATGTCCAACGCGGGTGACGAATGCCGTCGATGAACGTCTCGAGGCCGATTTTCGGCGGAAGAGTGAAACCTCGGCGGACATCGCGCTCGCGACGACCGAACACTGCCGTGTCGACCGTGACCATGATCGCCTTGTAGCCCGCCGCTTTCGCCCGCTGCACGAGTTCACGCGAGAGTCCGCGATCGCGCCAGACGTAGAGCTGATACCACAACGGGCCGGTGGCCACCGCCGCGACCTCTTCGATGCTGCGCGTGCCGAGCGTCGACAAGGTGAAGGGCAACGAGTTTCTTCCCGCGACACGGGCCACGGCAAGTTCACCCTGCGGATGGGCGATGCGCGTGAACCCTGTCGGCGAGAGGGCGATCGGAAACGGCACCGCCTGGCCCATGATCGTCGTGGTCGTGTCGATCTTGGAGACATCTCGAAGCACCTTTGGCACGAGACCAAACTTCGAAAAGGCGGCGCTGTTGTTGGCCAGCGACCACTCGTCTTCGGCCGCACCGTCGAAATAATCGAACACGCCGCCCGGCAAATTTCGCTTCGCCAGTTTGCGGAGATCTTTCAGGTCGCCACACGCCGCGAGCCTTCGCTTGTCGCCGTTGAATTCGAACTTTCTCAGCCGAACGACAGATCGAACGGCTTTCAGCACAGAGTTACTCTAGCGACTTGAGAATATCGGCGACCTCGTCGATGGTGGTGCGGGGGTTGATGATGCAAAAGCGCAGAATTGTTTCGCCGTTGAACGTCGTCGGCACGACGAATGCCCGCCCTTCGTTGAGCATGCGATCGCTCCAGGTTTGATATTGCTCGGGCGACCAACCCTTTCTCTTGAAGATGATCACCGAGAGTTCGGGCTCGAGCAACAATTCGAGATACGGCGCATTTTTGATCAGCGCCGTCGCCTCACGGGTGACTTGCAGCGTTATCTCCATCGCTTCTTCGTAGGCCTCGGTGCCATGCGTGGCGACGCTGAACCAAAACGGCAAACCTCTTGCCCGGCGCGACAAGTGATGCGCCAAATCTGACGGATTGGCCAAGGCGTCGCCCAAATCTTGTTGCGTCAAAACCTCGAGATACTCGGCGCGCTGCGTGTGGGCGCGACGCGCGGTGTCGGGGTCTCGATAGATGAGGGCGCAACAATCAAACGGACCGAACAACCACTTGTGCGGGTCGACGATGAAACTGTCGGCGCGCTCGATGCCGACGAACAAATGGCGCACACTCGGCGCACACAACGCGGCCGCACCATAGGCGCCGTCGACATGGAACCATGCGCCAAGTTCGCGCGCCTGGTCGCTCGCCGCGACCAGGTCGTCGATGACACCCAAGTTGGTGGTGCCCGCGGTGGCGACAACCGCGCAAACCCGGTCGCGATCTTGCGGATCTAACGACGCGACGGCATTTCGCAGGTTGACGCCCGACATTCGACCTTGCGCGTCGGCTTCGACTTTGACGATGTCGGCATCCATCGCGTTGGCGGCAAGCCCGACAGATGAATGTGCGCTAGAAGATGAGACGATCATCGGCCGAACTCGATCGAGGGCACCTTTGCCGTTTTGGCGCCAACGCCACCGGGCCACGATGAGCGCCGAGAGATTGCCGGCCGTGCCGCCGCTGACGAAAACACCCGAACTCGTCGAGGGAAAATTGGCGAGGCTCGCCACCCACTGCAGAGCCTGATTTTCGGCGAACACCGCACCCGCACTCTCGAGCCATGAACCCCCGTAAATGTTCGAAGCACTGAGGACGAGATCGAACAACACGGCGCTCTCGGTCGGGGCGCCCGGCACGAACGACAAAAACAGCGGATGGTCGACGCTGATGCAGGCACGGGCCAAGTGCTGGGTAAAGATTTCAAGAACCTTCAACCCGCCCAAACCCTCGGGGGTGATCGTGTTGCCGACCAGAGCCTGCAACTGACTCAAAGATTTGGGGGCATCCAACGGCGGCGGATCGAGACGAATCCGATCGAGGGCGTAATCGACCACCGCGGCGGCGAGCTTTTCGCTGTTTTGGTCGTGATAGTGCATCCAATAGCCGTCGGACTCGTTGCCCTGCGAAGGGTGCTGTGGAAGATCTGTCACCATCTGTTTTTCACCACAGTGACGAACTCTACTTACCTGCAAAGATATTATTTTGTAATGGCATTCAAATTCTGGTCAAAAATCCCGGTCTTGTCGGCGGTTGCGCTTTCGGTGTTCGTCGCGTCGTGCTCGTCGAGTTCGTCGGGCGCGCCCGTCGACCTCTCGCCCGAGGCTTCTGCGGGTCGAAACATCGCCATCACCGCGGGTTGCGCAAGTTGCCACGGCGAAAATGGCGAAGGTCGGGTCGGGCCAAAGTTCGTCGGTCTGGCTGATTCTCAGGTCACGCTCAGCGACGGCACGGTCGTCACCGCCGACGATGCGTATTTATACGAGTCGATCAAATATCCGGGTGAAAAGAAGCGTCGTGGCGCCTCGGGCATCATGCCGGCGAACAAACTCACCGACGCCGAAATCGCCAGCATCATCGCCTACATTCGCGCGCTGAAGTAAAGATCGAATTTTACGCAAGCGTCACGAGTTCGAGCCACGACTCGTTGAAATAGTCTTCCTGCCCGTCGGGCATCAGCAAAACTTTTGTCGGCGAAAGTTGTTCGACGAATTCTGCGTCATGGCTGACCAACACGATCGCCCCCGGCCAATTCGACAAGGCATCGGCCACGGCCTGTCGGCTTGACGGGTCGAGGTTGTTGGTCGGCTCGTCGAGCAGCAGCAGATTGTTTTTTCCGACGATCATCATCGCCAGCGCGAGTTTGGTCTTTTCGCCACCCGACAACGTCGCCGACTCTTGGTGCACTTTGTCGCCCGACAAACCGAACATGCCGAGCATGCCCCGCAACTGCGTTTCGGTCAGACCCAGGGGAACAGGTGCTTGCTCGCGCATGTGGTCGACCAGCGAGCGCTGGGCGACGAGGTTGTCATGCTCTTGGGCGTAATAGCCGACCTGCACGTTGTAGCCAAATGTGAAATCACCGTTGTCGGGTTTCACTTCGCCCGCCAAAATTCGCAACAGCGAAGTCTTTCCCGCGCCGTTGAGACCGAGCACGAGAAGCCGCTCGCCCCGACCCAAGTCGAAACTGACATCGTGAAAAATGTCGGGCCCGCCGTATGTCTTGCGCAAACCATCGACCGTCAACACTGTTTCGCCGCAGTGCGGCGGGTCGGGAAATCGCACTTTCAACACGCGGGCACCTTGCGCGGCAAAGACCCGGGTCTCTTCGATTCGGCTGATTCGCTTCTCGATGCTCTTGGCCATCGCCGCCTTGCTCGCCTTGGCGCCGAAACGATCGACGACACGCTGCAATCGTTCGATCTCTTTGCTCTGCTGGGTGGCTTTTTTCGCTTGTCGCACCTCGTCGGCTTCGCGTGAAATCAAATACTGCGAGTAGGTTCCGCGATATTCGACGATTTGGCCCTCGGAATCTTCGTCGGGGCGATCGAGGTGCAGCACGCGGGTGATCGCCTCGTCGAGCAATTCGAGGTCGTGGCTGATCACGAGCAACGCGCCCTTGTATGAACGCAAGAAATCGAGCATCCACATCTTGGCGTCGATGTCGAGGTGGTTCGTCGGTTCGTCGAGCAACAGCGTGTCGCTGCCGCTGAACAAGATTCGAGACAGTTCGACCCGACGTCGCTCGCCTCCCGACAATACGCCGAGTGCCAGACCAAGACGATCGGGCTTCAAACCCAGGCCCGCGGCGATTGCCCGGGCCTCACTGTCGGCCGCGTAGCCGCCCTTGAGTGAAAACTCGTCCTCCGCTTTGGCGAATTTGGCGATGTTCGCGTCGCTCGAATTTTCTTCGATCGCAATGCGCAGTTTTTCGATACGAATTATTTCATCGTCGATGCCCCGTCCCGAAAGAATGTGCGAGATCGCGGTTCGCGAATCCAAATAACCGGCAATGCGCGGGTCTTGCGGCAGATACCCGAAACATCCGTTGCGATTGATGACACCCGACTTTGGCTCGACAGCGCCACCCAGCACTTTGAACAGTGTCGTCTTGCCGGCGCCGTTGCGACCGACCAGACCGACCTTGTCGCGGGGCATCACGGCGAAAGACGCCGAATCGACGACCAGTAGTCCGCCGATCTCGACGCACAGATCTTTGACTTGAAGCACCCGTCAAGGCTCGCACCCAGATCGCGTTGATACAACCTTCGATCTGGTCTAGGGTCTGAGCGTGATCAGTGCGGCAATTTTTGCTTTGGCCGGGGCAAGCCTCGTGATGGTAGGCGCGATCGTCGCGATTGCCTGCATGATGTTGACCGTTTGGGCGATCAGCCTGGTGATGCGTGACGCGTCGATCGTCGATATCGCCTGGGGTTCGGGGTTCGTGCTCGTGGCCTGGGTGACATTTTGGTTGAGCGACGGCAACTCAACTCGAAGTCTGTTGCTGACTGTTTTGGCCACGATCTGGGGTCTGCGCCTTTCAATTTATTTGGCCAAGCGAAATTTGGGCCACGGCGAAGACTTCAGGTACCAGGCGATGCGCCGCAAATACGGGGCTCGATTCGCGATCGTCAGCCTGTACACGGTTTTCGGTCTGCAAGGTCTGCTGATGTTCGTTGTCTCTTTGCCCGTGCAACTGGGCCAAGTGCAAACCGAACCCGGCTTCGGCGTGATCGGCGGGCTCGGGGTTCTGGTCTGGGGTGTCGGCATTTATTTTGAAGCCGTCGGCGATGCGCAACTCGCCAGGTTCAAACGCGATCCCGCCAACAAGGGCCTGGTCATGGATCAGGGCCTCTGGCGTTACACGCGGCACCCGAATTATTTCGGCGACTCATGTGTCTGGTGGGGTTTGGGTTTGATCGCCGCCGAAACTTCGAACGGCGTTTACGGACTGATCGGTCCGGTGGTGATGACGATCTTGTTGGTCAAGGTTTCGGGCGTGGCGATGCTGGATCGGTCGCTGCTCAAGCGCAAGCCTGGCTACGAGAATTACGTCGCCACGACCAGCGCGTTTTTTCCTCGCCCGCCCCGCCGCCGCTAGGGCCGATTGCAAATTGGAGCGGACGACGGGATTTGAACCCGCGACCCTCACCTTGGCAAGGTGATGCTCTACCGCTGAGCCACGTCCGCAAAAACGCGATTACTTAAGGATTCGAGTTTAGCAACGGGTCGGCGGCGCCCACCACGTCTTTGCTCACCCTTACCGAATTCGCCAGACGCACGACCCCGGCGAGCGACGCGAGAACAACCACTCCACCGATCACTTGCATCAGAGAAATTTGCTGACCATAAACCAGCCACGCCCCGAACGAAGAAATCACGGGCCCCAACAACAAGATCAGCGACGAGACCGAAGCGTCGACATATTTTTGCGCCCAAAGCATGAAACTGTGCCCGACGGTGCCGGAGAACAAAGTCATCGCGATCAAGAAACCCAAATCGCGCCAAGTGATCTGCAGAATATCGTCGCTGGTGATCAGCGAGTATGGCACGACGACGCACGTTTGGATGAGGCTCACACCGAACAGAAATTGCCAGGTGCCAAAACCCTCGAGACGCCGTCGCTTCGACGAAATGAAATAGAGAGCCCATGTGGACGCATTGACGAAGGCGAGAAAGTCGCCGAAAAGACTCGAACCACCCGTGTTACCCGCACCGATGACGACGGCGACGACGCCGGCGAAGCTCGTCAGCGCAAGCAACACCTGCCAGCGTGAGATCGCCTCGTTGAGAAACTTTGGCGCAGCGAACAACACCATCGCCGTTGAGACGTTGCCGATGATCGTGGCGTTGGCGATCGAAGTTTCGACGATCGCCGTGAAGCCAAAAATCGTCGAGACTCCGAACAACGCGCCGGGCAACAAAACGATTCGAAACAGAGATCGGTCGATCTTCTTGCCATCGCGAGTGGCGATGAAGTAGAGCAGAGGGGGCCAAAACAAGACCCTGTAGAACAACACCGAGTTGATCGAGATCGAGGGCGCCAAAAACAAAAGGGGTCCGACACCCCAGGCAAAAACAGCGATGAACACGGCAAGAACCGGTACTGCGGTGATCCGCGCGCGCAGTGTTGCGGCGAAGTTCACTTTGCGGGCGGCCGCAAGTCGATGCGCAAGGTCAAGACCCCGTCTTCGATTGTCGCTTGGGCATCGCCGATCATCGCGAAATCTTGGAAATCAATTTGGGCTTGATTCAGGAAGTGTTGACGCTCTTCGCCGGCGACGGGCGGGAGCGGGCGTCGCTTGACCGAGGCGGCTCGATCACGGAATCTTTGGATCATTTCAACGGGGTCAAAATTTGCGGGCATGTCAACAATTTAGTTTGTCTTGATCGGATCGGCAGTGGGTGCCGATTTATCTTCACCGGTCGCAGCGAGGCTGGGCTTGGCGCGCACAGCGTTGAGCATTCTTTTGCGCGTGTCCTCGTCGGCCTCCAAGAACTCGCGCTCGCCCATTATCTCGAGCGGCGCCAATGCCTCGGTCTCGGGTCGCGCACTCCGCCAAAACCAGATCGTCGCCAATAACAGACCGGCGGCGATTGCCAGCATGGCGAACGAGACGAACTTCAGCGAAACTCCCAGAGTCTCCGCCAAACCGAACAGAAAGCCGAAAACCCGCACCATATCGCCAGATGCCAAACTAGTCGGAGATGAACGACACTTTCTTCAACCTGATTTCAATGGTCGCCTTCTTTGCCGCGGGCATCGGATTGCTCAAATGGATCAACCGCTTCGAACCCCAATGGGTCTCGCGCGACGGCTCGCGATTCAGCGCCAAGATGTCCGACGACAAACCCGACTCGTCGAAATGGGTCGAGGTGCGGGTGACGATCGACGGCAGACAACTAATCGTTTTCGGGCGAGGTCGACGCGGCCGGCAATTTCGTGGGCGCTGGCTCGTCAGTTATGTCGCGTCGACACCAGAAGCCAAACGCCGTCACTATGTCGTGATCAACGAAGCCGACACCGACGACCGCGCGATCTTGCGAGTACCCGCGTCGAGCCGATGTGTGGCCGGCCTCGACGCAATCGTGCAGCGTTAGATCACGACCTCGGGGCGTGGAGCTCAAGAAATTTCTTCAACGGCGCCCCGACCAGATCGAGATTGATCAAGAACGCGTCATGGCCATGAGGTGAGTCGATTTCGACGTACTCACATTGCCCACCCGCTTCGTTGACCAGGTCGCGAATCTGCTTTTGCTGGTATGTCGGGTACAAGATGTCGCTCGAGATACCGATCGACAGCAACGGCGCGGTGATTCGCTTGACGGCGCTTTGCAGCGTGCCCCGACCGCGGACGACATCGTGCAGGTCCATCGCTTTGCCGATTATCAGATAACTGTTCGTGTCGAAGCGCCTGATCAATTTGTCGCCGTGGTGATCGAGATAGTTCTCGACCTCGAATTTGTCCCACAGACCCAGACCGTTGTAGTCGACGTCTAGATCGGCCAGTTCACGACCGAACCGATCGGTGAATATGTTGTCGCTGCGAAATGTAACCTGGGCGATCATTCGCGCAATTGCCAAGCCCTGCCAAGGTCCATCGCCGACTTCGGCATCGTAATAGTCGCCGTTGCGCCACTTGGGATCGAGACGAATCGCGCGTCGACCGATCGCGCCCCAGGCGATTTGCTGGGCGGTGGCCTGAAAGCAAGTCGCGATCGGCACGGCGGTGCGAACACGATGCGGAAACATGATCGCCCATTCGAGCGCCTGCATGCCGCCCATTGATCCGCCGACGACAGAGTGCCAAACATCGATGCCGAGCAGATCGCTGACCCGCACCTGCGCGCGCACCATGTCGCGAATCGTGATCACCGGAAATCTCGAACCGTAGGGCAAACCGTCTTGTGGGTGCGGCGACGCGGGACCCGTGGAGCCTTGACAGCCGCCGATCGTGTTCGTGCAGACGACGAACCATTTCTTTGTATCGATCGCACAACCGGGCCCGATCAGACCCTCCCACCAGCCCGGTGTCGGCATGCCATCCTGCGCGCTTCCGGCCGCGTGCGAATCGCCCGTCCAGGCGTGGCACAACAAGATCGCGTTTGATTTGTCTTCGTTGAGTTCGCCCCAAGTCTCGTAGGCGATCGTCACATCTTGCAGAGTTTTTGAACTGTCCAGTGCGACGGGTCGATCGGCCGGGAAGTGCAAAAATTTTCGCGTGCCCGAAGGTAGGCCGCCGTGCCATGCGCCCGTCGCGGGATAATCGTGTCGCGCCATTTTTGAACTCCTTTCTCAAAACTCGTCGGCGAGAGCGACGCAAGATTTTGTATCGGAGTTTGGCCCGTTGCCCCGCGACAGCGGAGCCACATCCCCACCCGAAGGTGAGCTGGCACCGTGGGTCGAGCCCCGGTTGCCGGACCAATTGGTCGCTCCTGATGCAACTTCTTGCAACTGACGCTCGCGCGTTGATTGCCTAACCCACGATATCGGGATAGCGTGTGCTAACCACGCGCGGGCGGAGTTGGGGTCTAATCGCGTTGATCTAGTGCGCAAGCCTCGGTGCCGCCGGGCAGACGCTGGCGGTTGTTGGCGATCAATTTGTAAATCGCGGATGAAACCACGCGCACGACCGGCAAGTCGATGGCGACCCCGAGCATTGCCCAGGCGAACGAACTCGATCTCAACAATGCGGCCACCGCCCTGCTGCCTTGGCGAATGGTTCGATCTGCGCCAACCCATTGCAACGCCGCCTGACATTGTTGGGTGGTCAAACCAAGCGAGGCCAGATCAGCCTTTTGATGGGCGACGATTCGCGCATCGGTCCTGATGCGGCGCTCGATGAACCTGACGCATCCGGCGCAGAATGCACAGTCGCCATCCCACACCAAAACCGCCGACGATGATTCAGTCACATCTTCAACGATAGTTATCGAATACCGACTCCGAACACACCACTACGCTTGACGCAAATGTTCGGATTTTTGCTGCGACCCGGGTGGGTTTTGTTGCACGTGACGGTGGTCGCAGCGGTCGTGGTGATGGTGAATCTTGGTCTTTGGCAGTTGCGACGCCACCACGAACGGGTCGACTTCAACAAAGTCGTCGCCGAACGCATGGTCTCGGCGCCGACACCCCTGACGACCGTGCTCGAGAAAATTCAAACGGGCGAACTTTCACCCTCTGAAGCCGAGTGGTTGAACGTCTCAGTGCAAGGTCGTTACATCGCCGATCAGTCGTTGCTCAGCGTGAATCGATCGCAAGACGGCATCTCGGGCGTCGACCCACTTACACCTCTGGTTCTCGGCGGCGACGAGATCGAAGAAACAATCTTGGTGAATCGGGGCTTTGTCGGTCAGAATGCGAAAGTGCCCGAGCCACCCTCGGGAGAACTCGAGATCATCGCTCGGGTTCGCCTGTCAGAGTCGCGGCGGTTGGGTCAACTCAGCGATCCCGCAGCCGGAATTCTCTCCGAGGTGATAACCATCGATCTCCCGCGTCTGGCCGCGCAAATCGAGAACCTCAACACCGAAATTTATTTGGAAGTTCTCGAATCTCGGCCCAGCGAGGCCGACTACTTGGCGAGAATCGCCTCGCCGAATTTGACCTCTGGCCCGCACCTGAGTTACACGGTGCAGTGGTTTATTTTTTCGATCTTCGTAATCGCCGGCTGGGTCGTTGTCGTGCGACGAAAAATCGGGTCAGGCCAGGGTCGAGACGAAACTCTCTAGTTGCCGCAAGTTGCGGCATTCGTAGACGCCGTCGGTGTGCGCGCCATATTCGGCGACGATCGAGTCGCCCGTATTCCAATACGACTTTGGTTCGGGGTTGAGCCAGTAGACGTGACGGGCTCGCTTGCGCAATTCTTTGACCACCCACGACTGGGCGGCGTGATAATTGTTGCGGGCGTCCCCCAAAAGAAGCACTGTTGTTTTCGAGTTGATGTCCTTTCCGTGGCGCTCGAAGAACACCTCGAACGCATGACCATAGTCGCTGTGGCCGTCCACCCAGACGACATCGGCCTCGGTGTTCACGCGATTGACCGCCTCGCCGACGTCCTCGGTCGACTTGAAGAACTTCGTGACCTCGTCTATCCCGTCGATGAACACGAAAGAGCGAACTTTTGAGAATTGGTTCTGAATTGCATAGACGAACATCAGCGTGAATCGGGCGAACGCGGCCACGCTGCCCGAGATGTCGGCAACCACCATCAACTCCGGCTTGGCCGGACGCGGATATCGAAACTTCGGGTCGGCCGGCACCCCGCCGTAACTCAACGAATGCCGCACGGTGTTCCGAAAATCCAGCGGACCTTTTCGACCGTGTCGACGCTTGCGGGCAAGGCGCGCCGCCAATTTTCGGGTCAGCGGATACAACGCCTTTTTCAGGCTTTGCATCTCGTCGCGACTCGCGTGCATGAACTCGACATCTTCGGGCAAGGGTTTGCGCAGCGTCTTGGCCATCGCCTCGGCGCCCCTGTCGGCGACGAGTCGACGTCTGATCTCTGACTCGACTTCTAGTTTGAATTGTTCGATCCTGCTCTGGAACTCGTCTTTCTCCAGCCTCTCTTCGAGCGCCGAAAGTTTGTGGTTGCTCATCTCGCGATTCGCGTCCATGAGCTTTTGCAGCATGTTGTCGAGATCAAGATTGCGCAGCGTGCGATACAGATAGTAGGTACCGCCCACGGGTCGACCCGGCTCCATGCCCGCGAAACGTTGCACCGATTGTTTGGCCAAAGCCCGCATCATCGCTTGGTCTCCGCTCATCAACGCCCGCATCAACATCGCCGCGATTTCTTCGGGTGTGAGCGAGTCCATTCCGCCGCCCGAGCCCTTGCCTTCACCTTGACCCCTGACCTGGTCGATCTGATCTTGCATCTCGCGCCAAAAATCATCGGGCTGCGCCTCTCGGGTGATTTCGTATTCGGGGCCGCGCAACGAAAAATAGACCTCGAAAATCGTCTCGAACACGCGCCAGTGCGCGTTGTTCTTGACCAAAGTCGCCCCGAGCGCGTATTTGAACGCGTCCCGATCTTCGATCGGAATCACCTTCACCGCCTCCATCGCGTCGAGATTCTCGGTGAGGCTCACCGGCAGACCGGCGCTGCGCAACTCGGCTATGAAACCCGACATCAGGTCAAGAACGGGCATCGCGCTCGCCTACTTCGAGACTGAGAGTTCTTTCGCCGCTTTGGCGATGTCTGTTTGATACTTCAACAGAATGTGCAGAGTCTCTCTGGCCTCGGTCTCGTCGATCGTGTCGATGCCGAGCAGCATCAGGGTTCGCGCCCAGTCGAGCGTTTCGCTGACCGACGGAGACTTTTTCAGGTCGAGTTGGCGAATGCTGCGAACGATTCTTGCGATCTGATCGGCCAAGTTCTCGCTGATGTCAGGCACCTTGATCAGGATGATTTCCTTCTCGCGCTCCAAGTCTGGGTAGTCGACATGCAGATACAGGCAACGACGCTTGAGCGCCTCCGACAGTTCGCGGGTGTTGTTGGATGTCAAGAAAACCAGCGGAATCTGCCTGGCCGTGATCGTTCCCAATTCGGGGATCGACACCTGATAATCGGAGAGAATCTCGAGCAACAACGCCTCGGTTTCGACCTCGACGCGATCTACTTCGTCGACCAACAACACCACCGGCTCTTCGCTGGTGATCGCCTCGAGCAACGGGCGGGTCAACAGAAACTCGTCGCTGAAGATATCGTCGTGCACTTCCGACCACGTGTCGCTGTTGTTATCGGCCTGAATTCGCAGCAACTGCTTCTTGTAGTTCCATTCGTAGAGTGCCTTCGATTCGTCGAGACCCTCGTAGCACTGCAGACGAATCAATCGGGCGCCCGTCATTTCGGCGACGCTCTTTGCCAGTTGGGTCTTGCCCGTGCCCGCGGGCCCCTCGATCAGCACCGGCTTGCCCAAACGGTCGGCCAAGTAAACAACGCCGGCGATGCCGTCATCGGCGAGATACTTTTCTTTTTTCAGACCGGCACGAACCGATGCGACATCTTTGAAACGCGGTTTCACCCGTTTAACCCTAGCCGTGACGCCGTGCACCAACTAAGCGCAAGCGACGTGCAAATCGCAATACGATTGAGCGCATGGCGACGCCCAATGCCCGCTCGGGTCTGCTGCGCGCCAACCTGACGGTCGCCAGCGGCACCGCGCTGAGCCGCCTCACCGGACTGCTTCGAACAATCGTGTTCGGGGTCGTGATCGGGCAGACCGCTCTCGCCGACGCCTATGACATTGCCAACAACGCGCCGAATATCGTTTACGAACTCTTGCTCGGCGGGGTTCTCGCGGCCGGTCTCGTGCCACTTTTCACTCGTCATCTGCAAGACGATGACGACGACGCGACGAGTGCCGTCGCCAGCGTCGCGATGGTCGCACTGGCGACTCTCACGCTGATTTCGATCGCGCTCGCGCCGCTGATCTTCAGAATCTTTTCGCTGAGCCCGGACGCCGCGGTGGATGAAGAGATGCTGCGAGGCGCGGGGACCGCGTTGACGCGACTGTTCTTGATCCAGATCTTTTTCTATGGGATGACTTCGATTTGCACGGCGATCCTCAACGCCCGCAGGAAGTTTTTCGCCGCCGCATGGACGCCCGTCATGGCAAACATCGTGACGATCGGCAGTTTGCTGCTGGTCGGTCGCCTCGACACGGCAGATCCGCCGCAGTTGAGCGATGTGCTCGAGAACAACGGGTTCAAACTTCTGCTGGGTCTGGGCTCGACCTCGGGAATCATCGCCATGACCGTCGGAATGTATTTTGCTTTGCTTCGCGGCGGCACGAGACTGCGTTTCAAGTTCGATCTGAAACATTCGGCGGTGCGTCAGCTGGTGAAGCTTTCGGGTTGGGCGGTCGGTTACATCGCGGCCAATCAAGTGGCTCTCGTCGTGATCAAAAATTTGGCCGAGCCGGGTAGCGGCAATGTCGATGCGTACTCGAAGGCATACGCGTTTTTTTCGTTGCCCCATGGGCTGCTCGCGGTCTCGATCGCCACAACGTTCGTGCCCGATCTGGCCCGTGCCGTGGCGCAAAACTCGAAAACAGAGTTTGTTTCTCGTTTCAATTCGGGACTCAAACTCACCGCGCTCGCCACGATCCCCGCGTCTTTGGGCTTGTTCGTCTTCGCCAAGCCGCTCGTCGCGGCGTTGTTGCAATACGGCAATTTCGATGCCGATGCCGCCACCAACACGGCCCGTGCCCTCACGGGCTTGAGCGTCGGGCTCGTCGGGTTCTCTGTCTACCTGTTCATATTGCGCGGCTTCTACAGTTACGGCGACACGCGCACGCCGTTTTTCATCAACCTGTTCGAAAACGCGCTGAATATCTTGTTGGCGATTCTTTTGGTCGAGCGCTTCGATGTCCTGGGTCTGGGCCTGGCCTTTTCCTCGGCTTATTTGATTTCGTCAATTGTCGCGTTTTTCGCACTGCGGCGGAAGATTCGGAGAATCAACTAGCCAACACGACCAGGTCGTCGCGATGCACGACCACCGCCGAAATACCGTCGCCGAGTTCCGCGCTTTTCATCCCCGCCCCGGCACTCGCCTGAACCGATGAAACCGCGGCCATTCCGCGGGCGATGATGTTGCCCGCCGTGTCGACAATCTCGATCGTGTCGGCGATCTCGAAATCGCCGTTGACTTCTCTCACCCCGGCATGCAAGAGCGAAACGTTGCGGTACAACAGCGCGTCACGCGCGCCGTCATCAACTACCACCGAGCCGCTGGCCTGGGCGGCGAAGGCGATCCAGAGTTTGCGGGCGGTGAGCTCGCGCTTGCGGGGCAAGAACTGCGTTCCCGCGCCGGCGACTTGATTCACCGCGTCGACGACGACGTTTTCCCGTTTCGCCGAACCAATCACGGTTCGCACACCCGACCACGAGGCGATTCGTGCGGCGGCGAGTTTCGACGCCATACCCCCGCTGCCTTTTTGGTTGATCGATCTTCCCGCGCGCACCGACAACAATTCGTCGTCGGCGTTCACGGTTTCGATGAACACCGCGTTGCTGTCGACATTCGGGTCGGCCGAGTACAAACCTTTCAGGTCTGTCAACAACACCAAGACATCGGCCGAGATGCTGTGGGCGACGAGCGCGGCGATGCGATCGTTGTCGCCGTAGCGAATTTCATCGCTGGCGATGGCGTCATTTTCGTTGATCACCGGAATACAGCCCAACTCGAGCAGACGCAACAATGTTTGTCGCGCATGCAGATATTGGTGACGGTCGATGAAATCATTTGGCACCAACAAAACCTGGGCACCAACAAGTTCATGACGATCAAGATGCTGGTTGTATTCCTGCATCAGGCGACTCTGACCCGCGGCGGCGAGCGCCTGCAGCGTCGGCATGTCGGTTGGCCGTTTGCCCAATTTGAGCGCGGCAACACCCCCGGCTACAGCACCAGATGACACGACCAAGACTTCGTGGCCCGTCCGACGAAGCGACGCGACTTCGTCGCACAACGAGCGCACCGCGTCTGAATTGATGCTGCCGTCGGCTTTGGTGATCGACGAGGTTCCGATTTTTACGACGATGCGCATGACTAATGCTCGGGGGTGTAGTCGAAGGAGAACTCGCCTATCCAAACAATCGCACCCTCTGACGCCCCGGCCTTGGCCAAAAGTCGCGGTACGCCCAGACGCGACATGCGATCGTCGATGTAGTTCAACGCGTCGGCGTTGGTCACGTCGTTGAGCGCGACCGAGCGTTCGATATCACGACCCGAGAGCCTGAACTCGTTGGCCCCGATGCGCTCTACCCTGGTGCCTTGTGGCTGTGGACGAAATATCACCGGACCGATCGGTGGCGGCTCTGTGGTGCGCGCCTCGGCGACCAATTCGGCGAGTTTCGCCAATACTTCGCCCACGCCTTCGCCCGTGACCGCCGACATTTTCATTCCATGCCAAGCGGCGATCGATTCCGGTGTCGCCGCGTCGGTTTTGGTGGCGACCACCAGCCGTGGTCGGTCTAACAGTTCGGGTTGATACGCCTTCAGTTCGCGAAGCAAGATTTGCTCTTGTTCGAGCGGAGTGATTTCGTCCATCGAGATCAAATCGACGAGCACACAAAGCACGCGGGCCCGCTCGATGTGGCGCAGAAACTGATCGCCCAATCCTTTGCCCTGACTCGCGCCTTCGATGATGCCGGGAATATCGGCGATCACGAATTCGGTCGAGTTGTTGATTCTGACCACGCCCAGATGCGGTTCGAGCGTCGTGAACGGATAGTTCGCGATCTTCGGTTTTGCCGCCGAGACCGAACTAATGAATGTGCTCTTGCCCGCATTGGGAAACCCGACCAGCGCCACGTCGGCCATCAACTTCATTTCGAGTTTCAGCCAACGCTCCGTACCGTGCTCGCCTCGCTCGGCGAATCTTGGCGCCCGACGGCGGTTCGACAAGAAACGCGCGTTGCCCCGACCGCCCTCTCCGCCTTGTGCCGCCAGCCAACGAATGCCGTGCGTTGCAAGATCGAACAAAGTCTCGCCGCTGTAAAGATCTTTGACCACCGTGCCTTCGGGAACTTTGACGATCAGTTCTTCTCCGCGACGACCGTGCAGATCTTTGCCCATGCCCGAGACGCCGTCTTGCGCACGACGATGCGGATGGTCGCGAAACGCCAGCAAACTGGCCACGTTTCGGTCGGCTTCGAGCCACACCGAACCGCCGTTTCCACCGTCGCCCCCGTTCGGCCCGCCGTGCACGACCGGACCCTCGCGGCGAAAGCTGACGCAGCCACTACCGCCGTCACCGCCGCGAACATTCAGTTGGGCTTCGTCGACAAAAACGCTCATCGGTCTCCTGGGGTCTGCATGGCTCTGCGCAACTGAGACTCGTTACGCGCTGCAATTGCAGGCTGTATCAGGCTACAAGCGACAATCTAGGGTCACCCGTTGCCTAGGGTTATGGCGATGGATAAGCGGACCGCGAAGTCGAAGCCGGCGCGACCCGACTCGGTGTCGTCGCGCGCCGAGGCTTGGGCGCAGACGATGCACGGTCACGAATTCGATGCGGATGTGACGATTCGTCTGGCGCATGCCGACTCGTGGGCAGGCTCCGGATCGCGCGATCTGGTCGATCGTCTCAGTCGCGAAGAACTGGAAGACGCCAACCTCACCGTGCTCGCCACGCGCAGTCTTGGCGCCGGAAATCGGGCCAAACAAGAAGAGCCCGACAGATTTCGGACTTGTTTCGAACGCGACCGCGATCGCATTCTGCACGCCTCGGCGTTTCGTCGTTTGGCGGGCAAAACCCAGGTGTTTGTTTTCCCGCAAGACCACCAACGAACCCGCCTGACTCACGCGCTCGAGGTGGCCCAGGTTGCGACCTCGGTGGCTCGTGCCATCGGTGTGAATGTGCCTCTAACCGAGGCGATCGCTTTGGGTCACGACTGCGGACACGGCCCCGGCGGTCACGCCAGTGAAGACGCGCTATCGCCCTATGTCGAGGGCGGCTACGACCACGCCGTCTGGGGCGCCGATGTCACCCTCGTGCCGCTCAACCTATGTGTCGAGACTCTCGACGGCATTCGAAATCACTCGTGGTCGCGACCCGCACCCAAGACCCCCGAGGGCGAGGTCGTCTCGTGGGCCGATCGCATCGCCTATGTTTGCCACGATTTCGAAGATGCCGTCGCGGCCGGTGTGGTCACACCCGACCAACTTCCTGAACAGGTTCAAAGCGTTTGCGGCACGCGGCGCGATCGACAACTTCGAACGTTCATCGATGCGATGATTTCGGCGACGGCGGCCACTGGTCGGGTGGCGATGACCGGAAATTGTGCCGATGCCTTGGCGGCTTTCAGAAAATTCAACTACGAGAACATCTATATGCGCGCCGAATCCCGGGCTCAGGCCGAGTCGGTGATTCGCCTGCTGCGCGCCTTGGTCGAACACTATGTGGCCAATCCGAGGTTGATGCACAGCCCCGGCGAACGAGGGTTGTTCGATCCGCATACGCCTGAGGCGACCAAACTCGCCGTCGCCTATGTCGGCGGCATGACCGATCGCTTCGCCTGCCGACAGGCGGTGACGC
>VFZD01000020.1 GCA_016871295.1 Actinomycetota bacterium | reverse complement strand
TTTTTCCGTAGAGGGCGAATTCGTCGCCGTGCCGCGCGGTCGTGGCGACCTCGCCAAACCCGGCACTGCCGTCAGTTTCGACGAGTACGCCTCACTCATCACCAGAGCCTCCGGCTAACCGTTCAATCGTCGGAACTCTCGCAAGTCATCGAGGCGGCAGGTCGGATTTTCAAAAAGACCAAAACGAAGTTTGACGATTGCGTCGATCTCGCGATCAAAAATCAGCGCAGTCAGCAGGCCGTTGGCTCGTCGCAGTTCGAGAAACCCTTTGCCGCCATCGAGTTGATCAACCTTGAGACAGGTTGAATACTCGAGCGGTAAGAGCAGTATCGACACACCCTCAGACTTCGCCGTAATGCGCAAATCCCCGCTTGACGTTCTTATCTCGCCAGACGAGGCCGCAACCAATGTCCGAGGAAACTCATCTTCAAAAATCACTTCATTTCGCGAATCGAAGCCCGGCGAGCCGAGCAACGCAGAAGCGTCTCTTGGCGACCTTCTGATCAAAATTTTGGTCGGTGAATAGTTACCCAAGTTCGGGTCTGGTAACTCAAAAATCTGACTGCCCGTTTCAATTTCATTGCCAACAAATAGAACCTCCTGACCAGGGTCGAAATGGAAATCTTGGGGTAAGACGACGAACCTAACCCCGAGCATCTCGTAGATCATCAAATTTCGAGGGCCAAAAACAAACCGTAATCGCGCCTGGTTTGTGTTTTCATCCAAGAGCAGATCCGAATTGAACAAGAAGCCCGTCGGCGTCAAGTTATGTGAGTAATCGTTCAGCAACGGAACTCGACCGACTACCGCGGACGGATAGTTGGGTTGTTGCATTAGATATGCAACACGCCCGCGGAAACGTGAGTCTCCATTCATCGAAACGCTTTCAACAATTTTTCGCTCGGTGCGAATTTCATCCAAAGAAATCGGCACCGGCTCGTCTAACGAGAACCGCAGCGATGTGATAGGCGAAAAGAAAACGATCGGTGCCGAGACGCTAAGCAGCGCGAGTCTGGCAATTTTGACCTTCGCCGTCGCATTGATCCATTCGACTCGTTTCAACCAACCGAAAACCAGTAACACTCCCTTGACAAAACCGAGGGCATACAGCGGTGCAAGCATCCATACGAAATAGTTGATACGAGGCCCACTTTCAACGTTCCATGTCGACTCCCAAAGTCGATAGCCAATCAACAAAGCGCAGGACAAAACTGAGGCGATCCACAGCGAGTCACGCCGGGAACGTCTAGCGACTCCGGCGAGAACGTAGATCGCCAATACAAAAAAAGCAAGAAACTGAAAGAAGTAGTTTCCTGATGCCGACGGTGTCGGAAAAAAAGTTTCAAAAACGAAGCGATAAACGGGAGAAAGTCGGGGCTGGTTGTAAACACCCAGCGGAAACTCGCTCGCTGCCGTGTTCAGGTAGAAACCCAAAAGAAACTCGGGTGTTCGAATTGCGATCAAGAGCAGTCCGGTAAAAACCAAAAGCGCGATCTTTCTCAATAACTCTCTCCTCAACCGAAAGACCGATTGAAGAGAGGCGACAACAAGCACGATCAAGAGTGGTAGTGCAGTGACAAAAATATGGGTCAGAGCGACAAGAAAATGAACGATCAAAATGACGAAAAAAATCCCAAAAACCGCGTCTGCACGACCAGGGGCCTTACCGAAACGACTGAAACAATTCAAGATCGCCAATGCGACCATCAAGACTGACGCATACTGCGGCACATGACCGAAAAGTTCACCATCAACAAGGGCGATTGAATAACCCCAAATTGTTGCTACTGCGGTCAAAAACGCGGCGCCACGGGATACTGGCTCGGGTTGGCCGAATGATCGCAAAAGTAGGGTCGTCAACACAAAAATTGCCGTTGCTGAAATTACGGCGACCGCAAATTGATTATAAATTGCACCACCAATCGAACCAACAAGCGAAACCGGATCTAGCCAAAACTGGTAGCCACCCTGCATTCCACCGGCCCCAAACAAGAAATCAGATCGCAGACTCAATGATTTGCCGAAAGTTCTGATTTGATAGTCAGACAAAGCGGCTGAAAGCTGGGCGTCAAAACTCAGCAGATCTGTCTTCTTCGAGAACAGCAAACTATAGATTGCGGTTAAACATCCGACGGCAACCGCCTGAAAAGACAACCTCTCAGTTCGCAGCCGCATATGTCGTCCCAGAATCTAGTAGCCGAGGCGTTCGACGCGGTCGGGGCGATGTTGCCAGTCTTTGTCGACGGCGACGAAAAGTTCGAGAAATGCGCCGACGGGAATCTGTTTGCGAACCTCGATCCCGACTTGCTTGAGCACGCTCCCCGATTTGCCGATGACCATGCCCTTCTGGCTCTCGCGTTCGACGATGATCTCGCAACGCACCCGAGGCCATTCCCATTCGGTCACGCGGGTCGCGATCGAATACGGCAGTTCTTCGCGAGTCAAGGCCAACAGTTGCTCACGCACCAATTCGGCGACCCACTCGGCCTGGGGCGTTTCTGAGACCATGTCCGGCGGAAACATTGCCGGTCCATCGGGGGCTCGTTTCGCCAATTCATCAATCAATTGTTCGAGCCCGTCGCCCGTCTTGGCGGAAACTGGAAAATATTCGGCTGCTCCGAGTTCGGCGAGTTTGGCGAGTTGACCCAGCGCTTTTTGTCGACTGACCGCGTCAGTCTTGTTGAGCACGACGATCGCTTGGCGAACATCGAATTGCTCGCTCACCCATCTATCGCCCGAACCGAATGGTTGGGTCGCATCTGCGACGAGACAAACGATGTCTGCATCGCGCGTCGATTCGAGCGCCGTCGCGTTCACGCGCTCGCCCAATGCGGTGGTCGCCTTGTGCAAACCCGGGGTATCGACGAACACCAACTGGGCGTGACCACGATTCAGTATTCCCCGCACCCTCGTGCGCGTCGTCTGGGGCTTGTCGGAAACAATGCTCACTTTCTTTCCGATCAAGGCGTTGAGCAGGGTCGATTTACCGACGTTGGGTCGACCAACGAGCGAGACGAAGGCGGAACGCACACCCAAAGATTACCGAGGCGAATCTCGCCGATCTGGCAGACTTGATCGATGTTCAACGTTGATTGGCGCAAGTGGTTCGACCGCATGCAACCACAAACCCTGCAGATCGCCGCGATGCTGCTCTATCTCAACGGTTTCTTCGCGTTGGTCAATGTTCTCGACACCACCGACTATCTGGGTTATCTGCGCGGACGATACCCGTTCGGTATTTTGCTCGGTCTCGCCGTCGTCGCACTGCACGCGTTTTCGGGGGTGTTCATGGCCAACGACTTGAAACTCGGTTACCGATTCGCGATAGTCGCAGCATTCTCGCCGTTCGTTCTCAGGTTTTGGGCGTTCACCGATCTCGAGAATCGAAGCGGAATGAAGATCGGGCTCTATGACAAGTTGAGCGGCGGCAGCACCCTCAGCTTGGTATTTGAGGTCGCGCTTTGTACGTTGATCTTGCACCCACAGAGTCGCTCTCACCAAAGAATCTGGTATCGCTAGCGCTTCGTCGCAATCCTCATCGGTCTGCCAAACTTGGGGCATGACGAAACTCATCATCAAAGGCGTCGACCAATTGAAGGCCCAGGTCGGAAATCACCTCGGTTGGTCCGAATACATGACGATCACCCAAGACCAGGTGAATCGATTCGCCGACGCGACGGGCGATCACCAGTGGATTCACATCGATGTCGAGCGGGCCAAAGCGGGACCATTCGGCGGCCCCATCGCCCACGGCTATCTGACGCTCTCGCTCGGTCCGGTATTCCTTCCGCAAATTTTCGGAGTCGAGGGTGTGGCGATGGGCGTCAATTACGGCACCAACAAAGTGCGCTTTCCTTCACCCGTGCCGGTCGGCTCGCGGCTGCGCGCGGGCGCGAAACTTTTGTCGGTGGAAGACGTGACCGGTGGCGTGCAAGTCACGCTCGAAACCACATTCGAGGTCGAGGGAGCCAAGAAGCCCTCGTGCGTGGCCGAGGTGGTTTTTCGCTATTACCTCTAGACGACTCTCGTCGTCGCCGGCTAACGAAAGTTTCGCATCACCTCGGCGAACAATTCGACGGTCTCACTGCTCGGGTAATCGGCGCACCACGGAACGAAACCGGTGCATCCGAGATCGATGTATTGCTGAACCTTTTCGGTGACTTGCTCGACGGTGCCGACCAAGTTTCCTGTTTGCCAAACATCGAACGGATCTCCGCGCAAACTCAATGAACCGACGCTCTTCAACTCTTTCTCGGTGCGCCGAATGAAGATGTCAGGTGACCAGGTTTTGCGTATCTGCGATTCGTCCCTGCCCACCGCCGCGCAATGGCCCTTCAAAATTTCGCGTTTGCGGGCGAACTCTTCGGGGGTGCCGCCGAAATTCGAGCAATCGGCAAAACGCGCGACGACGCGCAAGGTCAATTGTTCGCCGCCGCCGCCGATCCAAATCGGGGGGTGGGGTTTTTGCAGCGGCTTCGGGTCGCAGTTGCCGCGCTGCAAGGTGTAATACCTGCCGTCGTAATTGGTCTCTTCTTGGGTCCACATCGCGCGCACGATTTCCACGCACTCGCGCAACATCGCGATGCGAACTTTCGGTTCGGGAAAGTCGTAACCGTATCCTCGGCATTCGTTTTCATACCAACCCGCGCCGATTCCCCAGTCGAGCCGACCGCCCGAGATCACATCGACGGTCGAAGTGATCTTGGCGAGCAAACTCGGTTCACGGTAGAGGTTGCAGCCCACCATTTGACCGAGACGAATCCTTTTCGTTTGCTGGCTGATCGCCGAGATCACCGTCCAACACTCGAACACGGTTTCGTGCGCGGGGCGCGGCACGTTGTGAAAGTGATCGTAAACCCAAATCGAATCAAGACCCAGTCGCTCTGCGAGCTGGGCGATCTCGACCGTCTTGTTCCATTTGGCGACGGGATCAGTGATGCCGACCAACTCCATTTTCCAGCCTTGCGGAATGAATACTCCGAAGGTGATGTGAGCCGGGTCTTCACCTGATTTCGTCATAGCGGCAGGTCTCCCGTCGCTGATTTGGTCGAACCATGGTCTTTGAACGCGGCGATCGTGCGCTGCGCGATTCGCATTTGGTGAATTTCATCGGCGCCGTCGGCGAAGCGACTCCACCGCGCTTGCTGCAACATGTGCGCCAGCGGCGTGTCGGTCGAGTAGCCCAAGGCGCCGTGTACCTGAATCGCACGGTCGATGATTCGCCACAGGCTGTTGGCGACGAAGTGTTTCGCCATCGAAACCTCGGAAGTGAAACTTTGACCGTTTTCGATCTTGTAGGCCGCATGCAAGACCATCAACTTGCACTGATACAACTCCATCGCCGAGTCGGCGATCAACCATTGAATGCCCTGCTTCTCGGCGAGAATCGAACCGTGCGAGTATCGCTGCAGAGCGCGATCGACCATCATGTCGAGCGCGATCTCGGCCTCGCCGATCCAGCGCATGCAGTGCGCCAAGCGAGCGGGGCCGAGTCTGTATTGACCCAGCAAATGCCCCTGGCCGCGACCACCGAGCATGTTCGCGGCGGGCACCCTGAGGTCTTCGATCATGATCTCGCAGTGATTGTGCCCGCCCGACATCGTTTCAATATCGCGCACGATGTTGAAGCCCTTGCTCGGGATGTCGACGATGAAACATGAATTCGCCGCCTGCGGACGATCGGGGTTGTCCTCGGTGCGCGCCACCAATAGCGCGAATTGCGCACCACGAGCACCCGAAATGAACCACTTGTGGCCGTTGATCACCCACTCGTCTCCGTCTTGATAAGCGTGAGTTCTGATCAGTGTCGGGTCGCTGCCGGCCACTTCGGGTTCGGTCATCGCGAAACAACTGCGAGCCGTGCCCTCGCACAACGGTCGAAGATATTTTTCCTTTTGCTGATCCGTCGCCCAATGCAACAACGTGTGCTGATTGCCCTCGTCTGGCGCCTGCGCGTTCAACACGAACGGACCAATGCTCACTTTCGCCGCTTCGGCGGAAACCGCCGCCATCGCCGTCGGCCCCAGCCCCATGCCGCCCCACTCGGCGGGCATATGGGGCAACCAGAGATTCCACTTCTTTCTTGCCGACCCGCGCAACTTGACGATCGTCCGCACGACCTCGCCACGATCTTTCTGGTCGATCGCGTCCCACGCCGGGCGAACCTCGACATTCATGAACTCGCGAACCTTCAACCGAACCGCCTCTACCTCGGGCGCGAACGAAAAATCAATCAAGTCAAAAATCTCCTCGCAGTATCTTGTCAGACCTGCGACAAAAAATCATCACCAGCCCGCCACTCCGATACACGCCCTAGCCTGATTTGAGTGAGTTCTGGTGCTCGAAAATGGGATCGAACCGATCTGCCCACGGGGGCCGAGAAGGTCGAAGCCGTGCGCGAGATGTTCGACGCGATCGCGCCTCGTTACGACTTCGTCAATCGACTGATGACCTTTCGACTGGATGTCAAGTGGCGCAAAAAAGCCGTTCGCAGCCTGGGTCTACCCGCGGGCTCCGTCGTTCTCGATTTGGCGAGCGGCACAGGCGATCTTTGCGTCGAACTAAAAAGACATGGCTATTCGCCGATTTCCATGGACCTTTCTTTCGGCATGCTCAGCGCCGACCACAGCGGTGCACCGCGCTCGCAAGTCGACATCCTCAGGTTGCCCGTGCCAAATGCCAGCGTCGACGGCATCACCTGCGGCTTCGCCCTGCGCAATCTCGAGAACCTGCAGCGCTTTTTCATCGAACTGGCGCGCGTCACCCGCCACGGCGGACGAATCGCCCTGCTCGACGTTGGCAGACCGACGAACCCGCTGATTCGGCTCGGCAACAAGATCTATTTCGGCAAGATCGTGCCGCTCATCGGCGGTCTGCTTTCTGATCGAGCTGCCTACAAATACCTGCCGAAAAGCGTGGCGTACTTGCCCGAATCGAGCGAACTCGTGGCGATGCTGCAGCAGAGCGGGTTTTCCGACGCGACGCATGCACAACTCTCGGGTGGACTGACCCAACTGATAGTCGCGACAAAAAACTAGATGCGCTCAACCACCCGGCGATTGTCATCGGTCACCGACCGACAAATCGATCTGAATGAGTTCGCCGGCGGCGACGGATTTCTGTTCGTTCGAGATGGCGTGGGCGTCGCGGGCCGAGGTGTCGCGGCTCGCGCCGACAAAAATCAAATTGAAAAAATTCTTCGCGAGATATCCGATCAAAACACGAGTTCGGTTGCCGGCTCGGGCCCGATCGCAATCGGCTGCATTCCGTTTGTCGGCTGTGATCCGCATGAGTTCGCAATACCTCGAATCGTGATCGGCAAGACCTCGTCGGGTGAGCAATGGATATCGCAAATCGGTGAAGATGATTTCGATCTCGCGACCTCGACGAACTCAACGGTCAAGCCCAATGCCGCATCTTTTTCGGTGAATCCTGGCGTGCCAGTCGAGCGATACCTTGAGGCGGTTCGTTGCACGGCGCAGGCAGTCAAAGAGGGGCGACTCGAAAAGGCGGTGATTGCCCGCGACATCTTCGTTTCGGCCGACAAGCCTTTCGATATCGGCGCGGTGCTTCTGCGCCTCAAGGCGAGTTTCGGTTCGAGTTACAGATATTCGATAGACGGGTTGATCGGTGCATCACCAGAACTTCTGGTCGCGGTTGCGGGCAACCAGGTCACTAGTCATCCATTGGCGGGCACGGCCCCCCGATCTGGCAACCAGGTCACCGACGCGAAGGTTGCCGAAGAGTTGCTCTCAAGTGCAAAAAACCAAGTCGAACATCGAATCGTGATCGACATGGTTCGCGACACGCTCCTGCCGTGGTGCAGTTTCTTGGATTGGCAGGCCGAGCCGTCGATCGTGTCCGTGGCGAACGTGCAACACTTGGGCACCGAGATCAGCGGTCAGTTGAGCGAACCTCGGCCCAGTGTGCTCGAGCTCGCTTATGCGCTCTCGCCGACTCCGGCACTCGGTGGTGCGCCACGCGAAGCGGCTTTGCATCAAATCGCCGCGGTCGAAGGCATGTCGCGCGGCCGCTACGGTGGCGCGGTCGGATACTTCAATGCTTGTGGTGACGGAACGTTTGCAGTCGCCATACGCTGCGCCGAATTCGATTCGAGTCGAAAAACGGCCCGCTTGTTCGCCGGTGGCGGAATCGTCGCCGACAGCGAGCCCGAGACCGAACTCGCCGAGACGCAAGCGAAGTTTCAGGCGATGTTGGCCGCACTGATTCGGCCGTAGCACCCGCTATTCCGCAACTCGGCGAAACTCGCGCAACGCGGCCGCAACGGCCTGATTGATCCGTTCGTGAACCTTCACGTTTTCGTTGCGATCGGTGCAGACCCGCACCAACACAGGACCGCGTTGTGCAAGCACATCGGTAAGACCATCCAGATTCTGAACCGTTAGGGCGTCGATGCGATGCGCCTGTGCCAACATCTCGATGTCGACGTTGTGCGGCGTGCCAAACACCTTCTCGAACAAGGCGGTTTCAAGGCTCGATGCCTGCGGCAAGAACGAGAAGATGCCGCCACCGAGATTGTCGACGACGACGATTTTCAAGTCGACTTTCCTATCGGCGAGGTTGAGCAACCCGTTCGTGTCGTGCAAGAGCGCAATATCCCCGATCAACAAGCAAGTTGGTGCTTTGGTTGCAAGGGCCACCCCAACCGCGGTGCTGACGACGCCGTCAATCCCGTTTACTCCACGATTGGCCAAAACTTTCAGTCCGGTGCGGGGTGCAGAAAACCACTCGACATCGCGAATCGGCATCGAACTGGACACGACGAGGGTCGATGACTCGGGCAATGATGCGCAAATTGTTCGCGCGACAGCGGGCTCGCTCAATGCTGGTTCGTCGCGCAGCGCCTGATTGATCGCCGTTTGCGCCGAAGTTTCGGCCGAAGACCATTTTCGTGACCAGCTGCGATCTTGCGCGCGGGGAAACTCAAATTGGACTTCAGACAAGATCGCGTCGATGTCGGCGACGACGTGCAGGTCGGTCAATCTGTCGGGGTCGACAAGTGTTGGCGTGGTGGTCAAAACCAATCGACGACAGTCCAAGCCCGCCAACCACTGATTCGTCACCTTCGAAACGGGTGGTGTGCCGATTCGAAGCACGACTTCGGGTTGATTCTCGGCGTTGAAGTCTTGGCTTCGCAAAATCGAATCAAACGCACCGACCACAAGTTCGTGTTCGACTCTGGCTACGCCGCGCGGGTCGGCGAAAACGGGCCACCCGAAGTGCTCGGCAAACTTCAGCAAACTCTCGCTCTTGTAGGTTTCGGGTCCGGCAATTATCAGGCCCCGAGGCGAAGCCAAAGCCTTGCAGAACTTTCGCATCTGCCTCGCGGATGTTGTTTTGTGTTTACGAATGATCTGCGCCGAGGCCAGGTTTTCTCGGCTCGGTAGCCGATATGCGTCGCCGACCAGGGGCTCGCGAAATTGCATGTTCAGGTGCGCTGGCCCCATCTTTCGACCGGCGGACGCGCCGACACTGCTCGCAAATACCCGTCGCGCGGTTGCCCGCCACGAGTCCTGTTCCGCGTCGTCGGCGACATCGACGTTGACGAACTCGCGAACTTTCGCGCCGTAGAGGTTCTTTTGCTCGATCGTCTGGGGGGCGCCGACCCCCTGCAATTCGGGTGGACGATCGGCCGTGCAGACCAACATCGGCACCTCGGCATAACTCGCCTCGGTGACCGCGGGAAAGAACTCTGTCGCCGCCGTTCCCGATGTGCACAAGACGATCGCCGGCACACCCGTCGCCTTGGCGATACCCAGCGCACAAAAAGCGGCGCTGCGTTCGTCGTGAAACACATGCACGGCGAGTTCTGAGCGATTTGCGATCGCCAGAGCCATCGGGGTCGAACGCGAACCCGGCGATACGACAGCATGTTTGACCCCGCACTCGATCCACTCGTCGGCAAAGGTGGCGCAAAGGGTGGCCGCTATCGCTGCCGATGAAACCATATCTCTATCGTGGCAGCAAAGTTCTGAATTTCTCCGACCGTTGTGCCTGAATTTACACCTGGCCCGCGTTATCGTTGCGTTTTGATGCTTGCCCACAGCAGTTTCGGAAACGGCGAAAGAGTCGTGCTCGTGCATGGCTTCACCCAGACGAAAGAGACCTGGGCCGACCTCGTCGCCGAATTGCAAGACGATTATCAGTTGCTGACGATCGATGCACCGAATCACGGCGACTCGGACACCGTCGACCTAGATCTTGACCGCGGCGCGCGGGCGATCGTCGACGTCGGAGGGTCCGCGACATATCTCGGCTATTCACTTGGGGCGCGGTTATGTCTAGGGGCGGCCCTCGCTTACCCGGAATTGGTGAAACGACTTGTTCTGGTGAGCGGCACGGCGGGAATTGAAGACGCCGCGCAGCGTTCGGCGCGCCTGCGCAGTGATCAAAACATGGCCCAGCAAATCGAGCGAATTGGTGTCGAAAGTTTCGTCGACATTTGGCTCGACCAACCGTTGTTTGACGGCTTGAGCGAGGGCAACAATCAACGCTCGATACGACTGAAGAATTCTGCTCGGGGCTTGGCGTCGAGCCTTCGCTTGTGTGGGGCGGGCAGCCAGATTCCGTCGTGGTCGCGACTTGGCGAATTGAAAATGCCGGCGCTGATCGTGGCGGGCGTCAGGGACAAGAAGTTCGCCGCGATCGCAAAACGCATGTCCGTTCAGATCGGCGACAACGCCTCATTGCATTTGATCGAAGACTCGGGTCATACCCCGCATCTCGAGCAGCCGGAAACGTTCGCGGCGACGGTGCGCGAGTTTCTCGACTCAACTCGCTAGCAATATTCCCAAACTTAGTGTGACGGCCGTCAGAATTTGGGTTCTGCCGGTCATCGCCAAAACTTTGACCAGTTCATTCCCGGTCGCACCGCGTCGCACCTTGAGCACCGGTTGCGCGCCTGTGGCTAAGCCGACAAGTCCGAGCAAGATCGTCGGACGATTCCGTGAGATCACGACCGTCGCAATCGCGGCGACGAAAAATAACGTGATATAGAAAGCTCTCGCCCCCGACTCGCCCAGCCGCACCGCGAGCGTTCGCTTGCCCACCGCCGTGTCGCCGACGACGTCGCGCAGATTGTTCACGGCCAATAGCGCGCAAGCCAGACTGCCGACGACGATCGACGCGAGAAGACTGAGACCCGAGACCTGTTGCGTGACGACAAACGTCGAACCCGCGGTTGCCACGACACCGAAGAAAATGAACACGAATACTTCGCCCAAACCGAGATAGCCATAGGGATGTTTGCCCCCCGTATAAAACCAACCACTGGCCAGGCACAGCGCACCCACCACCAGCAACCACAGCGTCGTCGAGACGGCCAAGATCAAACCGACGACCGCCGCAAAAGCAAAGGACAAGAGTGCGGCTCGTTTCACCGCTGCCGGTGATTTCGAACCCGACCCCACCAACCTGGGCGGGCCCACCCGATTTTGATCCGTCCCGCGTATTCCGTCGGAATAGTCATTGGCGAAATTGACGGCGACCTGCAAAGCAAGGCTGACCAACAGCGCACCCGCCAAGTTCGACCAGTTTCGATGCGATGTTTCGTCGACCACGACGCATGCTCCACCGACCATCACGGGCGCGATCGCTGCGGGCAAAGTTTTTGGTCTGGCGCCGGCAATCCAAGGACCGAGTGACTGCTGCACGGCTCCAACCTAACAACAAAACATCTACGCTGAACGAGTGAATTCATTGGTTGCGATCGACATGCCAGCGAACAAAAGTTTCGTCGATGCGCTGCAATCGATCTGGTCGGCAGGTGACGCGGCACTGCCACTGGATCAACGCCTGCCACTCGCCATGCGTCGCAATCTTGTGCAACGTTTCGAAGCCGCAGCCGTTATCGACTCATCGCTGAACACAACTCGCTTGCCCAAATCAAGACCGGTCGAACCTGGCGACGCCATGGTGGTCGCGACCTCGGGCTCAACGGGCGAACCCAAAGGTGCGGTACACACGCACGCCTCTATCAAGGCCGCAGTTGACGCAAGTTCACAGCGACTGGGGTGCGACGAAACCGATCACTGGCTGGCGTGCATTTCGTTGGCCCATGTCGGCGGGCTTTCGGTCGTGCTGCGAGCGCTACAACTGGGTTCTGGGCTGACAGTCTCGGACAAAACCGACCAAACAGCGATTGATCGCGCCCTCGCCGGCGGGGCGACGATGGTCGCAGTGGTGCCGACGATGCTCAAGCGCCTCGCCCTGGGTCGTTTCAAAAAGGTTTTGGTCGGTGGCAGCGAAATCGACTTTGAATTACCCGCCAACGCGATCGCGACCTACGGTCTTACCGAAACGTTCGGTGGCGTCGTTTACGATTCACTGCCGCTTGACGGGGTTGAAATTCGCATCGCTGAAGACTCCGGCATCGAGGTCAAATCCCCAAGTTGCATGCGGTGTTACCGAGATGGTTCGAACCCGTTCACCGAAGACCATTGGTTACCCACCGGCGATCTGGGTCGACTCGAAGATGGCCGCCTGACGGTCGAGGGTCGAAGCGACGATCAAATCAAAACCGGTGGTTACAAGGTCTGGCCACACCAGGTTGAAAGAGTGATCAGCGCGATTGACGGCGTGGCGGACTGCGTCGTTCGGGGTGTGCCAGATGCGAAGTGGGGCCAAGCGGTCAGCGCCTGGATTGTTGTCGCAGATTCATCACGCGGTGTGGCGCTTGAGGACATTCGCAAGCATGTCAAAAATTTCTTGCCCGACTACTGCGCGCCAAGATTCGTTCAATTTCTGGATCGCATACCCCGCTCGCCCCTGGGCAAAGTCCTGCTCTCCGAATTGCCCGAAGCAATGCCGAAGAAGCCATGACATCAGACAAACCCGATCGCTTGCCGCGTTCCTATTGGCGTTTGTTTTCGTCGTCAACATTGTCGAATCTCGGCGACGGTATGGTCGCGGCGGCCGGCCCTCTCTTGGCGCTTTCATTGACAGATGATGCGCGGTTGATCGCCGCGGTTCCCTTTGCGGCGATGTTGCCATGGTTGCTTCTCTCGCTACCCGCAGGGGTTTTAATCGACCGCAGAGACCGCCAAAAAATCATGTACCTGGCAAACATCACTCGCGGTCTGCTATTCGCGATGATTGCCGTCGGTGCTTTGACCGAAAATCTGAACATCTTCTATCTCATCGTCATTAGCGGAATCGCAGGAGTCTGCGAACTCTTCTTCGACATGAGTTCCCAGGCGTTTTTGCCCGCGATCGTGGATCAGTCGCAACTAGAAAAGGCCAACAGTCGGCTTTACATCACCGAGATCATCAGCAACGGATTCGTCGGCTTGCCGATCGGCGCCTGGATTTTCGTAGTCGCCAGCGGAGCGCCGTTTGCGGCAAATGCTTTCGCGTTGCTCGCTGCGGGTTTATTGATCAGTTCGATCAAGTATCAGCCAAAGGCGGCACCAATTTTGGGCGAAAGAAGGTCCTTCGCCAACGAGCTCAAGCAAGGCCTCATTTGGCTCGCAGGCCATCGACTGCTGCGTGTTTTGGCAGTAATGCTCGGAATTGCCAATATGTGCGGCATGTTCGCCCATGCTGTATTTGCCAAGTTTGCCCGTGACGAGTTGGGTTTGGGTGCGCGCAGTTTCGGCGTCTTGCTCGCGGTGATTTCAATCGGCTCAATCATCGGCGGCCTTGTCGGCGAGTCGGTGAGCAAAAGACTTGGCGCCACTGCAGCGATCGTCTTGGCTTACATGGTTTTTGGATTGTCAGACTTGATCCCGGGGCTTTTCCCAAACATATGGGCTGTCACAATCAGCGGTGTCGTTATGGCAATCGCGGGCACGACATGGAATGTGATCACCGTGAGCATGCGGCAGCGACTTATCCCTCCCGAACTGTTTGGCAGGGTCAACAGCGTCTATCGATTGATCGGCACCGGGTCAACCGCGATCGGTGCGCTATTGGGCGGTCAAATTGCCTTCACCTTCGGCTTGCGGGCAACATATCTGGCTTCAGGCGCCATCTTGATGTTGGCTCTCGCGACGCTGACAGAGGTCTTCTTGCGCGCGGCGCGCGATTACATCGTGCCCGATCTGACGCCGCCGCCACCGTCGATCACATAGGTCGCGCCGGTTATCCACGCCGCCAAATCGGAACACAAGAACAGCGCCAGGTTTGCGATGTCCTGGGGTTCGCCGAGTCGCCTGGTCGGCAGCGCGGCGGCTAGTCGATCACCGACATTTTCGACCAACACCGAGGCGAAAAAAGTTTTGACGAGACCCGGGGCGATGCCGACAACCCGAGTTCGACCCAATTCGCACGCCAGTTGGCTCGTCAAATGAATCAAAGCCGCCTTGGTCAAGTTGTAGACGCCCAAGCCCTGCTCGGCGCGCAACCCGCCGACCGAGGCGATGTTCAAAATCACCCCGGGCGTATTTTTCATCGAGGCGTTCCACACCGCCTGGCTCCAAAAAAGCGGACCCTTCAGATTCACCTGAAAAGTCTTGTCGAACTGCGCCGAATCGACGCCGAGTGTCGGGCCGTAATAGGGATTTGTTGCCGCGTTGTTGACCAAGATGTCGATCTTGCCAAAACGATTCATCGTCGCGTCTACGCAGGCCTGCGCCTGTTGAATGTCGCCGGCGTTTGCGGCGAAGACATCTGTCTCGCCGTCGATTTGCATCGCGGCGCTGCGCAACGCCTCGATCTTCCTGGATGTGAGCATCACCTGCGCGCCTGCCTCGGCGAAAGATTTGGCGATTGCTTGACCGATGCCGCGCGACGCCCCCGTGACGAGCGCGGTCTTTCCTCGCAACGAGATTTCCATCTTGCGAGACTAACTTGAAACTATTTGGCGGGCGAAACCCGTACCACCTGAATTCGACGCCCGTCCAACTCTTCGACTTTGAATGTGAAACCGTCTTGCGTCACCGACTCGCCACTCTCGGGCACGTATCCGAGCAGACCAAACACCAGCCCGCCGACGGTGTCGTAGTCGCCGCCCTCGATTCCATTGGATAGCACCTCATTCAACCTGTCGATCGTCGTGCTTCCCGCGACGAGCAGATCGCCATTTGGTTGGCGCTGCACCGAGGTGTCGTCTTCGTCGTGCTCGTCGCCAATTTCGCCGACCAATTCTTCGAGGCAGTCCTCGAGGGTGACAAGACCGGCCAAAAGACCATATTCGTCGGCGACCATCGCCAGGTGGAATTTCTCCTGCTGCATTTCGCGCATCATTTCAGAAACGAGTTTGGTCTCGGGCACCACTTCGACGGTGTGCAACGAATTCTTTATCGACTCGTTGCCCCTGCCCGCTCGTTCAGCCGCGATCAAGTCTTTGGCGAAGACAACACCGACCAGGTCGTCTTGCTCGTCGTCATCCGCACGAAGAACGGGCAACCGACTCAACTGATGCTCGACGACAATGTCGATGGCGCGGCTGATCGTCAGGTCGTCGTTGATCGTCACCACGTCTGGGCGGGGCACCATGATCTCGCGCACGACCGTGTCGCCGAACTCGATCACCGATTCGATCAGTTCACGCTCTTCGAATTCGATCACCGAATCTTGCGCCGCCGCCTCGACAATGCCCAAGAACTCCTGCTCGCTGATGAACGGGCCGGCCGCCAAACCTTTGCCGCGCACGATCGCATTCGTCAGTTTGATCAGCCACTGCGAGATGATTCTTAGCGGGTAAAAGCTGGTCAAAGCGTTGACCGGTCGAGCCGTCAGGCTCGCACCCTTGACAGGGTGCATCAGGCCATAAGTCTTCGGCACGGCCTCGGCCAAGACAAAAAACAAGACGACGTTGATCGTCACACCGATCGCCACTCCCACCGTGCCAAACAATCTTCCCGCGACAATACCCGTGAGCGTCGCCTGCACAGTCTGGAAGATGTTGACCGTAAGCAAAAGTGGATTGACCCATTTGGTCGGGTCAGATGCAAGTTTGTTGATCACGCTCGCCCCACGCGCGCCCTCTTCAACCAGGGCCTGCGCCTTGGTTTTCGAGATTCGAGACAGGCTCATCTCGGCAAGCGAAAGCAAAGTCAACGCGATCAAAAGCGCGAATATCGCGAACAGCATCCAATAATCTGCCGTGGTCGGCGCGTCGGCGAAAATCATTCGTAGACCTGGACGAAGGTTTTCGGCATCGGGGCGCCCCAATGGTGGGCCTCGAGCAATTGGCGCTCGCGCGTCTGCATTTTCACGGCGTCTTTTTCACCTTGATGGTCATAACCCAGAACATGCAGAACTCCGTGTGTCACGAGCAATGCGAACTCGTCGTCGATGTTGCCGGCGTGACTCTTCGCCTGACGCGAAGCCACCGCCGGACAGATGACCACGTCGCCCAAAAGTATGGGGAACTCATTCAGGTCGACAGAAGACTTGTTCGGGCCGCGCGAAATTGCTCCGGGCCCTGGTGCTCTGCCCGCTTCGACAGCGTCCAACGGAAACGAGAGCACGTCGGTCGCGCCACTCTTGCCCATGTATTTTTCGTTCAATCCGGCGATCGTCGACTCGGGAACGAACATCAACGTCAACTCGGCCGCACCCCTGACGCCTTCGGCCACCAGAATGTTTCGCGCCAGTGCATGCCAGCGGTCGACATCGACTTCGACATCGCTCTGTTCGTCGGCGCAGAAGATCTCGACTTCACCCTCGCCGCCGACCTTGCGCGGCCCGTCTCGCCTGATCTGCGGTTCAAGCACGGCCATTCACCGCGCTTGAACCCTTCTTTTCGTAGGCCGAGACGATGTCGGTGACAATCTTGTGGCGCACGATGTCGCCGGCGGTCAGATGGACGAATGCCAAACCATCAATTTCCGACAGGATGTTTTCGAGACCGACGAGACCGCTGCGGTTGTCGGGAACGTCGACCTGGCTCATGTCACCGGTGACCACGACCTTCGAGCCGAACCCGATTCGCGTCAGAAACATTTTGATCTGCTCGGGGGTCGCATTTTGCGCCTCGTCCAAGATGATGAAACTGTTGTTCAGGGTTCGACCGCGCATGTACGCCAGCGGGGCGACTTCGACCACCTGTTTCTCGACAAGTCTTTGCGCCCCTTCAGGCCCGACCATGTCGTGCAACGCGTCGTACAAGGGCCGAAGATACGGATCTAACTTTGCCATCAAATCGCCCGGCAAATAACCAAGTCGCTCGCCGGCTTCGACGGCTGGTCGGGTCAGAATGATGCGCTGAACAGTTTTCGATTGCAGGGCATGCACCGCCATCGCGATTGCCAACCAAGTCTTGCCTGTTCCCGCTGGTCCGAGTCCGAATGTAATCACGTTTTCGCGAATCGCGTCGACATATTTCTTCTGTCCTGAAGTCTTCGGTCTGATCGGTCTGCCTTGGCTCTGGCGCGCTATCTCGTGGGTCAGCACCGCCGATGGTTTTTGATCGACACGCAACATCTCGATGCTTCTCGCGACGACCGCCAAGTCGAGGTTTTCGCCCGACTGCAGCAACGCGATCAACTCCTCGAACAGTCGACCGACGATTTCGGTGTCCGAACCCGAGATCGAAATCTCGTTCCCGCGCACCAAAATGCTCGTATTCGGAAACTTGGCTTCGATTTGCCTCAAATGCGCGTCGCGCTCACCGAGCAAACCCGACATCAAGTGCGACCCCGGAACAACCACCGTCACCGCGGCAACAGACACGCTCATCTCTGCCTAAAGGCTAGCGGAGCACCACTCTTTTGGAATCTTGGCCGTTTGCCGTTTGCACAACGCGATTGTCGGTGTTGCGAGAATTCTTCGGCGCAAAGTCGAGGGCGAAATAACGCTGGGTCGAAATCGGCACAAGCTCGACTTCACCGACCGTTTTGGCCATCCGCAACAAGAGTTCGGCCGCCCCGCCCGTTGCATGCGGTTGGTGGAGGTCGGGAACGTCGAAAACGAGCAATGCGCCGTCTTTCGCCTCGACCGTGAGCGCCTGACGGGCCAAGAGTGAATTTGCGCCGTGTGCATCGGCGCCGGCATCGACGACCACCCAAACGATGTAGTGCACCTGGCCCGCACCGAACCTGTCGGGAAAATGCTTTTCAAAATAGACCTCGCTCAGCCATCTCGTGGCACGTACATCGGTCGAAACCAAAGTCATCGCCACCGGTTGCGAATCACTCCAGACGACCCAGACCCGATTCGAATCTCGTGTGATCTGCTCGTTGAACTCGACCTGTTCGAGCATCTCGTGGGTGACCGTCGACTCGGCGGTTTCGCGATAGGCGCGGCGATAAAGGTTCCACAACTTTTCACGCAGCACCAGGTCTACGACGTTGGAATGGCGGGTAACGAACATCGACAACTTTCTCGCCGCCCGAGACGACGAATGGGTCTTTGACCCCGCCCAAAAAGAGTTTAGAAGATCGACCTCGGCGAGCGTCACATGGTCGACAAAAACCGTTGTAGTACGGTTTTCGTGATGTCAAAAGCCGTTTCGCGTGCGGCTTGGGCGATGGTTGGCTTGGCGATCGTCGCCTCGGTGCTGCACATCCTTTCGACCGCGAGTCGGACCACCGACTTTTTGTACCTGACGGCGGCGGCGCAGGTGATTGTCGCCCTGCTGGTCGGCGTTTTGACCAACAAACCAGACCGAAAAGTTTGGTTGTCGATCCTGCTTTTGATAGTGATTCTGTTGTTGGCCCAAGTTTTCGACAATCGCGACTCATTGTCGGTCGGCGAAAAACTGTTTTCGGAGACGCTCTTTCTTTTGGTGCAGTTGATCCTCGTTCTGGGGATGTTCGTCACCATTCGCCGTCGCATCGGCGGGGACCCGATGAACGTCGTGTTTGATGCGTTGGTCATCGCGCTCGGCTCCTGGTTTTTCATCTGGGTCGCCTTCTTGAATCCAGCGCGCGAGATTTCACCCGATGTCATCTCGGTGACGGCGGTGCGTGGTTTGACATTGGCGACGAGTGCGATCGTGATCTTCATGCTGGCGACGCTCTTGCTCGGCGCATCGGTGCGCACGCCCGCAACTTGGTTGGCGTCGGGAGCGATCCTCAGCTCTCTCGTCGGCGACGTCTTGTACGCGACCAACCAATCGGGTCGGATGTCGATCGATCAACATTTCGCCAATGCGCCGTACATCGCGAGTTTGTTTTTGGTCTCGGCAACCGTGCTGCATCCGAGCGTGGCGACCCTGTCGGAGCAAACATCAGGCAGGGTCAAGCAACCGCTATTGGGCCGGTTGATCTTGACCACGACCGCACTGGTCTTGCCGATTTTGATTCTCGCGCTGGACAGCCCGACCGACGAAACCGATCGACTCGTAAGGGCCGTGTCGATTTTCGTCTTGGCGACAACCGTGACTGCCCGAGTTGTTTTTGCCGTTCGCGCCAACGCCACTCTTCAAGAGCGCCTGATCGCCTCGGCGCAAACCGACGCGCTCACCGACCTGCCCAACAGGAGTTTGATGCTTGAACATGTGCAGTCGGCGATTGTCGCGTCGCGTTTCACACGCTCGGCACCCACCGTGTTGTTTATTGATGTCGACAGATTCAAAAACATCAACGACAGTTTGGGTCACTCGGCTGGTGATGATGTTTTGATCGCCGTCGCCCAACGGTTGCGTGTCGCCCTTCCCCAACGATGCATCGTCGGCCGCATCTCCGGCGACGAGTTCGTGGTGCTAGACGCCGAATCAAAGAATCAGAGCGACGCCTTACTCCTGGCTGACTCCATCCTGGAGTCGTTTCACGAACCACTCGCCCTGCGTCAGGGCGACGTATTCGTTTCGGCCAGTGTCGGGGTTGCAGTTCTCGACCACGTCGTCACGCGCTCGGCAGACGATCTGTTGCGCCATGCCGACACCGCGATGTACCGGGCGAAAGATGCGGGACGAAACTGTGTCGCTGTCTTCGATTCTTCGATGCTCGAACGGGTCAATCAACGGCTCGCCGTCGAGACCGCCCTGTATCGGGCTCTCGAACGTCGCGAACTTCGCCTCGTTCACCAGCCGATCATCGACATCGAACTCGGCGATGTCATCGGCTTCGAAGCGCTGATGAGGTGGGAAATGGAAGACGGCACGAAGGTGTCACCCGCAGAATTCATTCCGATCGCCGAAGAGACCGGCGTCATCGTGCCGATCGGCTCATGGGCGTTGCTCGAAGCCCTCGGCCACCTGCGCGGTTGGATCAACCAAGGCATCTGTCGCAGGGACGCGACGATGTCGGTGAATGTTTCGCCGCGACAACTTCACGATCCGAATTTCGTCGCCGTCGTCAACGAGGCTCTGATGCGATCGCGAATGGCGGCTGATCAACTCTGGCTAGAAGTCACCGAGGGTGTGATGATCACCCAACCCGATCAGGCCCTTGAAATATTGCGCCGACTTTCAAGCACGGGGGTACGTGTCGCAATCGACGATTTCGGCACGGGTTACTCGTCGCTTTCGTTTCTGCAAAAGTTTCCGATCCATCGACTGAAAATCGATCGCTCGTTCATCAACGACTTGGCCGAAAATGCGGGTGCCAAGAACCTCGTCAAGACGATCATCGCCATGGCCGACTCGCTCGGTCTCGACGTCGTCGCCGAGGGTGTCGAAACGGCCGAACAACTGCATGCACTCGGCGATTTGCACTGCAAGAAAGCGCAAGGATTTTTGATCAGCCACCCCGTGACGCCCGAGACGATGGGCAGCACCGTGGCTGGTCTCGACAAGATCGGCAAGTGGCCGCGGCTGCGACCGCTCTGACTTTCGCAACCCTCGCGCCGTGATCAAATGCTGACGCCATTTGATGCCCAGGTTCGGGTCACGACGCGTTCATCTGTTTGAGGCAGAATTGAGCCATGGCATCGAGGCATGCGCCGAAAGAGTTGGCACTTGAGTCTGCAGAGTTTCGAGTGCGTCAGGCTGGCGAATGGTTGGGCCTCGACGACGGGTTGATCGAAACAATCATCGCGCCGCGTCGAGTGCTCGAAGTGTCGATTCCGTTTCGTCGCGACGACGGCACGCGCGACAATCTCGTTGGGTGGCGCGTTCATCACAGCACGACGCGCGGCCCCGCCAAAGGTGGTATTCGTTTTCACCCCGGCGTGACCCGCGACGAGGTCGTCGCTCTGGCGATGACGATGTCGTTGAAGACGGCGATCATGAATCTCCCGCTGGGCGGTGCCAAGGGTGGCGTCGCGGTGGATCCGAAGTTGCTGTCGACACGGGAACTCGAGCGCATGACGCGTCGTTATGTTTCGGAGCTGATTCCGTTCTTGGGGCCCGACAAAGATGTGCCCGCACCCGATGTCGGCACCAACGCCCAGGTCATGGCCTGGGTGCTCGATCAATATTCGGCGAGCGTCGGCTACATCGTGCCGGGCGTCGTCACCGGAAAACCGATCGAGTTGGGTGGTTCGCTCGGTCGCGAGTCGGCGACGGGTCGTGGCGTGGTTGAGGCCGCCTCATTGTCCGCCGAAAAGATGGGCATGTCGTTCGGTGGTGCCCGTATCGCGATACAAGGTTATGGACAAGTCGGTGGGTGGGCTGCGCGCCTCGCGCACGCCCGCTCGGCAAGAATCGTCGCGATAGCCGACCTCGGCGGGGCGATTACGAACAGCAAAGGTCTCGATATTGCGCTCATCGATCACAAAATGCGCGAAGGCGCGAAAAGTGTCACTGAAACTGGTGCCGGTGAAATTATTGGCAAGGGCGTCGACGGCTCGTCGGCGATTTTTGGTGTCGACTGCGACATCGTCATGCCGTGCGCACTCGGCGACGCCGTCGACGAACGAGTTGCCTCGCAGATCAAAGCCAAGTTGGTCGTCGAAGGTGCCAACGGTCCGCTCACGCCCAAGGCCGACGAAGTCCTGACAGAGCGGGGAATCGTGGTGGTCCCCGACATTTACGCCAACGCGGGTGGTGTCACCTGCAGCTATCTCGAGCAGTGCCAAAATTTTGCCCACCTCAGTTGGGACGAAGACGAAGTCAACGAAACGGTTGTTTCCCTGATGCGCTCGGCGTTCTTGCGCTTGCATTCATTTTCGGTCGAGAAAAAATTGCCCTATCGACTCGCGGCGTCCGTGCTCGGCCTCAAAACGATCGCCGATGCTCACCGCATGCGCGGCCTTCACCCTTAGCAAAAGACCTAATCTGTTGGCGTGACTGAATCGCGTCGCGCAAGGGTCGAACTGGCGTTTTACCCGTTCGAAGACGTGCGTTGGGCGTATCACGAGTTATGGAGTGCCGTAGCCGCAAGATGCGATTGGGTTGCGCGAGAACCATCGTGGCCCGACGACCCGACGACGATCTGGCATAGTTCCGAAAAAT
>VFZD01000019.1 GCA_016871295.1 Actinomycetota bacterium | reverse complement strand
CCGTTTTGGACGAGGGCGACCTGATAGGTGACGTCGGGGCGGCGCTTGAGCTGCCACAAAGTGTGGTTGTTGTCGGTACGCGACAGCACGAGTTTCGGGTTGACGAAATCGATATACGCCTCGAGATACGCGACGGCACCGAGCCGCGCCTTGGGCAGGGCCCGCAGGAGCGCGAACATGTTGATGCTCTCACCCCGAATGTCCATGATGTGCGGCTTGTGATGCGCGAACATTTCGTCTAACGGGCTGGCCGTGCCGCGGTCGATGATCAGCAAATCAGACTGCGGCGGTCTGCGCCAGACACGCTTCGTACCGCGGAAGTACTTCCACGCCCGCCGCAAAAACTGCAGAAAGTTTTTCATTTCCGGCTACAAACAGTAGTTGTAAAAACAATTACGAATAATAGGGGTTAGCGCCCGTCGAGTGATCGGTGATGTCGCGCACTCGCAAAATCGTCGGCACCCGCTCGACCAGCATCGTCTGCACACCCTCGAGCATCGTTTGACGCGACATCGAGCACCCGTGACATCCCCCGCCCATCGTGAAATAGGCGGTGCCCTCGTTGTCGTGCCCGGCGAAAGTGACGAAACCGCCGTGCGTCGCCAGCGCCGGATTGACGTCGTTGAGCACGATCGCCTCGATCTGCGCCGATGTCTCGTCGTCAACGACGAGCCCGTCGAACACGGCCCGCAACGGCTTGTTCGGATTGCGAATCAACAACCCCTTGATCTCGTCGTGATCCAACTCGGCGCCACGCAAAAGATCCAAATCCTTTGCGCCGACAATTATCTTCAAGCCATTTATCGTTCGCACTTCGTCGCTGAATGCCGCCTTGACGAACTCGTCGAAAACCAGGTCGTATCGAAAATCTTCGCCCGGCCCCGACAAGATCTCGAGTCGCAGGCCCAAGCGATCGCGTTCAGACTCGGCGTCGCGCAACTCGATCAACTTGGCGTGAGCATTCGGGGTGATGGTGATGATCGTGTCGGCAGAGCCCGACGGGTCGCTCGCGCCAGAACCCGCGGCGTGATTGGTGACCGGCTTCGCGCCAACGAGGGGGCTCGCTTTATTCATCGATTTAGCAGGCTACCTGCGACTGCACGTTTGAAACTGATATCGTTACCACGACACGCACGGGGAGTCCACCGGTTCGGTGGGCTGAGAGGGTGGTCGCCACCACCGACCCGCAAACCTGATCTGGGTAATGCCAGCGGAGGGAGCGACTATGCCCCACACAACTTTAGTTTTCAACGGCGGTCCGACACCGAGCACGACGACGCTCGCCGCTGCACGCGCGATCGAAAACGTCGATTTGATAATCGCCGCCGACTCGGGCCTGCACACTGCCCAGCAACTCGGGTTAAGAGTCGACGTGGTGATCGGTGATTTCGATTCAGTGGATGAATCTGCCCTCGCCCGCGCCACCTCCCGCGGTGCGCAAACCATTCGCCACAGCCATGACAAAGACTTCACAGACCTGCACTCGGCGGTGCAATATGCCGCCGACCGCGAACCGAAAAAAATTGTCGTGGTCACCGGCGAGGGTGGTCGACTTGATCACCAACTAAGCGTCGTCGCCGCACTGTTCGATCCCCGACTGCAAAAAATCGAAGTCGAAGCGCTCTGGGGTGACTCGCGTCTTTATGCATTGCAGGGTCCGACCGAAATTTCATTCGCTACCCGAGTCGGCGATTTCATCGGTCTGCAAAGTTTCAGCGACAAATCAGAAGGTGTCTCGACCACAGGTTTGCGTTGGCCGTTAAAAACCGAGTCGCTCACAAGTTTCGAAACCCGCGGCGTGAGCAACGAAGCGGTTTGCGAAGAGGTTGCAGTCTCGATTCAAACAGGTCAACTGCTCGTAATTCATCAATACGGAGCCACAGCATGAACAGAACAAAAACTCGAGTCGGCTTGCTGCTTACGGTCGGCGCACTGATATTCGGCGCGTGCAACACCGGTCGATCGACCGAACGAAACGACGCGACTGGCGATTCGACCGATCAAGACCAGACAGCCGGATCGACCGCACCCGTCACGCTCAAATTGCTGGCATACGATTCGTTCACTCCATCGGCGAACATTTTCGACGACTTCACCGCGCAAACCGGAATCAAGGTCGAGGTGGTCTTGGGTGGTGATGCGGGCGAACTCGTGACAAGAGCGGCGCTCACCGCGGGCAACCCCGAGGCCGACATTCTCTGGGGCGTCGACAACACGCTGCTCTCGCGCGCGCTGACCGCGCGGATATTTCTCCCTTACGAAACGAAAAACATCGCGAACCTCGACGAACAGGCGCAGGCGCTCGTGCCGAACAACGAGGCGACGCCCGTCGACACCGGCGATGTCTGCATCAACTACGACGTCAATTGGTTCAATCAACGCAACATCGCGCCACCCCTGACTCTGCGGGCTTTGACTTCGTCCAACTACGCCAGTCTTCTGGTCGTGCCGAGCCCGATCGCTTCGTCGCCGGGTCTCGCGTTCTTGCTGGCCACGATCGCCGAATTTGGAGAAGACGGTTGGGGCGAATATTGGAAATCGCTAAAACAAAACGGTGCGCTCATCGTTGGCGACTGGACGACCGCCTACTACACGGAATTTTCGGGTTCGTCCGGCAAAGGTGACCGACCGATCGTCGTGAGTTATGCGTCCAGTCCTCCGGCTGAGATGATTTTCGCGAGTCCTCGCCCTGCCACGGCACCAACCGCGGTCGCCGCGCTGACATGTTTTCGTCAAGTCGAGTTCGCCGGCATTTTGCGCGGCACGAAACGCGAACGTGAGGCGCAACAGTTGATCGACTACTTGACTGATGTCAAATTTCAAGAAGATCTACCACTGACGCTCTTCGTCTATCCCGCGAACAACAAGGCGAAACTGCCCGACGATTTCGTCAGATACTCGCTTCGACCAGAGTCGCCGTTGCAACTCGACCCTGATCTGATCGCGCGCAACCTGTTGATGTGGCTTGATCAATTCACAAACATTGTTTTGCGCTGACGCGAAGATTCGATCAATGTCACAAGCTCGAACGAAATACTCGAACACCGCAAAATTGCTAACTGTTCTGCCGACAATTTTCGTGCTTGTTTTCGTAATCGCTCCCGTCGCAAATATCTTTGGCAAAACATTCAGGGATATCTCGCTTTCTCTTCTGCGTTCGGGCACGATTCATGAGATCATTTGGTTCACGACCTGGCAGGCCCTGGTCAGCACGGTGATCGCCCTTGCCTTGGCCGCCCCCGTCGCGTTTTGCGTGGCGAATTTCAGATTTTACGGCCAACGACTGGTCACCAGCCTGACCGGCATTCCGTTCATCTTGCCGAGCATCGTCGTGGGTGTCGCATTTCTCGGCGTCTTGCCGAGCACCCTGCATCGCACGGCATTCGCCCTGATTCTTGCCCACGCATATTTCAACTTTGGCTTCGCCGCACGCATGATCGGCAACCGCTGGTTGCAAATTCATCCGTATCTCGACGACGCGGCCCGCACCTTGGGTGCTTCCCCGTCGAGACTTTTTTCGACGATCACCTTGCCGATCTTGCAGCGTTCGATCCTCAATACATCATTGATCGTGTTCACCCTCTGTTTCACCTCTTATGGGGTTGTGCGCATGCTCGGCGGCCCATCTCGATCGACGATTGAGACCGAGATCTTCTTTCGGGCGATGCAACTTGGCGACGTCTCAGGTGCCATGTTGCTCAGCGTGGTTCAAATTCTGATCATCGGTTCGCTGTTCGTCGTCTCGACGCGTTTTGGTTCACGCGACTCGCGCCGGGCATCGGCCCCGACAATTTCGCGTCAAAGACGCATCGACTCGACGGCAAAGAGATTTGTCGTCGGGCTGGCCAGTCTGGGTGCCATCGGTTTTACCACCGCGCCGCTACTCGCGATTCTCGTCAGATCACTGCGAACAAGCGCGGGCTTCACGCTCGAGGGTTGGCGCTCGGTTGCGACGTCGACCGATCTGTGGCGAGGTCTGTCGACGTCGTTCGTCTACGCGCTCGGCACCTTGGCGATCGCCGTCCTGCTCGCGATATTCGCTTCGACGGCCACCGTCTTTGACGAAAGGACGGCTGCCTTCATCTCGGTTCTCACATCTTTGCCGATCGTCGTCTCCAGCGTTTCAATCGGTCTGGGCGTCCTCGTCACATTCGATACCCCACCGATTGATTGGCGCGGATCACAACTGATGTTGCCTCTCGCCCACGCGATGATCGCTTTGCCGCTCGCCGTGCGAATGATCACACCGGTTTTGCAAAGCATCCCCGCGCCACTGCGACAGGCCTCGAGCGTCTTGGGGGCAAATACCTGGCAGACCTGGCGCAATATCGACTTGCCGATTGTTCGTCGCTCCCTCGTGTCGGCCGCCGCCATCAGTGCGGCGGTTTCACTGGGCGAGTTTGGCGCGAGCAGTTTTCTTGTTCGTCAAAACAACGAGACCCTTCCGATTCTGATCTCGCGGTTGTTGTCTCGACCGGGCGACATCTTGCAAACCCAGGCCTTTGCCTTGTCGATGATCCTCGTGGTGTTCAGCGTCGCATTGATTTTTTTGATCGACACCTTCGACGACTTCACACCCACGAACCGGGCGGCGTCCGATGCTTGAGGTCAGGGCGATCACCGTCGAATATCAATCAAAGCCGTTGTTCACCAACCTTTCGCTGACAATCAACAAGGGCGAGGTCGTCGCCTTGACGGGTGCGAGCGGCTCGGGAAAAACCACCCTCCTGCGGTGCATCGCCGGCGTCGAGAGCATCGCATCTGGCGCGATCTTTCTCGACCACAAAGACGTCACCAACCAACCCGCCCACCTTCGGCGCATCGGATTGGTATTCCAAGACAACCAACTTTTTCCGCATTTGAGCGTCGGTCAAAACATCGCCTACTCGCTGAAACTCAAACGAGTCGACAAGAAAACTATTCGAGAAAGAGTCGAGCAGGCACTCGAACTCGTCGGCCTCAAAGACCTCGCGAGTCGCGATGTCACATTCCTCTCGGGCGGAGAAGCGAAACGCGTCGCCGTCGCGCGAGCCCTGGTGGCCGAGCCGCGGGTGTTGTTGCTCGATGAGCCGCTCAACGGTCTGGACAGCCAACTTCACGCCAAACTTCTCAAAGATCTGGGTGAACTCATTCGGGATCGGGGCATTACAACCCTCCACGTCACCCATGACCAAGACGAAGCCGGGGCGATCGCCGACCGAGTTTTTGATCTGCACCAACTAATCTCATGATTCGTGCACGATCACGCGTTCGAAGTAGTCGAAATCACGACCGAGCAAACCTACGCGTTGCGCACCGCCATCTTGCGACACGACACCCCGAATTCCGACCCGAGATACGCAGAAGATTCGCAGCCCGAAACGATTCATTTGGGCATTTTTGCCGCCGACCAATCTCTGATCGGCACGTCAACTTGGGCGATTCAACCGTTCTCCGCAGACCCAAGTTCTCGAGCGGTGCATCTGCGGGGCATGGCCGTGCAGACCACTCATCAAAACAACGGTCTCGGAAAGCTGATGCTCGATGCCGGCGTCGACCGAGCCAGGAACCATGGCGCCAAATACGTCTGGGCGAAGGCCCGCGATTCGGCCCTGAATTTTTACATCCGCAATGGCTTTTCGATTTACGGTGACGGCTTCACCGAGGGTGTCACGCAGTTGCCTCACCACATCATTGTTTACAAGATCGACTGATCAGTCACCTCTGATCGCGACGATCTGACTGAAGCGCAAACTCTCATTGCCCGCCGAACGCACGAACAGTTCGAGCAACCAATCCCCGGCGCGCGGCACGAGCAATCGACCCTGAAAGTGATTGGTTCCGGCGAGTCGAACCTCGACGGGAATCGCCGGTATCTCGCCGTTGGCCAGCGAGATTTGTGCCGTCATTGACTGAATCGACTGCAATGCCCCACCCGGCGGCGAGAAAACGACATGTAACTCGACTTCGCCGACTCTCGCCGGTGTGATCGTCACGTCGGCGATCACGTTGGCTTGCACCAAAGTTTTGGCAAATGGTTCGGCCGAGTTCACCGACAGCGGTGGCACCGAAACCAAAACCGCTGTCGCCGCCAACACGACGACACCGATCGCGCCTTCGACGACGATTGTTCGCGAGAATCTGAGTTTGGTCAGGTCCTGAGAATCAACTTGCTTCGACTTGAAAACCCGGCGCGCCCTTGCCCCGGCGCCGATCGCCACGAGCACGAGGGCGATCTTGACGCTGAGAACCATGCCATAAGTCGTCGAAAAAATTTTCGGCAAACCTTCCATCATCCGCCACGCCTGGGCGACCCCGGTGACGACCATGATCGGCATCGTGATCGTTGCGGTGAATGAAAACCACGAGATCACCTGCGGCGATTCGCCTTGCCATCTTCGACCCAGCATCACCATCGTCACCAGTCCGCCCATCCACGCCGAGACGCACATGAAATGCACGATGTCGGTGCCGATGCTCAACGCCGAAAACTGGCGCATTCCCGGATGCCCAGAAATCGAAAATGTCGCGAACAATCCCGTGCCGAGCAAAGCGGCGAGCATTCGATAAATCGGCAGACGATGCAGGTCTCGCCGCCAAATCAACGCACCTATCGCCAGCAAGAGAAAACCCCTGATCACCAACCATGTGCCCAGGCGGGTCGACAAGACCTCGTCGGCGAGGGCAATCACGTCGCCGACGCTCATCGCCCTGCCCAACGCATACGGTGGTTGCAGAAAATAGACGAACAGCGAACCGATCGTGCTCGCGAGCCAAGACGCCGAAATGATCTCGTTGATCCTCGAGTCGCCGGCTATGCGCGTGGCGATCAGCAGCGACCCGACCAGCACCATCACACCCAAAAAAGTCAGCCACCTTGCCGCCCCCATTGCGATACGTATAGATGTCGGGGCCGAACTAGACGCCAAAATATCCCGCTGAAGTCCGGCGAGGTCAGATCCTCGCGTGCCAATTTGAAAAGCAAACGCCCCCTGCACGGGGTGACTGTCGGTCGAAACGACTCGCCACACGACCAGATAACTTCCAGGCTGCAACTCGGGCACACGAACCTGCACGACCTGTGCATTGACCGTCGAGTTGACGACTTCGTGCCGCGGTGTGGGCAAAACGATCAACCGCGAGTTGGCATCGAACAGCCGAATGCTGCCGAACGAGATTTCTACCGCTTCCCCGAACATCAATCTGATCTGCTCGGGCGAATCTTCGAGCACCGCCGACGCCGCCGGCTCGCTCGCTTTCAGTCCCGCGTGGGCTTCAACAGGTTTTGTTGAGATCGCAACGAAGATTCCGCAAAGTATCGTGGCGAGAAAACCGACCCGAAAAAAGGCCCTCACAGCGGATCGGGTTTGGCCAATCCGGGCACCTCCACTCGCCCCATCAACCACGCGAGCCGTTGCGACGGGGTCAATTTTCGTGCGACTTCCGGCAGGTCGGTCATTCCCATCGGTTTGCGACTGCGCCAAAGCATGATCTGCTGATCAAGTTCGAGTCGCACATACAACGGCGTCAAATCGTCGTAACCAAAACCCAGGTTCAGATCAGCATGATGAATTTCGACCTCTCTCCAGCGCAGAAACACCAACGACGACATTTCGATCGTTCTTCCGCGCAAATTGCGACCCTGCCCCGCCCATGTTTTTTCGTTGGCGCTGGCCCACGCGGCCTCGAGCCCATAGATCGCGAGTCGCAAGTCCATAACCAACTCCTCGGCGGTTCGACCCGACCCCGACTCGATATCAGAATTTCTTTTTTCAACGCTCGAATACTGCTGGCCGACTTCGCCTCGCACCGCACACTGCAAAAGATGCACGTGGCTGTCGGCGTTTCGCGCCAGGTGGGTCAAAACATGGCCGCGCGACCAGTCGGGCAACAGCGAATCTTCTCGACACTGATCGTCGGTCAACGAACCGAGCGCGTTCAACAGCCGCTGGTGTGCCTTCGCGCAACCCGAGACATGTTCGTTCAGGTTGTCTGCTTGCCTTTTCTGATCTGCATCAGACATCAAATACAAACTAGTTGTTGATCGACCTTTGCGGAATAACAACCACCGTGCCGTCGGCCTCGTGATGCACACGGGCCGAGACGCCGTAAAACTCGGCGAGCGTCTCAGAGCGCAAAACAGTTCGAGCGTCGCCCGACGCCACGCACAAACCTTGGTGCATCAACACGAGACGATCTGCATACAAACCCGCCAACGTCAAGTCATGCATCGCCGAGACAACGGTCAGACCCCGCTCACGACGCAAGTCGTCGACCAATTCGAGTGCCTGCTGTTGATGCCCGATATCGAGCGCCGCCGTCGGCTCGTCGAGCAACAAGACCGGGGCTTCTTGTGCCAACGCACGAGCGATAACGATTCGTTGACGCTCGCCGCCCGAAAGCGTGCCAACCATTCGCTTCGTGAACGGCGTCAGGTCAAGTCGCGTCAACACCTTTTCAATCACCTGCTTATCGTGGGCCGACTCCAGGGCGAAGTGTTTGATATACGGATTTCGGCCCAACAAAACGAATTCAAAGACCGTCATATCATCGGGCATCAACGGCGTCTGCGGCACATACGCGATATTTTGCGCCCGCCACTTCGCCGATGTCGTCGGTATCTCCTGTTGGTCGATCGCCACCGAACCCGAATAATCGACCAATCCCGCGGCCGCGCGCAACACGGACGACTTGCCGGCACCGTTCGGGCCAATCAAACACAGCCATTCGCCCGAATGCACAATGTCGTTGAAACCGTTCACCGCCAAAACACCGTCGTATGCGATCGACAAATTGCAAAAACCGAGCGTGCTCATGATCGATTGTTTCTGGCTCTGAGCAACAACAAAAAGAACGGTGCCCCAAAGAATGCGGTGACCACGCCGATCGGCGTTTCGGCCGGGTCAGAGAGCACGCGACTCGGAATATCCGCGAGCACCAAAAAGGTCGCGCCGAACAAGATGCTCAACGGCAACACCCGCCGGTAACTGGCCCCGAAAATCAGACGCACCGTATGCGGCACGATGATCCCGACAAAACCGATCAGGCCGCTGACCGCGACGGCCGACGCCGTACCCAAGGTCGCCGCCAATACGACCGTCAAGCGCACACGACGAATGTTGGCGCCAAGCGCGGTCGCCTCCTCGTCGCCAACCCGCAACACATCTAACAGGCGTCGATGCATCAACAAGACGACGCAACTGGAAACGACATACGGCATGATCAAACGCACATCGCCCCATGTCGCGCTCGACAACCGACCCAAAATCCAACTGTAAACCTGGCGTACGACATCGTTGTTGCGCTGCAACACGAAAGTTTGTATCGCCGTCGTCAGCGCCGTGACGGCGATACCGGCCAGCACGAGCGTCGCGGTCGACCTTGTCTTGTTGAATGCGCTACCGATGATGTAGGTGGCAAAAACCGCGACCAACCCTCCGATGAACGCGGCCAACGGCAACGGATCGATCCACCACGTCTCGGTCGCCGAGCGACGCAGGGTAAAAACGATAGTCGCACCCAATCCGGCACCGGCGGCAACACCCAGCAAATACGGGTCGACGAGTGGATTGCGAAAAACACCTTGGTAACTTGCACCAGATATCGAGAGCATCGCCCCGACCAACACCGCCAAGACGACTCGAGGCATGCGGATCTGCCAGACGATGTTCCACTGTTCGGGCGAAACGCCGCTGTCGATCGTGATCAGCGGCAACCGATCGAGCAACTCGATCGGCACCCGCCACCATTGCGGTCCGGCCGGACCAATCATCGTTCCGACCAGAACCGCAACGGCGAGCAGAGCGAGGCCCGCCAAAGTTGGTATCGCGACGCGTGTCCCTGCACGCGACGAGAAGCCATCGTTGACGCGCAACACTTCGACCTAGCTTCCCGCCTCGACCAACGAGAGCCCTTTACCGATACTCGTAACTAGTTCGACGATGCGAGGCCCCCAGCGAGACGCGACATCGTCATCGAGTTGCACAATTCGCTTGTTGACGACGGCATCCATCTTTTGCCACCCGTCACGCGCCGAAACAGTCTCTGAAGTTTGTCCGCAACACTTTGTATCGGCCAGGAAAATCAGGTCTGGGTCGCTCGCCACGATAACCTCGCTCGACAATTGCGGATAATCATTGCCCGCCTCGACGCCATCCGCGATGTTTTCAAGACCGAACAACTTGAAAATCTGGCCGACAAAAGTATTCGATGTGACCGTGTAGTAGGTGTTGTCGAGCTCGTAGAAATACGAAACCGGTTCGCTCAATGAGCCGACTGACGCGACCGCCGCGGCGATCTCGTCTTTCATTCGAGTCGTCAACTGCGTCGCAACTTCTGAATTTCCGGTCAGCGCACCGAGTTGTTCGATCTGCTCATAGGCCTGATCGAGGCTCGCCGCACCGCCGGCCAAATAGACCGGTATGTCCAGCGCGTTCAGTTGTTCGACGAGATTTCCGGGGTCGTAAGAAGCAACGACCAAATCGGGTTCGTAACCGGCGATCGCCTCGATGCTTGGTTCATAACCCGAAAGTTTGGTGCCCAAAGCCACCGCCTCGGCCGGAAAATTAGAATATTCGTCGACGGCGACAACCTGATCGCCCGCACCGATTGCGTAGAGCATCTCGGTGTGGGTCGGTGAAAGCGAGACAATTCGCTTCGGTTGCTCGGTCAAGGTGATTCCGCCCGCTGTAACGGGGTAATCGGGTTCGACGACGGGCGTCGCAGTGACGACCGTCGTTTCCGAGGTCGTGTCCGAACTTGAACATGCGACGATCGAAATCGCCGACAAAACAAAAAGACCGGCAAAGCCGGCCCGACGTATTACTTTCATTTTTTCTCCTTTGTCCCTCTTACGGGGACTCAACGATTTGACGCAACGACAAGGCGACCGGACTCGGCATCAGCGCGACGAGATTCGTCGCATTGATGCACCACCGTTGCGGGACAGTGCCGGATTCTCACCGGACTTCGCTTGGTATTGCACATTGCAACTATTGCTGCAACGGTTAGACCTTACCAGAGTGATCTAGCCGTCGACGAAAGCCCCGAGTCGCGCGATGCCCTCGCGCAAATCGTCGTCGCCGAGGGCGAACGAAAACCTCGCGTATCGCGCCAACCCGAACGCCTCGCCCGGCACGAACGCCACTTTGGCGCGGTCCAGCACGATGTCGGCCAACTCGAGCGTCGTCGCCGCCGTGACGCCGCTCAAACTGCGGTTCAACAGGCCCGAAAAATCCGGGAAGCAATAAAAAGCGCCCTGCGGTTGCATGCATCGCACGCCGGGGATCGCGTTCAACATTTGATGCATCAACGCCCCGCGGCGCGCGAAACTCTCGCGCATCATCGCCACCGCCGACAAGTCGCCCGACACCGCCGCCAACGCCGCATACTGCGCCACATTCGAAACATTCGATGTCGTGTGGCTCTGGAAGTTGATCGCCGCCTTCATCACGTCGGGCGGCCCGATCATCCAACCCACGCGCCACCCGGTCATCGCGTAGGTCTTGGCGACACCGTTGACGATCACGCAGCGGTCGGCGATCTCGGGCACGACCGTGGGCATCGAACTGAAAACATGGTTGCCGTATGTCAGGTGCTCATAGATCTCGTCGGTCACAACCCAAATGTCGTTCGCCGCGGCCCACCTGCCTATTGCAACCGTTTCTTGACGCGAATAGACCGCGCCGCTCGGGTTGTCTGGTGAAACGAACAGCAAAACTTTCGTCTTCGGCGTCTTGGCGCACTCGAGTTGTTCGACGGTCACTTTGAATTCGGTTTCTTGCGTCGTGTCGATCACGACCGGCACTCCACCCGCCAGCGCGATCGCCTCCGGATATGTCGTCCAATACGGTGCGGGGCAAATCACCTCGTCGCCCGGGTCGCAAAGAGCGGCGAACGCCACGAAAACCGCGTACTTCCCGCCGACCGTCACCAAGACTTGCGACGCCGCGCACTCGAAACCCGAATCGCGCTTCGTCTTTGCCGCAATCGCCTCACGCAACTGCGGCAAACCAGCCGCCGGCGTATACCGATGCGCTTTCGGGTCGTGCGCCGCCCGCACCGCTGCTTCGACGATGTATTCGGGCGTCGGAAAGTCGGGTTCGCCAGCGCCAAAACCGATTACATGTTCACCTTTGGCCTGCAGCGCCTTGGCCTTCGCGTCGACCGCCAGCGTCGCCGATTCGGCGATGGCCGAGAGTCGTTTTGAAACTCGGTTTTTCGGGTGTGAAGTCGCAACCACGGCTGCCATGCTTACACAGTGGACGGAAATTGTCACGGTTATTTTCAAAACTCACGATGAACATTGACGAGGTGCTCGAAGCCGATTGGGACGCGGTGCCAACCCTGCGCGACCCCGTGTTGGTCGTCGCGTTGCGCGGTTGGTTCGACGCGGCGGGGGCGGCGACAAGCGCTCTCGAGTGGTGTCTCGACAATCGGGCCGTCACGGTCGTCGCCAGCATCGACTCAGATCCGTTTTTTGACTTCACCCACGAGCGACCCGAGGTCTATTTCGACGACGATGACGAGCGCAGAATCCGCTGGCCAGAAAACGACATCGTCGTGGCCCGCTACCCCGAGGGCTCCCGCGATCTCGTCGTTTTGTCCGGCGTCGAACCACACACCAACTGGAACATCTTCTGCGAGTGCATTCTTCAAACCGCAAAAAACTTGAACTGTGGTGTGGTCGTTACGGTCGGGGCGATCGCCGAGGCGATACCCCACACCCGCACGCCATCGGTGTTCGGTAGCACAACCAACGCCAATCTTGCCCGCCGACTCAAACTCTCCAGGCCGTCGTATCAAGGTGTAACCGGCATCGTCGGCGTAATGCAAGAACGCTTGGAACGCGAACATCTCGCCGCGGTCTCGCTGCGCGTCGGCGTGCCACACTATTTGACGAACGCCCAACACCCGAAGTCAAGTGCCGCATTGTTGCGACACCTAGAAATTGTTCTGGGTGTACCGACACGACACGCCGAACTTTACGAAGAAATTCAGCGCTGGGAAGAACTCCACAACGCCGCCGTCGAGGGAGACGACCAGGTTTCAGAACACCTGGCCCGACTCGAGGCCGATTACGACGCCCGCACCAGATTCGAGATCCCGAGCGCCGACGACCTGGGTGCAGAACTCGAGAAGTTTCTTCGCGAGCAGCCCGACGAAGATCAAGAGAAATAGAAGTGCCCCAGGCGCTCGCCCGGGGCACTTCTTCAACGCTGAGGGGGCGTTGATTCTTGTGTCGAGGTAAAACCTTCTACTTCGAATTGATCAACTTTGCTTTGGCTTCGGCCGCGGTCTTGATCGCGCCCGTCAAAGGTGCATAACCAAGCGCCTCGGCGTTTGCCGGTGCATATGTCGTCAAGATCCAGGTGAAAAATTCACTGACGACCGCGTTTCTGGCGCTCTTGGCCGTCTTGCCAAGACCATACGTGATCGCCACGATCGGGTAGGCGGTGAGGTTTGTCGCCTGACTGAAATCGAAGTTGACGAGGCCCTTCGTATCCATCGAGGCACCCGAAATAAAACTCGAAGCAGCGGCAGCGGTGGGACCAACAAATTTGCCCGCCGCGTTGCGCACGTTTGCCGCACGAATACCTTTGGCGGCACGAGTCGCCTCGGTGACAAACGAAACCTCGGTGTACCCGATGGTGCCATTCGTGTCGGCGATGTAATTAGAGACGTTTGCCGAACCACTTTGACCTTGGAAGGTGGAGCCAAAGGAGGCGACTTTGGCGGATCCGCCAGGAATACACGAGGCGAACGCGTCATTGACCGCCCAGTCGGGGTTCGCCGATTGCTTCATAAAGTTACAAAAATTATTTGTCGTGCCCGAACCATCGGAGCGATAAACAACCGTGATCGCCTTGTCGGGCAACTTCACCGCGGTGACGGCGTATTTACCGACATCTTTACCGGCAACCTTGACCGTGTAGTTGTTTGCCACATCAACGCTGGCTTGAAGAGAAATTTCACCCTTCGCCCCGATCGTCGCCGATTTGACCGACTTCTTCTTGGTGTTGTCATAAAGTTCTACGGTTTTGCCTTTCGACGACTTCAATGCCGCGGGCGTCAAGGTGACGGTGACGAGAGCCGTGTTGAGTGCCGGCGTCGACCACACCGAAAAGGCACCTTTCAAGCCGCTCTTCTTCAATGAGTTGCCCCAGGCCGGGTTGGTCTTCATGTCGTTGGCGATCGATGGATCGTTCCATTTCCTGATCGTGCCACCAAAAATTCCGTTGATCGTGCCTTGACTCAACGAAAGCGTCTGACCTGCAAGTTCATCCAACCGATAGGCAACTGCTATCGCGCCACCAACATAGGGAACATAGACCCAGTCGAACGAGGCCGCCTGCGCGGTTGTCACCGCCGAGTCGGTGCCACCAAAGTCGGTCAGGTTGGCCTTGAAGTCGGCCTTGCCCTTCGACGATCCGCCGCCGGGATTCGCGTAGGTGACGTTGTGTTTTGTCGCTGCATTGAATGCAACCGTGGCCGACGCCAAAAAGTTCTGCGGAAAAGTCGCACCTGACCCGGAGGCATCTTCCGCCAACGCGATCGTGCCGGCGGAGAGACTCGTCACCGCTCCGATTGCCATCGCGATAACTTGTCGACAAAACATTCTCATTTTTTTCTCCCTTGAAATTTTTTCATCGAATCACGGAAAAACTAATCAGGCCCGCCAAACGAAACGTTTACCTTCGCTTAACTCGGGGCGACCAAAAGTTGAACAATAGACAAACTTCCGCGGTTCAGCCGAACTTGCCCTGAACGTAATCGGCCGTGCGTGTATCGCTCGGGTTGGTGAACAATTTTTTTGTTGCATCGGCTTCGACCAGATAGCCGGGGCCGCCATCGGCCAAAAAGAATGCGCAAAAATCACTGACTCGCGCAGCCTGCTGCATATTGTGAGTGACGATCACCACGGCGATCTTTTCGACCAACTCTTTGATCGTCTCTTCGATGCGCAGCGTGCTTCCCGGGTCGAGAGCCGAGCAGGGTTCATCCATCAACAGAACGCTGGGTTCCACGGCAAGCGACCGGGCGATGCAAAGTCTCTGTTGTTGACCACCCGACAACGACCCACCTGTCGCGGTGAGACGATCTTTGACTTCTTTCCATAAACCGGCGCGAGTCAGGCAACTTTCGACGATCGCGTCATGATCTGCAACCTTCAAGTGGGCCAACTTGATGCCGGACAACACGTTCTCGCGAATGTTCATCGCGGGAAACGGGTTCGGCTTTTGGAAAACCATTCCGACCTTGAGGCGAATCGCGGCGGCATCAACTTCGGGTGAGTAGATGTCGTGACCGTCCTGCAACACTTGTCCCGCCATCGCCGCACCAGGTATGAATTCGTGCATGCGGTTGAGCAGTCGAATAAACGTCGACTTGCCGCAACCCGACGGCCCAATCAACCCGGTCACGGTTCTCTCGGGAAACCTCAACGAAACATCCTTCAAAACATGGTGTTTGCCGAACCATGCGTGAATGTTCTTGGCTTCGAGACCGCGCACGACTTTTGGTTCACCCTGCTCCCCGTCCACCGACGTCACGCTAGTTTGCACCGTTTGCGACACTTCAGTTGCCCCTCTATTCGTGGCTTCCACGAGTTACCTCTTGTCCTTTCCACCGATGTATCTGGCGGTCGTGAACAAAATCAACACCACGATCATCAACACCAACGAGCCCGTCCAGGCGCGATTGATCGAGTTCTCGGTTCCTATTTGCAACAAACCGAACACATAGGTTGGCAACGAACCAATCGGCCCGCCCAACGGATTGAACACGAAACTGTTGTTCGACAACGATGTGAGCAACAGCGGCGCAGTCTCTCCAATTACCCGCGCGACGCCCAGAATCGCCGCCGTCATCAAGCCGCTTCGAACCGTCGGCAGCACGACCATCAGCGAGGTTCGCCACTGACGCGCGCCAAGCGCATAACTCGCCGAACGCAAATCGTCGGGCACGAGTTTCAACACTTCTTCGGCGGTGCGCGCCACAGTGGGCAACATCAAAACGGCCAAGGCCAAGGCACCGGCCATGCCGCTGAACGCATCGGTGTAATTGACGAATGTCGTATAAATGAATAGTCCCGCCACGATTGACGGCACGCCGCTCATCGACTGCACCACGAATCGCACCAAAAATGTCAATCGGCCTCGGATCTCCGTCAAGTAGACCCCGCTCAAAATGCCGAGCGGCAAGGTGATCGCCGCGGCGATCGAAACCATCAGCATCGAGCCGATGATTGCGTGCGCGGCACCGCCCATGTTCAGTTCATCGTCGGGGGTCGTGAACTGCATGTTTTCGACCAAGAAATTCGGCTGTAGCCCCCGAACTCCCTTGAGGATCACGCTCGCAAAAATCGACATCCACGGAAAAAACGCGAGCACTGCCGCAGAGGCGATCAACACCCCGACGAACGCGTCTTTGCGGTTCTTTTGGTTCAATCGAAAACTGCGCACAATCGTCGCCGCCATAAAGACGGCGAAAAATGCCAGGCCGAAACCGTCGATGCCGGCGAGTCCCGTCAGCAACACGATCGCCGCGGATAGCACCACGGAAATCAGAAACACAATCGACGAGATCGATTTGTTTTTTCGCGTCGGTCTCCAGGGCGTGGTCGGCTCGGGCGCGACATTGGCCCTTTCGGTGGGGACAATCATCGTGCTCATCGGCGACGCGTCGACCTTTCGACGATCGAAGCCGCCACCATGTTCACGACCAGCGTCAACAAAAACAACACGAAGCCCGCCGCAACGAGGGCCTTCAATTCATATTCGGTTGCCTCACCAAACTTCAATGCGATCAACGACGCGATGTTTCCGCCTTCAGACTCCAAGATCCGGAAGTTGTAGCGAAACACGATGTTCAGCAACAGATAGACGGCGACCGTTTCACCCAACGCCCGACCGAGACCCAACATCGCCCCACCGATCACGCCGCTCTTGCCAAACGGCAGAACCACGGTCTTGATCGCACCCCAACGGGTGCCACCGAGCGCGTAGCAAGTGTCGACCAAGTCGCGCGGAGTGCGCGAGAAAACCTCGCGTGAGACCGAGGTGATAATCGGTGTGATCAGCGAAGCCAGAACACACCCTGCGACGAACGGACTTCGACCGAACACCTCGTTCTGAACCTTGATAAATGGCAACCATCCGAAACGCGAATTCAACAAGTCCGACCATCGCTCGCCGTAAGAACTGAAAAACACCACGCCCCAGATTCCGAAAATCAAAGAAGGAATCGCCGCCGCCAGGTCCAACAAGGTCGTCAAAACTCTTCTGACTTTCGGGGTTGCGTAAAACTCGACGAACAACGCCCCGCCAATTGCCAGTGGCATTGAAATCACCAGTGCGATCACCGAAACGAGAATCGTGCCGGTCAGCATCGGCCCGATCGAAAAATCGTCGGGAATTATCCCGTCACCGCTTCCCGCCGTCCAGTTCGATCCCGTGATGAACTTCAACCCACGGTCGTTGAAAATCTGCGCGCTTCTGACAAACAGAAAAGTGCCGATCAACCCCAAGAGAATCAGCGAAGTCAGTGCCCCCGCAGTGACTATGCGTCTAAAAATTCGGTCGGCTCGGTTGAAAATTACCGAGAGTTCACGGGCCTCCGGGGTGGCCTGCACGCTCGGAGAAATCGACACGGCAACAAGTTTTGCCTCGTCGAGTTACCCAAACCTGTCAGCCAAGTGAACGCAAGGTGAATTATTTGGCGGCGTCAAAACCGAGTTCGAGGTCGGTCAAAATATCGTCGATGGTCTCGAGACCCACCGACAGGCGCACCAACCCCGGATACACGCCCGCAGAAGCCTGCTCTTGCGGGGTCAATTGACTGTGCGTTGTCGACGCCGGGTGAATCACGAGGCTGCGTACATCGCCGATGTTGGCAACATGACTGTGCAGTTTGAGCGCGGCCACGAACTTCTGGCCCGCCTCGACACCACCTCTGATGTTGAAAGCCAGGACCGAACCGTAACCTTTGCCCTTGCCGTACCGCTTCGCGCGCTCGTGCCAAGTATTGGTGGCGAGACCGGGATAAAAGACCTCTTCAACCTGGGGGTGTTTGGCCAAGTATTCGCCCACGCGTTGCGCGTTTTCCCAGTGACGCTCCATCCGCAATGACAATGTTTCGAGCCCTTGCAAGAAGTTGAACGCGTTGTCGGGTGTCGTCGCCATACCCAAGTCACGCAACATCTGCACACGCGCCTTGATAATGAACGAACCGGCACCGAGTGCCGGCCAATATGCCAAGCCGTGATAACTCGGGTCGGGCTCGGTGAAATTGGGGAACTTGTCGCCCTTGCCGAAATCAAAGGTGCCACCGTCGATGATCGCTCCGCCGATGCTCGTGCCGTGGCCGCCGACAAATTTCGTCAACGAGTGCACGACAATGTCTGCGCCCCACTCGATTGGTCGAATCAAATACGGTGTCGGCACCGTATTGTCGACGATCAACGGCACGCCGGCGTCGTGGGCGACTTTGCTTACCCCTTCGATGTCGAGCACGTTGTTGCGAGGATTCGCCAACACTTCACCGTAAAACGCTTTCGTGTTTGGCCTGGTCGCCGCACGCCACTGGTCAAGGTTGTCCGGGTCGTCGACGAAACTTACGTCGATGCCAAGTTTCGGCAGCGTGTAATGAAACAAGTTGTATGTCCCGCCGTAAAGACTTGGCGAGGCAACAATGTGCGCTCCCGACTCGGCCAGCGTCAGAATTGCCAGCAACTCGGCCGACTGGCCAGAGCTCACGGCGAGAGCGCCCGGCAAACCGACAGCAGTCGTGACGCCACCTTCGAGCGACGACAATCGTGCCTCGAGCACGCCTTGTGTCGGGTTCATTATTCGCGTATAGATGTTTCCGATCTCGGCGAGTGCGAACAAGTTCTGCGCATGTTGTGCATCGCGAAACACATAACTTGTGGTGCGATAGACCGGCACCGCACGGGCACCTGTTGCCGAATCTGGTTCTTGACCGGCATGAATTTGACGAGTTTCAAAACCCCAATTTGCGTTTGTCATAGGTCCGACAAACTACCAGACTAATCCCGACTAAACAACTCGGGATTCAAAGACTCAGCCGCCCGAAATTTCGGCGACCTTTTTCTTGCCCTTTGAAATCCACGGCATCATCGAGCGCAAATGCGACCCAACTTTTTCAATCGGATGATTCTTCCCCGCGTTGCGCAACTCAGCGAACCGCTTGCGACCCGAGTCGCTTTCGGCAATCCACTCTTCGGCGAACTTGCCCGTCTGAATCTCTTCAAGAATCACTTTCATCCGCTTCTTCGTGTCGGCGTCGATGATTCGTGGACCGCGCGTAACGTCGCCATATTCAGCCGTATCTGAAATCGAATATCGCATGCCGGCAATGCCCTCTTCATACATCAAGTCGACGATCAACTTGACCTCGTGCAGACACTCGAAATACGCCATCTCGGGTGCGTAACCCGCCTCGACAAGCGTTTCGAAACCAGCCATCACAAGTGAGGTCACGCCGCCACACAACACAACCTGCTCACCGAACAAGTCGGTTTCTGTTTCCTCGGGGAATGTCGTTTCGATTACTCCGGCACGAGCGCCACCGATCGCCTCGGCATAAGACAAAGCCAATGCCTTCGCCTTGCCCGTCGCGTCCTGGTGCACTGCGATCAGCGCCGGCACACCACCGCCTTCGGTGAACGTGCGGCGCACCAGGTGACCGGGACCCTTCGGCGCGACCATGATCACATCGACACCCTTTGGCGGCGCGATGCGCTCGAACCGAATATTGAAACCGTGCGCGAACGCCAACGCTTTGCCGTCGGCAAGGTTGGCTTTGATCTGCTCGTCGTAGATCTTCTTCTGCTCGGTATCAGGCGCGAGGATCATGATCACGTCCGCCCACTTCGTCGCCTCGGCGATCGACAAGACTTTCAGCCCGGCCGCGGTCGCCTTTGCCGCCGAGGTTGACCCTTCGCGCAAGCCGACGACGACATCGACACCCGACTCTTTGAGGTTCAACGCATGGGCGTGACCTTGCGAACCGTAGCCGATAATCGCGACCTTCTTTGAGCGAATAATCGACGGGTCAGCGTCTTTCTCGTAGTAAACATTCGCAGCCATCAACTTGCCTTTCCCTTTGTGCTCACCGCACGAACTTTCGGCGTGCGATCTAGTTTTGGCAACGCCACGCGACCCGTGCGTTGAGACTCGATGATCCCATATTGGCGCAACAGCTCCGAAAAATCGTTCAGTTTTTCCGGGCTGCCGTCCAGGCTCACGCTCAGCGACTCGGGCCCGACACCCAAGATCTTGCCCTCGAAGATATTCACCAACTCGACGACTTGTCCGCGCAGTTCGGGGGTCGCGCGCACGGTCGCCACCATCAACTCGCGTTCAACCGAGTTGCGCGGATCAAGTTCGAATATGCGCACGACGTCGACCAACTTGAACAATTGCTTGACTATCTGCTCGAGTGTCGCGCTCTCCAGATCTACGACGATCGTGATTCGGCTGTAGTCTTCCTGCTCGGTTGGCGCCACGGCGAGCGAAAAAATGTTGTAGCCGCGCCGCGCGAACAACGATGCGACTCGCGCAAGAACACCGGGTCGGTTCTGCACGAGCACCGAGAGCACATGATGATTCGGTGCGCTCCCGTAAGGATTTGATTTCGTCATCGCAGCAACTCTCGTCGCGACTCTTGCGATGGATGCAACATGATTTCGTCGTTGCTACGACCCGCCGCCACCATCGGAAACACCTGCTCGGTCGGCGCAATCTTGAACTCGACAACCACCGGACGGTCGTTGATGCTGTTCGCCTTGTCGATCGCCGACTCGACCTCTTCGGGCGACTCGACACGAATACCGACACAACCCATGGCTTCAGACCACTTCACATAGTCGGGAACCGACTCTGAAAAATGAACCTGGCTGTAACGATTGTCGTAGAACATCTCTTGCCACTGGCGCACCATGCCTAGGTTCGCGTTGTTCAAGATGCCGACTTTGATCGGAATCTGTTCGACGGCTGCGGTTACCAGTTCTTGTGCCGTCATCTGAAAGCAACCATCGCCGTCGATCGCCCAAACCGTTCTGTCGGGACGGCCAACTTTGGCGCCGATCGCCGCGGGCACCGAAAAGCCCATCGTGCCGAGACCGCCCGAGTTGACCCAGGTGTACGGCTCGTTGAAATGCCAAAATTGGCTCGCCCACATCTGGTGCTGACCCACGCCGGAAACCAAGATTGTGCCGTTTGGCGATGCGTCGCGAAGTTTTTCGAGACAATACTGCGGTTTCAACGCCGCACCGGGTTCGCTCGGCTCGTATGCGAGCGGAAAGTTTTCCTTCCAGCCGTTGACACGACTGCGCCACGCGGAGATATCGGCTTGTTTCGTGCCACCAGCCATCAAATCGCGCAATGCAACGATCATTTCTTCGATCACCAATCGGCAATCTCCAACGATCGGCACATCAGGCTTGCGAACCTTGCCTTGTTCGGCAGGGTCAATGTCTACGTGAACAATTTTCGCATCCGGGGCGAATGTCGAAACCTTGCCCGTGACGCGATCATCGAACCGTGAGCCGAGTGCGACCAGCAGGTCGGCGCGCTGCATCGCAGTAACTGCCGTCGCCGTGCCGTGCATGCCGGGCATGCCCAGACATAACGGATGATTGTCGGGAAACGCGCCGCGCGCCATCAGCGTCGTCACAACCGGGATGTCCATCAATTCGGCGAGTTCGCGTAACGCCGCCGCCGCACGGGCTTTGAGCACGCCACCACCCACATAAAGAACCGGTTGCTTTGATGCGAGAATCAATTTCGCCGCTTCTTTGATCATCCGCGAATGACCCTTGGTCGTCGGCTTGTAGCCCGGCAAACTGTCGATCACTTCATCGTCCGATGGCCAGTGCCAAGTCATCGAGTTTTGCAAAACATCTTTCGGCACGTCGATCAACACGGGGCCAGGTCGGCCGGTCGTCGCAATGTGAAACGCCTGGCGAATCGCCAACGGCAGATCGTCGGGGCTCATCACCAGTTCGTTGTGTTTGGTGATGCTGCGGGTGATGCCGACCGTGTCGCACTCTTGAAAGGCATCGGTGCCGATGGCGTTTGTCGGCACTTGACCGGTGATCGCAACCATCGGAATCGAGTCCATGTGGGCGTCGCAAAGCGGAGTCACCAAGTTCGTCGCCGCGGGGCCGCTCGTCACCATCGCCACGCCGGGTCGACCAGTCACATGCGCGTAACCCTCGGCCATGTGACCGGCACCCTGCTCGTGACGAACCAAAACGTGACGAATGCTCGACTTGATCAGCGGGTCGTAGGCGGGCAAAATGCAGCCGCCCGGAAGACCGAACATCACATCAACATTCTCCTGCTCGAGACCTTTGATCAAAGCCTGGGCTCCAGTGAGTTGCTGATTCGATTTCATATTTGATCTCCTCCTGCTGCTTTCATTTTCGCTGTTACTGATTTTTGATTTTTGGGAATAAAAAAACCTCCCTGGCGGGAGGTTGTCGGCGCACGCTTTGGAGCGCGCGCCTAGAGGATGACGACGACAGAAACGATAAGACGACCTGAAACTGTTGTAAACATCTCTATTAGTGTGGCAGCGAAAACGCCGCTTTCACAACCTGGCGATTGACGCCTTTTCGCCTGATTTTGCCACGACTACGACGCGGCGTTTGGTCGCGCCGATATCGCCGACCGAGCCGACATTGAGCCCGCCCAGAGATGCAGTTTCAACATCGATCGCGACATCCGGCGCAACCCCCGAGATGAGTCGGCATACGTTCCGCGCCCGTTGTTTGGCCAGCGAAAGCATCAGCCTGGGTGGCCCATCACCCGCATAACCGGTGCAGGTTACCGAGAACTCTCGGTTGAGTTTGGCAGCGAATCGGGTCAGTCGCAGTTTTTGTTCGGTTGAAAGTTTGGCACTCATCGGGGCAAAGGCTTGCACCACAAATTGTTTGGTGACTGGTTCAAGAATCGTCGACGGTGTCGTCGTGCTCGTCGTGCTCGTCGTGCTCGTCGTCGTCGTACTCGTCGTCGTCGTACTCGTCGTGCTCGTCGTACTCGTCGCGACGGTTGTCGTTGTGGGTGGGTTTGTCGTTGAAGATGTTGTCGATGTTGATGTTGTCGATGTTGTAGCTGTTGGTGATTGAGAACCCGAAGAGCCTGAGCCGCCAGAAGATTGTGGCGGAACCGTAGTCGTCGTAGAAGTCGTCGTAGAAGTCGTCGTAGTCGTCGTCGTAGAAGTCGTCGTCGTAGAAGTCGTCGTCGTAGAAGTCGTCGTCGTAGTCGTCGTCGTAGTCGTCGTCGTAGTTGGTGTCACGGCTGACGATGCGGTAGACGCCGCCCCGAACCCGAAACTGTTGATCGCCGTGACACGAAACAGATATGCCGAGTCGTTGCTCAAACCAGTAACCGTCGCACTCGTCGTTGTCGATACTCCGTCGGCAAAGATTGACCATGAGGTTCCGCTATTTGACGAATACTCGATTCGGTAATCGGTTATCGACGCCCCTCCTGTCGAGGGTGCACTCCACGACAACACGACTTGCGTGTCACCCGCACTGCCGGTCGGCGCGTTGACGCGCGCAGGTTCGGTCACCGAACTCACCGTCCGACCCGTGCCCAAAGCAACCGTGCTCAACGAATCCCCCATTTCGTTTGCTTCGTCACCCAAACTTGCGGTGGCGGCGTAGCCCAAGCGACCATTCGAGCCACTGCCCCAACACTTCACCGTGTTGTTGTC
>VFZD01000018.1 GCA_016871295.1 Actinomycetota bacterium | reverse complement strand
GAGGCGGCTTGGGCGAAGGCGTCGAGCAGGTGGTCGAGTTGCGAATCGGTGATCACCAGCGGCGGACAGAAAGTGTTGGTGTCGGTGTTGATCGCCCGGGTGATCGCACCCAACTCGAGCATACGGTCGCGAATCTTGACGTTGTTCTGCGTGGTATGCAGACCTGCGGCCCACACCGCGCCCGCGCCGCGGGCGTGGTCGATCACGCCGTCTTTGGCCAGCGCTTGCAACGCCGAACCGATGCGCTCGCCGATGTGCACGGCGCGGTCGCGCAAACCTTCGCGTTCGATGATCCCGATGTTGACGAGAGCCGCCACACACGCCGAAGCATGCCCCGAGTACGTGTAGCCATGACGCAGGAAGAAATCGGCGTCGGCTTCGAGCGGTTTTCTGACCGCGCCGCCGACGAAGACCCCGCCCAAAGGTTGATAACCCGAAGTGACCGCTTTGGCAAAGCACAACAGGTCGGGGTTCACGCTGTAGAACTGCGAACCGAACCATGTGCCGAGTCGGGCAAAACCCGTGATCACCTCGTCGAAAATCAAAAACGCGCCGTGTTGATCGCAAAGTTTGCGCAGACCCTGCAGATAATTCGGCGAAGGGGGATAAACGCCACCCGCACCCTGCAGCGGCTCTGCCAGCACGGCGGCGACAGTCGAGCCGCGTTGGGTCATCAACACCGACATCGCCTCGAGATCATCGCTCGCCACCTGTTCGACATCGGGCACAAGTGGCCCGTAACCGACTTTGTTCAACGGCAATCCCTGGGCGCTCGTGCCGCCGTAATTAGTGCCGTGGTAGGCGCGCATGCGCGAAATGATCAGCGTTCGCTCGGGGTGCCCGGCCTGGACATGCGCCAACCGCGCGAGTTTCATCGCCGTATCTACCGCCTCCGAGCCGCTGCTGCAGAAAAAAACCCGGGCATCGGGCATCGGGCAAATCGACACGAGTTTTGCGGCGAGTTCTTCGACGGGCGCACTGGTGAACGGATCAAAAGTCGAATAAGTCTCGAGCGTCGCGATCTGTTTGGCGACGGCGTCGGCGATTTCTTGTCGACCATGGCCGACCGCGCAGTACCAAAGACTCGCCATTCCGTCCACGAGTTGGTTTCCATTGTCATCCCAAACGAGAGCACCCTGACCGCGCACGAGTTTGATGAAGGTGTCCTTCGTCGGTTTGGCGAACGGATGCAGAAAGGCGTTGCGGGCTTGATTCACGGTTACCAACGCTAGTTCGTGACATCGCTCTAGGCTTAGGGGCGGATGAAAGGGCTGATTCTTTCGGGTGGCGCCGGCACGCGCCTCAGGCCGATCACGCACACGAGCGCCAAACAGCTCGTGCCGATCGCCAACAAGCCGATCTTGTTCTACGGAATCGAAGCCATGGCCCGCGCGGGTATCCGCGAAATCGGCATCATCGTCGGCTCGACTCGCGACGAAATCAAGGCGGCGGTGGGTGATGGTGGTCAATTTGGGGTGAAGGTCACATATATCCCGCAAGACGAGCCACTGGGGCTGGCGCATTGCGTGCTGATCGCCGAAAAGTTTCTCGGCGACGACGACTTCATCATGTATCTCGGCGACAACATGCTCGAGCAGGGTCTCGAAGAATTGGTCAACGATTTTGAGGCGGCGCGCAAAGGTGACGCGAAAGATCGGCCAGCGGCACAGATTTTGTTGTGCCATGTTGAAGATCCTCGCCAATTCGGTGTGGCCGAAGTCGACCAGCAAGGTCATGTCGTGCGCCTGGTCGAAAAACCGAAGGACCCGCCGTCGGATCTGGCGCTGGTCGGCGTCTATCTTTTCGACAAGACAATCAAGAAAGCCGTGCGTTCGATTAGGCCGTCGGCGCGCGGAGAACTCGAGATCACCGACGCCATTCAGTGGTTGGTCGACAACAAACACGCCGTCAAACACAAAGTTCTGCAGGGTTGGTGGATCGATACGGGCAAGAAAGACCCGCTGCTCGAGTGCAACCGTCTGGTGCTCGACGCGATGACCCATCGCGTCGCCGGCACCGTCGATGCGGCTTCGCAGATTCAGGGTCGCGTGACGATCGAAAAAGGGGCCAAGATCTCAAACTCCCGCATTCGTGGACCGGTGGTGATCGGCCCCGATGCGATCGTCGAAGACAGTTATATCGGTCCCTATACATCGTTGGGCAAGAACTGTCGGGTGATCAAGTCTGAACTGGATCACTCGGTCGTGCTCGACGGAAGTTCGATCGTTGGCGTCTCCAAATTGACCGATTCATTGATTGGTCGCGATGTCGAAGTCGGCAAGAGTTTGCAGCAGCCTCGGGCGCTCCGTTTGATGCTGGGCGACGACTCGAAAGTAGAACTCGAGTAATGGCCAAGATCACCGAGTCGCAAATCATCAAGGGCGTGCAGATCGTCGAGCCGCAAATGCACGGCGACTCGCGCGGCATCTTCATCGAGACATATCGGCGCGAGTGGTTTCCGCTTGGTCGCGAAATGTTGCAGGCCAACCGTGGCGACCGACAAAGGGGTTGCGTCGTCGGTCTGCACTATCACCTGCATCAGGCCGACTATTGGTATGTGCCTTTCGGTACTTGTCGGGTCGTGTTGCACGATTTGCGTCAGGGTTCGCCCACCGACGGGGCGACCGAGGTGATCGACATCGGTGCGCGCGCCGACGGCACCCACGATCACCGTGGCATTTTCATTCCGCCCGGCGTGGCGCACGGCTTTGCGTCGCTGACCGACATGACGATCACATATTTGGTCGACGGTTACTACAACCCGAAAGACGAATTGGGTCTGGCATACAACGACAAAGCGGTGAACGCCGACTGGGGATTCGACGAACCGATTTTGTCCGAGCGCGACGCGGCTAACCCGACCCGCGACAAAATTGATTCGCAGCGGCGTCCTTTCTGGCCGATGCGAACGTAGTTTCGCATGAAAATCTTCGTCACCGGCGGCGCCGGTTTTATCGGCTCGAATTATGTGCGGTGGGTATTCGCCAACACCGACCACGAGGTGACCGTCTATGACGCCCTGACCTACGCAGGCAATCTGTCGACGCTAAAAGATGTCGACGACAGCCCGAGATTCGAATTCGTCAAGGGCAACATTTGTCAACCGGGTGATGTCGAGCAGGCGATGAAAGGTCACGATGCCGTGGTGCATTTCGCCGCCGAGAGCCATGTCGATCGCTCGATCGCCGGTAGCGAAGATTTCATTCTTACCAACTGTTTCGGCACGAACGTGGTGGTCGATGCGGCTCGCCGACTGAACATTTCGCGCGTGCTGCATATCGGCACCGACGAGGTCTACGGATCCGTAGAGACGGGGTCGTCGAAAGAGAGCGACCCGCTCGAGCCACGAAGCCCGTATTCGGCATCGAAGGCGGGCAGTGATCTGATCGCTTTGTCTTACTTCGCAACCCACGGCACGCCCGTCGTCGTGACCCGGTGCACGAACAATTTCGGCCCGTATCAGTATCCGGAGAAGGCGATTCCGTTGTTCACAACCAACTTGCTCGACGGCAAGAAGCTTCCGTTATACGGCGATGGGTTGAACGAACGAGATTGGATCTACGTCGACGACCATTGCTCTGGGGTGCATCTGGCCCTCGAACATGGCGAAGCGGGCGAGATCTACAACATTGGTGCAGGCAATGAGACGCCGAATCGTGTGCTTGTCGACAAATTGCTGGGTTTGCTGGGCAAGGACGAATCGAGCGTGCAATATGTCGCCGATCGCCTGGGGCACGACCGTCGGTACTCGGTCGACATTTCCAAGATCTCCAAACTGGGTTGGAAGCGAACGCGATCGCTAGACGAGGCGCTCGAAGCCACGGTGCACTGGTATCGGGACAACCGCTGGTGGTGGGAGCCGTTGAGAGCGAAAAAGTAGTGAAGATTTTCGTAACTGGTGCGAGCGGACAATTGGGCACCGATGTCGTGCTCGCCGCCGAGAGGGCAGATCACGAAGTGTTCGCGGCGTCGCACGCCGATCTCGATGTGACAGATCGGGCGAAGGTCTTTGCGACCATTGCCGCGAGCAAACCCGATTGTGTAATTCATGCCGCGGCCTGGACGGCCGTAGACGCCTGTGAATCAGACGAGACCAAAGCGATGGCGATAAACGGTCGCGGAACCGAGAACATCGTTGGCGCGGCGCGCGAAGTCGGTGCCCGAGTCATATATATCTCAACTGATTACGTTTTTGACGGCACGAAGAAGACACCATATGTAGAGACCGACCGGCCCAACCCGCAGTCGGTTTATGGGGCGAGCAAACACGCGGGCGAAAGGCAACTCGATCCCGGTCAGGACGCCGTTGTGCGAATCTCTTGGGTTTGTGGCGAGCACGGTGCGAACATGGTCAAGACCATCTTGCGTCTGGCCGCGACATCGCCCGAATTGAAGTTCGTCGACGACCAAATCGGCTCGCCGACCTTTACCGGTGACGTCGCACCTGTATTGGTCGAGTTCGCCGAGCAGTCACGCAGCGGCATATGGCATGTCACCAATCAAGGCGTGACAAGTTGGTTCGGTTTCGCCCAAGATGTTCTGCGGGCCGCGAACCTCGATGCGAGTCGGGTCTCACCGATCGCCACGAGCGACCTGCGACCCGAGCGACCCGCCAAGCGACCCGCAAATTCGGTGCTCGACAACTCGAGATTACGTCAGGCGAACCTTGCGTTGCTTGACGATTATCACACGCCGCTGCAGCGACTTGTCGACCGTCTCGCAGGTTAGGGTTGAATCGTGGATCAACAAGCGTTGCTCAAAGAGATCGAGCCAGTCGCCGAAGATTTGTTGAACCGTCATTTGGGTGTGGCCAAAGAATGGTTTCCACATCAGATGGTTCCGTACAGTCGGGGCAAAGATTACGAACCCGGTCGGGTGTGGTCTAGTCAAGACTCGGATTTTGGCGCCGACAATGTCGAGATGCCAGAAGCGGTGCGCGCTTCGCTGTTCGTGAATTTGCTGACCGAAGACAATTTGCCGTATTACTCGCGCGACATCAGCAATCTGTTCGGCTCAGATGGTGCTTATGGCGAGTGGGGCCGAAACTGGACGGCCGAGGAAGGTCGACACTCGATCGTGATTCGCGACTACATCACGGTCACCCGAGCGATTGATCCCGTCGGTCTCGAGCGTGCCCGAATGCAACAAGTTCGGGGCGCGCAGGTGCCCGCACCGCTAGATCTGTTCGAGGCGCTCGCATATTTGAGCATGCAAGAACTCGCGACACGAATCGCACATCGCAACACGGGCAAGGTGATCGAAGACGAAGTGGGTGAGGCGATCATGTCGCGTGTCGGTAACGACGAAAACTTGCACTATTTGTTTTACCGAGACTTGGCGACTGCCGCGCTGGCGGTCGACCCGTCGAACATGGTGATCGGCATCGAGCGGGCTGTGCGCACATTCGCCATGCCCGGTACGGGCATACCCGATTTCGAGCGTTTGGCGCGCGAGATCGCCCGCGTCGGCATTTATGATTTGTTGATTCACCATGATCAGATTTTGCAACCGGTCGTTTTGCGCCATTGGAAAATCGACCAGGTGACGGGGCTTTCGAGCGAGGCGGAAAAGGCTCGCGAGGCTTTGCTCAAGCGCATCGAGCGCATCGGCAAGGTTGGCGCCAAAATGGCGGGCGACCGAGCCCGAGTCTGAATAGCCAAAACTGCGCTATTTCACGGGGTTTTGCTGGTTTTCGGCACCCATTTGAAGTTTTGTGTTTGATGTGTCACTGGCCATATAGTTGTTAGGCGACTCGGTGAGGTCGTTTGTGAGTTTTTCGTTTCACCGTCAATACATTTCAAAATCAAGGGGAGAAAATGTCAACTATTGAGCAAACAAAAGATGAAGTCGTGACGAGCGGTTTGTCTCGACGTCACTTCATTCAGGCAGCAGCAGCAACGGGTGTGGCAATTCCGTTCGCCCAGATGTTGGGTGGACAATCTGTTGGTGCGGCCGGCAAAGTTTTCCGCTACGCGTCTCAGGCACAAGAAGGCCCCGCGGCCCCTTGGATGACCAAAGGTGGATCGCTCGGCATTCTTAACGCCGTCGGTTCATGGCTCATCGATGTTGCGCCGTCAGGCGAACTTAAGCCGAGCATCGCGACAAAGTGGAAGGGTTCCAACGGGGGTAAAACCTGGACTTTCACCATCCGCACAGATGCCACTTTCCACGATGGTTCGAAGCTCACGGCAGACGATGTTGTTTACACCGTCAAGTCGCACCTTGACCCGAAGAACAAGTCGCAATCGGCTGGTCGTATCGCCGACATCGCTGAAGTCGTCAAAGTCAACGCGACGACCATTCGGTTTGATTTGAAGAAGGCCAACGCCAACTTCCCGTATGCGGTGGCAAGCTCGAACTACGGCTTGCTGATCTTGAAGAACGGCGAAAAGGGCGATGAGTCTTGGATCGCGAAGATGAACGGCTCGGGCAAATGGATCTTGGTATCGCACAAGGTCAACGAGAAGACCGTGTTCAAACGAAACATGAACTACTTCGACAAGAGTCAAATTCCGTCGTTCGAGACAATGGAGCAAATCCAATATGTTTCGCAGAGCGCGGCGATTCCCGCGTTGAAGACCGGCAAAATCGACTCGATCCACTTGCTTTACGGCAACGAGGCCGACACACTCCCCAAGGCCAAGTTCTACAAGACACTTGTGCCGACATGTGGTGGTTTGCACATGCACATGCGTTGCGACATCGGTCAATTTACCGACAAGCGTGTGCGCGAGGCGATCGCCCTGTCGCTTGACCGTGCGAAGTACATCAAGGGCGTGCTTGGTGGCTACGCATTGATCGCCAACGACTCGGTGATGGACTCGTTTCCGACCGTCGACAAGTCGGTCAAGCAACGGGAAAAAGACATTACGCGCGCCAAAGCCCTACTCAAAGAGGCCGGTGTGCCGAATGGTTTCAAAGCCACATTGCAGAGTTGGAAACGTGACGACATCGACAAGTTCACTCAATTTGTCAAGTCCTCATGCAAAGGAATCGGCATCGACGTGACGGTCGATCTCGACGGTTCAGACGGCGGTGCTGCCCGATGGTACGCCTATTCGGTGTATCCGTCGGTCAAAGGCTCGAAGGTTGCCAACAAAGGCGAGTGGCTTGCCAGCGAATTCGGTATCGCCGAATGGGCTGGTCGTCCGACCCCCGACGAGTACCTCACTCGTGAATGGAAGTCGACCGGCGACTGGAATCCGCACTACCTGGATGCACCGGAACTTGACGCTGCAGTCGATATGTGGACGTCCGCACTTACGCCTGCTGCCAAGAAGAAGGCAAGTTCGGCGATCCAGAAAGCCTCGCTCAAGTTCACGCCGATCGTCATCGTTTACAACGAGATTCGTGTTTCGGTGACCTCGAACAAGGTGAAGGGCGTTGAGTTCAACCAGCAAGGTGCGAACTGGACATCAGGATCAAACGCCTAACGGCAAAACTCGAAGCAATTAAGATCAAGACCGACCCGCCAACTCGGGTCGGTCTTTTTCTTTTGCCGGGCAGTCAAAGAGTCCTAAAACCTCATTGGTAAACTTGGCAATTCAATGTTGAGATTCGTCGCAAAGCGCATCGGGTTGTCGATTCTGACCCTGTTTTTGGTCTCGGTAATCGTTTTTATCATGACTTCGATCATGCCGGGCGATATCGCCAAGCAGGTTCTTGGTCGCGACGCCACCCCCGAGGCGTTTGAACTTTGGAACAAAGAAAAGGGCTTTGACAAGCCACTTGTCGTGCAGTACGGCCGTTGGATAGGTGGGGTGATGACGGGGAACCTCGGCACCTCGTTGAAATACGAGATGCCGGTGTCAGAGATTCTCGGTCCGGCCGCCAGCAAGTCGGCTCAATTGGCGATCGTGGCGTTGTTGATCATCGCTCCGGTCAGCATTTTGGGCGGCGTCGTCGCGGCGATGAATCGCGGTAAAAAAATCGATCGGGCATTGACCGTGGGTGGGCTGTCGGCGGCGGTGATCCCCGAATTCGTTTGGGCGGTGGTGCTGATCTTGTTGTTCGGCGTGGCGGTTGAGGCGTTTCCAGTTTATGCGTTTCCAGAGGAGGAGAACCCGAACCTAATCAGCAGTGTTTATCACCTTATTCTTCCGTCGATCGCACTGCTCTTCGTTTTGTTCGGCTACATTTCGCGCATCACCCGCGCCGGCGTGGTTGAGGCGCTCGACTCTGACTACATGCGCACTGCCGTGCTCAAAGGGCTCTCGATAAGGGTGGCGGTTGTGCGACATGTTTTGCGAAACGCCCTTTTGCCGACGATCGCCGTTATCGCCACCCAAGTGCCGTATCTCGCGGGCGGACTGATCGCGATTGAGCGGGTTTTCAACTATCCGGGTTTCGGAAATATTCTGCTCGCAGCGGTTATCGCGCGCGACTTTCCGTTGTTGCAGACCGCAGTGTTCCTGATCGGTGTAGTCATCGTTAGTTTCCAGTTGATCGCCGACATTTTGTTCGCGGTTTTGAATCCCAGAATCAGGCAGAGGGTCACCGAATGAACGACGAAAGGGCCAAACTGGCCAAGCAGACCGTTTTCAGCGAGCGCCTTGCCGTTCTGCGAAAGAACAAGGCGTTGATCGTCGGCACCTTCATTTTAGCTTTCTGGGTAATCAGTGCGATTTTCGGCAAATTGATCGCCCGATACGACCAAGATTTCATGGACTACGAGGCGATCAACTCGCCGCCCTCTTTGAAATATTGGTTCGGCACCGACAGCAACGGTCGTGACGTTTTTTCGCGGGTGATCATCGGGTCGCGGGTGATCATCGTCATCTCATTTTTGGCGACTTTGCTCGGGGCATTCGTCGGTGCGTCGCTCGGTTTGATCGCCGGTTACCTCAAGGGCAAATTCGACATGGTGTTGATGAGGATTCTCGAGGCGATTTCGGCGATACCCGTGATCATCATCGCGCTTTTGGCCGTGGCGGCGATCGGTCGATCTTCGTCGATCATCACGATCTTGATCATCGGTTTTATTTTCACGCCCAATGTTGCGCGCACGATTAGGGCCGCGGTTCTGGGGGAGTCAGAACTCGAGTATGTTGCGGCGGCCCGTTTGCGAACCGAAAAGACGGCGCATATTCTGTTCAGAGAAGTTTTGCCCAATGTTCTTCCGACTTTGATCGTCGAGTTCACGGTTCGACTCGGTTATGCGATCTTCGCGGTGGCGACGCTGTCGTTTTTGGGCGCCGGTCTCGAAGCGGGCTCACCCGACTGGGGCACCCAGGTGGCCGACACTTGGTCGTTGATCTTCACGGACATTTGGTGGCCGACGTTGTTTCCCTCGCTGGCGATCGCCTCGGTGGCGGTCAGCATCAATTTGATCTCTGATGCGCTGCTCGAGGTCTTCGAACTGTGAGCGCGACACCGACACTCGAATTGCGCAACCTCGAGGTTGCCTATACGGTTCGCGGCATCGATCGCCAGGTGCTGCGCGACGTCTCGTTTTCTATCGCCCCGGGCGAGGCATACGGTTTGGTGGGCGAGTCGGGGTGCGGCAAATCGACCGCCGCGTTCGCCGCGATGCGCTACCTGCCCCGCAACGGCAAGATCACCAAGGGTTCGATTCTTTTCGAGGGCGACGACATCGTTTCGATCTCCGAAGCCGAAGTCTCGAGGCTTCGTCGCTCGGCGATCTCGATGGTCTATCAAAATCCTTCGACTGCGTTGAACCCGACCATTCGCGTCGGAAAACAGATCGCCGAAGTTTTCGAATTGAACGGATTTTCGAGCGACGAGGCGATGACCGAGGCGCAAGAGGCGTTGACCAAGGTGCAGATCGCGGACCCGGCGCGAGTGATGCGTCGTTACGTGCACCAACTCTCGGGCGGCATGGCCCAGCGCGTGGTGATCGCGATGGCTCTGGCGTCGAACCCGCGGCTTTTGGTGATGGACGAACCAACCACGGGTCTTGATGCCACGGTCGAGGCCGAAGTTCTCGACTTGGTGCGCGAGTTGAGGCGCGATACGGGCACCTCGGTGTTGTTCATCAGTCACAACCTCGGCGTGATTCGCCACATGTGCGACCGTGTCGGCGTGCTCTATGCGGGAGTCCTGGTCGAAGAGGGGGCGACCACCGAATTGTTCGACAATCCGAGCCACCCCTACACGGTCGGTCTTTTGCGATGCATTCCGCGAGGTGGTCTGCACAAGAGCACCGACAGGCTCGACACGATTCCCGGCACTCCGCCGGCGCTCGGCACGAATTTGTTGGGATGCGTCTTCGCCGACCGCTGTGCGCTGGTCGACGACAAGTGTCGGTCGCAACAACCCCAGATGGTGACGATCTCGGGCAGCCATGTTGCGCGATGCTTCCACAGCGACAAGGCCAAAGACTTGCCGCGCTCGGTCGAGAAAATCGAATTCGCGCCGCAACACGAGGCGGGTGCGTCGAATCTCGGCGAGACATTGCTCGATGTGAGTCACCTGTCGAAAGTATTCACCCAAGATGGTCACAAGGTTCGCGTGATCAACGATGTCTCATTGAGGCTCGGGGTCGGCGAGACGCTCGGATTGGTGGGCGAGTCGGGCTCGGGCAAGACGACGATCGCAAAGTTGGTGTTGGGTCTCACCCCACCCGAAGAGGGTGGCGTGATCTCTCTTGACGGCAAGGGTTTGGCCCAAACCTTGAATCGACGCGACGTGCAGGATGTCGGGGCGATGCAGATCGTGTTTCAAAACCCCGATCAAGCGCTGAATCGTCGCCACAGCGTCACCCGCATCGTCGCCCGCGCGGTCGAGAGATTGCGAAGTTTCAGCTTGCGCAAGGCGATTGAACGGGCCCACGAACTTCTCTCCGGCATGCGCGTCGAGTCGACGCTGCACAGCGTGAGACCGATGCAACTTTCGGGTGGTCTGAAACAACGCGTGGCGATCGCCCGCGCGTTTGCCGGGGCTCCCCAAATCGTTGTTTGCGACGAGCCAACCTCGGCGCTCGATGTTTCTGTGCAGGCGGCGATCTTGAATCTGCTCGTCGACCTGCAAAAGCAGGACAAAACAAGCTTCATCTTCATTTCGCACGACCTCGGCGTGGTTCGCTACATTTCTGATCGCATCGCGGTGTTGTATCTGGGGCGCGTGGTCGAATTCGGAACATCGCAAAGGGTGTTCAGCGGGCCGTTCCACCCTTACACCGAGGCGCTGCTTTCGTCGGTGCCGAAAATCGACGGCTCGATTCGCAGGCGAATTCCGTTGACTGGCGTGGTGCCGAGCCCGTCGAACCCACCGAGCGGTTGTGTGTTGAACCCGCGATGCCCGCGCAAAGAGGGTTCGGGTTACGAATCGCTGTGCGAATCAGAGGAGCCGAATTTGACCGAGGTCGAACCCGGGCACTTCATGCGCTGTCATCTTCCGATTGAAAAACTGAAGCAACTACAAAACTGATCTTGGAGCGTCGCTCAGACGCGCATGCGCGAACCCGACGGGTCGAGCACGGGGTCGATCTGCAGCGATGCCGGTTGCATCTTGCCGATGATCTCGATTTCGAAACCGGTGGTGCCTGGCTTCGCCAATTCGGCGGGAATGTAGCCCATCGCCAGCGAGACGCCGCTGTAGTGGGCGTAGCCTCCGCTGGTGATCCAACCCACGACTTTGCCGCCGTGGAAAACTGGTTCATCGCCGATTACATCGGCGGGTTCGTCTTTGTCGACCTCGACCGTGAACATCACCAGTTTGCGTGACGGCCCCGTCTTCATTTCGGCCTCGACGGCGGCTCGACCGATGAACTCGTGGTCGAACTTCAGCACTCGCCCCATTCCCGCTTCCAAAGGCGTGTAGATCGGGCGATACTCCCTGAACCAGGTGCCGAAGTTCTTTTCGAGGCGCAGCGTGATCAGAGCCCTGAAACCGAACAGGCGCATGTCGAACTCCTTGCCCGCATCCCAGATCAGGTCGAAAAGATAACGCTGATATTCGGGCGCGATCCAGATTTCGTAGCCGAGGTCGCCCGTGTAGGTCATTCGCGAAAGCCAAACTGGGGCGTTGCCGATGTTGACGCGTCGAAAGCCCATGAACGGGAAATCTTTCGTCGCCAGCGATGTGCCCGTCAGTTTTTGCAGAACATCGCGCGATCGTGGCCCGGCCACCGTGAGACCGACCATCGACAACGAGAGGGTCTCGAAACGGATCGGGCTGTTCGCCGGCAGATGGGCCAAGAACCACCGCGGATGGTGAACTTCGGCGGCCTGGGATCCGAACAAAAAGAATTCTTCTTCGCCGATTCGCGAGATCGAAAATTCGCCGACGATCTTGCCCTCTTTGTTGAGCATCGCGGTGAGCACCGTTCTGCCGATCTTGGGCAGCGAGTTGGTGAACAAACTCTGCAGCCACGCCGCCGAACCGGCGCCGCTGACCTTGTATTTGGCGAAGTTCGAAGCCTCGGAGAAGCCGACCCGCTCGCGCACCGCCCGCGACTCTTCGCCGACATTCTTGAAAGCGTTGGAGCGATAGAAGGTGACATCTTCGCGCGCTTCTTTGCCCTGATCTTGAAACCACAGCGGATGTTCGAGACCGAAGCCGGCGCCCATCACGGCGTTGTGGGCGAGCAATCGATCGTAAATCGGCGTCGTGTGCAACGGTCGGGCCGCGGGAAGTTCTTCGTTGGGGAAGGTGATGCGGAATCTGCGCGAATAATTTTCGCGAACCTTGGCGTTCGTGTACTCGAGGGTGGCGAAGTCGCCGTAGCGGGCGACATCCATTGCCCAGATGTCGGCGCCGGGGTCGCCATGCACCATCCAGTTGGCCAACGACAGACCGACTCCGCCGCCTTGAGACAGGCCCGCCATTACGGCGCACGCCGACCACATGCCGGGCAGGCCCTTGATCGGGCCGACCAACGGATTGCCGTCTGGCGAGAATGTGAACGGGCCGTTGACGAATTTCTTGATGCCGGCCCGACCAACGGCTGGAAAGTGGGCGAAGCCTCGTTCGAGTTCGGGGGCGATGCGCTCGAGGTCGTGCGGCAACAACTGAAAAACGAAGTCCCACGGGGTCTCCTTGGGCGACCACGGACGATTGTTTTGCTCGTAGGTGCCGAGCAAAATGCTCTGACCCTCTTGGCGCGCGTAGATTTCGCCGGCGAAGTCGATCATGTGCGGCAACTCTTTGCCGTGAATGCGATTGAACTCGATCACTTCCTCCATCGGCTCGGTCATCAGATAGTGGTGCTCCATCGCCAACACCGGCAATTCGAGACCACACATGCGACCGACCTCGCGCGCCCAAAGCCCACCCGCATTGACGACATGCTCGGCGCGAATCGTGTGGTCTTTGTCTGTCACGACATCCCATGTGCCGTCGGCCCGCGGGTTCAGCGCCGTGACCCAGGTATTCGTATATACCTCGGCGCCCCGATTGCGGGCGCAGATCGCATAGGCGTGCGTCACCCCGTAAGGATCGACGCTGCCCTCGTCTTCGTCGAAGAGCGCGCCGACGAAATATTTTTCTTCCAACAACGGGTTCAAAACTTTCGCCTCTTGCACCGAGATGATCTCCATCTTCATGCCGAGATAACGGCCGCGAGCGCGGGCCATCTTCAACCAGTCGAGGCGTTCGGGGGTGTCGGCGAGTTGAATGCCGCCGGGCAAATGTATGCCGCAATTTTGCCCCGACTCCTTTTCGATTTCCTTGTAGAGGTTGACCGTGTATTGCTGCAGGCGGGCGACGTTGGGGTCGCCGTTCAGGGTGTGCATCCCACCCGCGGCATGCCAGGTCGAACCGGCGGTCAGTTCTTTCCGTTCGACGAGCACGACGTCGGTCCAGCCGGCCTTTGTCAGGTGATACAGCACCGATGCGCCGACGACGCCACCGCCGACAACCACGACCCTCGCTGAAGATTTCATTATTGATTACCTTTCGTGGAAAATTCTAAATGGCAAAAGTTTTCAGAAGTCGGTCGCGACTCCGCCTTCGGCAACACGACGACTCACGAACGCCTTGAGTTCAGCCAGAGCCTCATCGTCGATCTCGGGTGTTCGATATGCGGCGAGCCAGGTTTGGGCGAGTTCTTTCGTCTTGGTGACGGCGGTGGGGCTCCCACCTTCTTGCCAAGTTTCGTAATTGCGCCAGTCCGAAATCATCGGCTTGAAGAATGCATCGCGAAAGCGATCTTGGGTGTGCTGCACGCCGAAGAAGTGGCCACCCGGACCGACCTGGCCGATCGCCTCGTGGGCCAGCGTCGCCTCATCGACGACGATCGGTTCGAGATAGGCGGCGACCATCGACATCAGATCGACATCGAGGACAAACTTTTCGAGCGAGGAATGCAGACCGCCCTCCATCCAGCCGGCGCCGTGCATCACAAGATTGACCCCGCCCTGCACCGCACCCCAAAGCGAAAACACGCTTTCGTACGCCGCTTGGGCGTCGAGCGCGTTGGCGGCGCAAACATTGCTGGATCGATACGGCACCTTGTAGCGACGCGCGAGTTGCCCACCGGCCATCGCCGTGCGCATGTATTCGGGGGTGCCGAATGCCGGTGCGCCCGACTGCATGTCGACATTGCTCGTGAAGCCGCCGTATGCGACCGGGGCGCCCGGGCGAACGACCTGGGTGAGAACCATTCCCGCGAGCGCCTCGGCGTTTTGTTGGGCGAGCGCACCCGCCAAAGTGATCGGCGCCATCGCCCCGGCCAAGGTGAACGGGGTGATGATGATTATCTGGTTGCGCGACGAGAACTCGATGATGCCCTGCAACATCGGCGTGTCGAGTCGCAACGGCGAAGACGAGTTGATGATGCTGAACACGGATGGTTCACGATCGAGCGTCTCGTCGTCGACCTGGCGGGCGATGCGACACATTTCGAGCACATCGCGATTTCGTTGCCGCCCGAGGCTGTAACAATGAATCGCCTTGTCGGTCATCGTCAACAAGTCGAAAGTCGCCTCAATGTGACGAATCGAAGCGTGCAAGTCGATGGGCTCGACGGGGTAGCCGCCGTTGAAGTGGATGATGTTGAAGACTTGCGACAATTTGAGGAGTTCCTGAAAATCCTTGCGGGTGCCGGCGTGCCGCACGCCGTCGAGGCCGATGAAGTTCGGGGTGCTGGCGACGGAGCCGAAGGCCATCCAATCGCCGCCGATGTTTAGCGTGTGCGCCGGATTGCGGGCATGAAGTTTGAACTCGCTCGGGCATGTTTTGATCGTCTCGAGCACCATTTCGGGGTCGAATCGGACGCGCTGGTTTTCGATTTTCGCGCCGGCATTTTTCATCAGATCGCGGGCGTCGGGGTCGAGAAAATCGATGCCGTAGTCGGAGAGAATCTTCAGGCTCGCGAGGTGGATCGATTCGAGTTCGTCGTCGCTCAGAACTTTCGTTGGCGCATATCGCATGCGGGGTTGCCTGAAGGGTTTTTGGTTGGGGAGCTTCGTTTCTGAGCCCGACGAACGAGCGCGACCCCTTCGACGGTTCGGCTCGAGACTCTCGCTAGTCACGAAATACGACTCTAGTTTTGACGCCCGCACTCGGGGACATTTGTTCGGCGCTAATCGGCTCGCGGAGGTTGGGCTATTTGCCCCGGCGGCGGCGAATTTCAGCCGAGATCGCCGGCACGACTTTGTGCAAGTCGCCGATGACGGCGTATCCCGCCTTTGTGACGATGTTCGCTTGCGCGTCGGTGTTGATCGCCAAGATGTTCTTCGACGCCATGGCCCCGACCCAGTGTTGAATCGCACCCGAGATGCCGCAGGCGATGTAGATATCGGGGGCGATACGGGTGCCGGTCTGACCAACTTGGTCGGTGTGGTTGCGCCAACCGTTGTTCGTCACCGCGCGCGAGCACCCGACGACGCCGTTGAGCAGCGATGCCAATTCTTCGAGTGGGGCAAATGCCTCGGCCGAGCCAACGCCGCGACCGCCGCTTACGACCACCGGCGAGGTGGCGAGCGTGACACCGGCAACCCGTTCGACTCGGTCTTGCACGAAACTCTGGGCGACCGAATCGTCGAGTTGAACATCGATCGTCGAAACAGTCGCGGGCGTGGATCCGAGTTCTTCTTGCGGTTCGACCACGTGGTTGGCCAAGGTCACGAGTTTGATCGGTGCATCAATCGCGGCTTGTTCAAGCAACGACCCGCCCCAACGAGTGCGCGTCACATTGAGCGGCTGTGTGCCGTCGAAATTCTTGTCGAACTCGATGCAATTCATCGCCGCGGGCAAATCGAGTCGAGCCGCCGCCTGGGCCACCACTTCGTGGCCGCGCTCGGTGCCCGTGCCGATGACGACCGTCGGCGAAGTTTTTCGCGCGACCTGGGCCAACGACTCGCCCCACGCCTCGGGGCCGTAATCAATGAGCATCGGGTTGTGCGCCTGGTGCACGGTGGTCGCCCCGAAGTTCGAGATTGTTTCGCTGAGGCGATCGGCGTTTGCGCCGATGGTTACCGCCTCGAACTTCGTGCCCATTTGTTTGGCGAGGTTTCGCGCGGCGGTCATCACGCCAAGAGACGCACCGGTCATCGCCCCACGATCATGTTCGATCACGGCAAGCACGGTCATTTGAGTATTCCCAACTCTTCAAGCAAATCGACAATTGCGGGCGCGGCCTCGGGGCCGTTGCCCAAGATCACCGTATTGCTGACGCGCTCCGGTGGGCGCTGCAGGGTGATCAATTTCAAGCCGCCGGTTGTCGCCTCGGCCTTCGATCGTGCGATCGCTACCTTTTTGGATGCGAGCCGACCTTTCATCGTCGGGTATCGCGGCAAGTTGATGCCCTCTTTGACGCCGACGCAGGCGGGCATCGCAAGTTTGTAGATTTCCACACCCGCGTCGCTCTCGCGTCGAATCTTCGCCGCGCCATTCTCGATTTCAAGACCCTTGGCACCGTTGACGATCGGTCGACCGAGTTTCAGCGCGGTGCGAATGCCGACCTGATACCCGCAACTGTCGGCTGATTCGTTGCCGAACAGCACCAGGTCGTATTTGCCGTTCGCAGTTTCAAGTTCGGCGACGACCTTGGCGATCGCCTCGGCCGTTCTTTGGGGATCCCAGTCGGTGGTATCGATCGGTATCAGCACGGCCTTGGTCGCACCGGTGCTGACCGCAGTTCGAAGTTGTTCTTCGGCCTCGATCGGCCCGAGCGTCAGCACGGTCACGTCTCCGCCGTGTTTTTCGATCAATTGCACCGCTTGTTCGACCGCGCATTCTTCGTGCGGACTGACGGTAAACCCGAGAAACGCCGTGTCGACCTGTTGCCCGTCGGCGGTGATGTTGATGCGCGCACCCGGCGCCGGCACCCGCTTGACGCAGACGAGAATGTTCATCGACCGACTGCGGGTCAGCTCTTCATGCGGGCGTCGGTCGGGTCGAACAACGGTTGGCTGCCGACCCGGGCGACCCGCACCGGAAAGAGTTCGTTCATATACATCACCCGAAGCTCGTTGCCCTCGACCGCGTGCTCGGGCGTGAGGTAGGCGAGGAGCAAGTATTTGTCGACAGATGGTCCCGCACCCGCCGTGGTCACGCGCGAAACTCGACCTTTGGCGTCGACGATGCGTTCGCCGGCCTTCGTCAAGATCGGTTCGTTGCCGCCGGTCGGGTAGCGCTTGAGGCCCGACTTGCTGGTGTGGTCGAGCACTTCGAGGGTGCACATGATCGCGCACGGTTTTTCGTCGCGCGCTTGCAGATATGCCGCCTTGCCGATGAAGTTTGCAGACTTGACCTTGGGTCGCGCCAAACCGGCCTCGACGGGGTTGTACTCGCTTTCGAGTTCCGCACCCATCAGTCGGTAACCCTTTTCGATGCGACCGGTCACGGCGTAAACACCCATGCCGACGGGGATGATTTCGAATTCTTTGCCCGCCGCGGCGACCGCATCCCACAACCGCAGACCGTGTTCCATTTTTGTGTAGATCTCCCAGCCGTTTTCACCGACATAAGAAATTCTGAACATCGTGCACGGCACCCCGCCAATCAGTACATTGCGCACCGCACCGTAGGGGAAATTTTTCTGCGAGACATCAAACGGCTTGTGGTCGCCGGTGACGATCTTGGCCATGGTTTTTTCGGCGTTCGGCCCCCAAACACCAATCGTGCATAGCGCCGAACTCATGTCGGTGAACACCACCGATCCGTCGTTTGGCATGTGGCGCTTGAACCAATAGTTGTCGCGCCCGCCGTCGAATGCTCCGGTAATCACCCTGAAGTGGTCTTCGCCAAGTCGCATCATCGTCAGGTCGCCCCTGAAGCCGCCGGCCGGGGTCAACAACGGGGTGTAGACCGAGCGGCCGACTTCGACGTCGACATTGTTGACGCACATGTACTGCAAAAACTTCATCGCACCTTTGCCGGTGAAATCGAATTCATTGAATGCGGTGAGATCGACCATGCCGACCGACTCGCGCATCTGCAAATGTTCGGCGTTCGTGATCGGCGACCACCAGCGGGCGTCCCACTCGTGGGGTCGATCTTCGCAGGCCGCCTTGAACTTCTTGATCAGCTTTTCATTGGATGTAAACCACTGTGGTCGCTCCCATCCGCGGGCATCGAAGAACTTCGCCCCGGCGGCCTCTTCACGCGGATAAAACGGGCTGCGGCGCATATCGCGCTGCGACGCCCATTGCTCGCGGGGGTGAACGATGCCGTATGTCTTGTTGAAGTGCTCGTCGCAGCGGGCGTAGATGTGGTGCTCGGTTTTCTCGTGCGGGTAGAAACGCGAGATATCCGAAGAGTGCGGATCGCACAAATGCGGGTAGCCGTATGTCATCCATTCGGCGACCAATTGGGCGATGCCCGGACCTTCTTTGATCCAGACCGCAGCCGCGGACCACAGGTTTTTCACCTCGACCGTCTCGCCGAGCACGGGCATCGCGTCGGGCGTGAGTGAGAGCAAGCCGTTGATCGCATATTTGATTTCGGCGTCGCCCAACATATCCATGAGTTCGATCGCCTGCTCCATTTGGGGATCAAAGTCTTCTTGGGTCAGCGGCAACTCGGTGGGCGACAGCGCCGACGCCTCGTTCGACGGGATGTCGTCGGGGTGCATGAAGATCGCGCGATGGGCGTAACTCCCCACTTCCATCGAGCCCGCGGTCTGTCGCTCGTAACAAAAGGTGTCCATGTCGCGCACGATCGGGAACGCGACTTCGGCGTTGGATTTCTGCAAGATGTCAATTGGTCCGACGTCGGCCATCTGATGAACGGCGGGCGTCAACGGAATGCTCGCACCCGCCATCTTTGCAATACGCGGGCTCCAGACACCGCACGCCACGACGACATGCTCGGCTTCGATGCGTCCCTTGTTGGTGACCACCGCCTTGATCGCGCCGTTCTCGACCTCAAGATCGAGCACTTCGGTGTTGGCAAACACGCTCAGGTTGCCGGCCTTGACGGCGCTTTCGCGCATCAGCGTGCCGGTCTGCAAAGAGTCGACACACGAAACGCTCGGCGTGTAGTAGCCACCCAGGACGATTTTTTCGTTGATGAACGGCACCAACTCCTTTACTTCGGCGGGCGAGAGAAGCTTTGCGTCGATACCCCAAGACTTTGCCGAGGTCATGCGGCGATTGAACTCCTCGAGACGCTCGGGGTTTCGCGCAACCTCGATGCCGCCGCAAGTGTTGTTCATGCCGAGTTCGATGTATTGCTGCTGCGAGGCGAGCGTCAACAACGCCATCTCTTTGTTGTGATCGGTCGGAAAAATAAAGTTCGAAGCGTGGCCCGTCGAACCGCCGGGATTCGGCAACGGACCTTTGTCGAGCTGCACGATGTTGGTCCAGCCGAGTTTCGAAAGATGACCGACCAAGCAGTTGCCGACGATGCCTGCGCCGATGACCACACATTTTGCTGATTTGGGAAACTCGCTCATTTTGACCCCGTGACTATTGATAACACCCTAGTGGTGATATATCAGTACGATATCAGTAGGGTAGGCTTCAAATCAAATGGCAAGAGAGTCGTTGAGCGGGCGGGCATACGGGCTGATTCGCGGCATGATCGTGCGCCTCGAATTGACCCCCGGTTCGGTGGTGCGCGAAGACGAGCTTCAAACGACGCTCAAGATTGGCCGCACGCCGATCCGCGAAGCCCTGCAGAGGTTGGCTCGTGATCAATTCTTGGTTGTGATTCCACGGCGCGGCATGATCGTCTCGAAGATCGATATCGCCGAGTTGTCGACGCTTTACGAGACGCGGGCAATACTCGAACCGTATGTCGCTCGTCTGGCCTGCGAGCGGGGCGATGTCGAGCACTGGCGTCAGATGCGAAAAGTATTGGATCAGGCGAAAAAGGTCAACATCAGCGCACAAGAGCAGATTCAACTCGATGCCCAGTGTCATGAGATTGTTTGGGATGCCGCGGGCAATCGTTTCTTGAAAGACACGCTCGATGTCTTGTATGCGCAGAGCGATCGCTTGTGGCACATGTATCTCGCCGATGTCGCAGACATGGGTCACGCACTCGAGGAGCACGAAGAGATCTTGCGCGCCCTGGAGGCTGGCGACTCAGAGTTGGTCTACAAACTTTTGGCGGCGCACGTGCGAAGTTTCGACGCTCAGGTGCGTGATGCCGTGCGCAAGCGCCTCGAACTTGCTGGCTAAGGACTAGTTCGCGCCGTAGTTGCCCAAGTCTTGCGTCGGGTCGGTTGACGCGGTGTCGGGCCAATTCGAATACCAGATGTCGGCGGCCGACGTGCCGACATGAAGCGGCAACCGGTTGAAACCCGCAATCGGTTCGAGCAGCGGTTCGACGACGACGTCGAATCGTGGTTTCGAAAAAAATGGAAACGATTGCCTGGCCTTGCCGGACCTGTTCAGAACCCTGTGCGGCGTCGAAACGAGTCGACCGCCGCTCCATAGTTCGAGCATGTCGCCGACATTGAGAACCATGCCTTCCGGTGGGCAATCGGCGTTGATCCAATTTTCAGAACGATCCCTGACTTCGAGGCCGCCGATCGGGTCGTGGGCGAGAAGCGTCAAAAGATTGAAGTCTTTGTGCGGGTGAATGCCCCATGTGTCATCTTGTGGGGGCATCGGCGGGTAGTTGAGCAACGTCATGTTCGTGAGCGGGTTCGTCATGCTCGCCAAGATTGTCTCGGGGTTGATCTCGAGTTTCGAACAAAGTGCGACGATCAGAATCTCGCTGACGCGGGTGAGTGCCCGCCAATAGTTCATCACCGGCGTTCGAATGTCGGCGTCAATGCGCGGCCATTTGTTGGGCCCGTACAACGAACACGCCGCACAAATCGGATCGTCGGCGGCGGTTTCGTTGTGCAGTTTCCATGCCTCGTATTGATCGGCGTTGCCCTTGCCTGAATTCGGTGTGAAATACCCGAGCGGCACGAATCCCCGATAATTGCCCTTTACGACCATGTCTCGCATCAGAATCTCGCGCGGTGTGGCGAACACCGTCGCCACGGCTTTGCGTATGTCGTCGATTGTTTTTTGATCGACACCGTGGTTGACGATCACGGCAAAACCGATCTGGCTCAACGCCGAATAGAGTTCGCCCGCCGATTTCGAGTAACTCGCGCTCTCTGTCGGACCATGCAAAGCGGCAACGTCGACGGTCGCAAGTTTCATCTTTTTAGTCGGTCGTTTTTGTGTTTTGCACGTGCTGGAAACCGAATCGACCCTTGATGCACAAATTGCCGTGGGTGACCGAATGGTCGCTCGGCGAGGTCACCTTGACGATCTCGTTGTCTTGCACATGCAGTGTCAGCGAGCAACCCACACCGCAAAACGGGCAAATTGTTTCGGTTTGGGTCTGGTCGTCTTCGCGCCAAGTTCCCGCTCCACGCATTTCGTATTCTGATGTGAAGATCAGGGCACCCGTCGGGCAAACCTGAATGCAGTTTCCGCAGTAGACGCAGGCCGAGTCGGTCAGGTCGACGGCAAACTCGGTCGAGATGCGGGCGTCAAAGCCCCGGCCCGCCGTGGCGATGGCGAATGTGTTTTGCCATTGCTCGCCGCAAGCATCGACGCACTGGTAACACAAAATACACTTCGAATAGTCGCGCACATAAAGTACGTTGTCGATCTTGACAGGCTGGTGAACCGTTTCGGCGGTTTTACCGTCGGGTTGATGGTGATGACCCGTGACGGCGTTGTCGCGGTCGTCGTGATGAAACGATGGTGCGCCGAATCTCGTCGGGTTCGCCCCGTAATTGTCGTTCCATTTTTCGACGTTTTTCGTCAACGACAGGTCGACCGATGAGCCGAGCAATTCGAGCACGAGTTTGCGGCTGTGTCGGGTTCGCTCGGTGTCGGTTTTGACGGCCATTCCCGGCTCGACTTTGCGCGAGCAACTCGGCACGAGGGTTCGCGAACCCTCGAGTTCGACCATGCAAACTCGGCAGGCGTTTTTCGGCGTGATGGTGTCGCCGTAGCAAAGAGTCGGTATCTCTTTGCCGTTGGCCCGACAAACCTCGAGCAAAGTCGCGCCCTCGAGCGCCGTGACTTTTTGGCCGTCGATCGTGAGTTCGATGCTCTTGCGAACCTTGAGGCCGGTGGTTACTTGTGCCGTCATGCCGAAAACACCTTAAGGCGTGTCAACGCCGAGTCGATCGCATTATGGGCGGTTTGTCCGAGGCCGCAGATGCTGGCGTCGCGCATCACTTGGCCGAGGTCGCGCAACAACTGAAGGTCGACTTTGGCGCGGTCGGTGCCCGTCGATTCGACCAGGCGGGCGAGGGCCTCTTGCTGGCGAACGGTGCCGACCCGGCACGGCACGCACTGACCGCACGACTCGTCGCGAAAGAAGGCGGCGATTCTTTGCAGTTGGTCGACCATGTCGACGGTCTCGTCGAGCACCATGATCACACCAGAGCCGAGGGTCGTGCCGGCTTGTTGGGCGGCTTCGAGGGTCAACTCGAGGTCCAGTTCCTGGGGTCCGACAAAACCACCCGCCGCGCCGCCCAGCAACACCGCTTGAATCTTCGACCCGCGCTTCAGCCCACCGGCGAGATCGATCAATTGGCGCAGCGTCGCGCCGAACGTCACCTCGTAAACCCCCGGTTTTTCGACGGCGCCCGAGACACAGAAAAGTTTCTTGCCTTTCGATCCGGTCGAGCCCCAAGCGGCGTATTTTTCGCCGGTGTTGTCGATGATCGGCAAGATGTTGAACAGCGTCTCGACATTGTTGACGACGGTCGGTTTGCCGAACAGCCCGACCTCGACGGGGAACGGCGGTTTGTTGCGCGGTTCGCCGCGGTATCCCTCGATCGAATTGAAAATCGCCGTTTCTTCGCCACAGATATAGGCACCCGCACCCTTGAAAATCGTGATGTCGAAATTGAAACCCGAATTGAGGATGTTCTCACCGAGATAATTTTTTCGGCGAGAAACTTCGACGGCGTTGGTCAGGTTGCGCATCGCCCGCGGATATTCGCCGCGCAAATAGATGTAACCGTGTTGACAACCGGTGGCAAAAGCGGCGATGGTCATCGCCTCGACCAATGCAAACGGGTCGCCCTCGAGCAGAACCCGGTCTTTGAAAGTGCCGGGCTCCGATTCGTCGGCGTTGCAGACCAAGTAACGAGTCTTGATGGGTTGCGCCGCCACCGCCGCCCACTTGCGCCCCGTCGGAAATGCCGCACCACCGCGACCCACCAAACCCGATGTCGCAACTTCGGCGACAACCTGGTCAGCGCCGATTTTGAACGCCTTTTTCAAAGCATTGAAGCCGTCGTTGGCGATGTAGTCATCGATGCTCAGCGGGTCGACGACGCCGATGCGCGAGAGCAACACCAAATCTTTGTTCGGGGTTTGTGGCGCGCCGTGGGCGATGGGTTGTTCGTCGGGCGCATGCTTGCCGGCGACGAGTTCGTCGATTTGTTTGCGCGATGCCGGGGCGAGCAATTGCGATCGAACCTGCACGCCGGTTTCAATAACCAAAACCGCCGGCGCTCGCTCGCACGCCCCGAGGCACGGCGAAGCGACCGCACCTTCGGGAAGGTCATCTTCTTTGCAACCAGACATTGCTCGACACGCCAAATCGACGCAGACATGAACCTGGGTCGGCGGCCGCTCTCGCGTTTCGAAGAGCGCGTAGAAGGTCGCCACACCGTAGATCTCGGCGGGTGCGACATCGAGCCGCTGAGAGATGTAGTTGATCGCACCGCGGCTGATGTGGCCGATGCGATCGTTGACCTTGTGCAAAGTGGGCAACAGAAGAGGGCGAAGTTCGCGCAGACTTTCACCGCCGCGGGCGACTCTCAGACCCTCGAGATTGCGCTCGCCGCCCTGGAATGTTTCGGGTGCGACACCCAGCAACGAATCCACCGCACTTCTCTCGTCGGCGCTGGCCGATGCTGACGCAATCTTGAGATCCATTTGTCTTTCGCTCTTCGGGCTTCGAACTGTTTTACGAACTAACTAGCATTCAGTTTATGAGTGACAAGGTGCCCGACGCGGAAGAGTTCGTGGATCTCGACAAGTTCCCGATCGACACCGATTCGGGCGACCGTCGTCGTCTGGTCACAAATGCACAGGCGTCGATTCAAGCCGACGGATGCGTGGTGTTAAAGGGTTTTGTTCGAGCCGAGAGAATCGCCGAATTGGTCGCCGAGTGCGATCGGGTCGAGAAGTTTGGTCACCGCAATTTCACCCGAACCAACCCGTATTTTTTGCCCGACAACGAATCGCTGCCGCCGACCCACCCGATCA
>VFZD01000017.1 GCA_016871295.1 Actinomycetota bacterium | reverse complement strand
GATTCAAGGCGCGACGGTTGTCGCGGCGAGGTTATGGCGCGACGGTTGTAGTTGTCGCCTCGGTCGTAACTGGGGCGACGGTTGTAGTTGTCGCCTCGGTCGTGACCGGCGCGACGGTGGTTGTTGTCGTAGTCGTTGGTGTCGTGGCGATGAGGTAGCGGTCGTAAAGCGCAGCGGCGAGTCGGCGGTGCAGTCGGGCGCGGGCCTGGTAACCCGTCGGGGTGAGATGAATCTTGTCGAAAGCCATCCATTTCGAACGCTTGGTGATCGATGAATACCAATCTTCGAGCACCAGATTTGGATACTCGCGAGTCATCCGAGCCAGAACCTGATTGAACAGAATGCTGCGCTTGGCGATCGCCGGGGTGTCGCGCCGATTGACCGTCAACCAAGTGATGGGTTTGTCGCCGATTGTGGAAAGAAGGTCGCGAATGACCAACTCGTAAACCTTCTCTTCGGTTTCGAGAGCCACATCGTTGCTGCCGAGGGCGACGATCACGGCGTCGGCACGCAGACCGTTGTCGCTGAGTTTTTTGAAGGTTTTGACGCCCGAAAATTTGGTCGAGAGGTTCGGGGTCGGAAACGCGACACGGCGCGAGTATTGGCCGTCGATGACGATCGTCTTCCATTGGCCGTCGGCTTCGATCAGTTTCTTCGATTTGGCGAAATATTCGGTGCCCCAAGTGATGCTGTCGCCGAGGATCAGAAGGGACGGGCCCGTATTCGGAGTGAAAGGTGTCGAAATGCCCGCACCGACGAGGATGCAGACGGCGACGGTGCCGACGACGAAGCGAAGAATTTTCGGGAAGCTGTGTTTCATCAAAAAACGCGGAAGACAACGGAAGACTTTGCCAAAAATAGTGATTCGTGTTTGCGCAGAATGCAGGCTTGGCCTTGTTGTAGCGCACCGGAGTCGCCCTGTACGCATAAATACAGTTCTATTTCGTGTTCGGCCTGAATTTGCACCGCACTTACGGCCATGATTCGCTGCACGCGAAAAAACGTCGTGCCGACCTCGTATTCGAGAATTTCGCATTCGCCGAGAATTTTTGCACCTGCGTCGTGTCGTTTTGATTTTGCCACGATCTTGTCGGGCAGATTTTCGACGAGCGATGCCGTCGCGAAGAATTCGGCGAGATCAACGTGTTTTTTGGTGAATGCCGCGCGCATCACGTTGTCGCTGCTCGACATGACCTCAACCGCCATGCCGCTGAGATATGAGTGCACATTGCCGGGCTCGAGAAACATCGCCTGACCGGGTTGCAAGACGACGTGGTTCATCAACAGCGCGACATAGATGCCACCCGAGTTCGCATAAAGTTCGCCTGCGGTCCGGAGATGCTTGGGCAAATTCGCCGCAGTCTTGTGTCGGCCTTGCTCGAGCGCCCAGCGAACCGTGGTCTCGAGACCGCGCATTTTGAGGTGTCGCGCGAGTTCGAACCAGCCGTTCGTTTCGGCGAGCGCGAGCGACTGCTTGAGCGGAGCGAAACCGCAAAGCATCTCAAATTCGCTGAGTGCACAGAGCAATTCGGGTTTTGAATTCGTGTCGCGATAGACACGGTTGGGTGCAGCGCGGTCGATGCCACGACTGTTTTCGCGTTCGTAGCCCGCGCGTGCCTGGGCAATGGTGGGATGCGTTTGAATCGAGAGCGGTTTGGCCACCGCGATCAGTTTGACCAAGAATGAAAGTTCACCGACTAGATCTGAAAGGGCGACGACGCCTTTTCCGGTTTGCACGGTGGCTTGCCCATCGGGATGCGTGCCGAACCAAAGTTCGGCCCATGGTTTGGCGTCACGCGGCTGCCCAGTGAAATCGGGGAGGGCGATGATGTCGCCCCATTCATAATTTTTGAGCGCGGGCGAGATCAGCGTCGTCATCGAACTAGGGCCCGATTATGACGCGGGCATTTTGGCGATGAAATCAGCGGCATCTTTGATCGCGATCTCGCTGGCCGTACCGGCGTGGCGATCGCGAATCTCGACGAGACCCGTGGCGACACCGCGACCCGCGATGACGATGCGTGGTGTGCCGATGAGTTCGGCGTCTTTGAAACGAACACCGGGCGAGACACCCTTGCGATCGTCGAGAATCACCGTCAAATTTTTTGCGCTGAGTTCGGCGGCGAGTTTTTCGGCGGCATCGGCCGTGTCGTCGCCGGGTTTGCCGGCGATCACGAGATGCACATCGGCGGGTGCGACAGCCGTCGGCCACTTGAGACCGAGTTCGTCGTGGTTCGCCTCGGCGATCGCGGCGACCGCGCGCGAGACACCGATGCCGTATGAACCCATGGTGACGACCTGGGTCTTGCCGCTCTGGTCGAGAACCGTGAGGCCGAGCGCCTCGGCATATTTGCGGCCGAGTTGAAAGACATGACCGATTTCGATGCCGCGGCGAATGCGAAGGTGCGAGCCACATTTTGGGCACGGGTCGTCGTTGCGCACATCGGCGGCGTCGACCACGCCGTCGCATGAAAAGTCGCGGCCGTACACGAGGTTGGCGACGTGTCGACCCGGCGCGTTGGCGCCGGTGATCCATGCGCTGCCGATGGCAATGCTGCGATCAAGCAGAAATCGGATGCCAGACGAGCTTTTTTCGCCGAGCGAAGTCGGCCCGATGTAACCCTTGACGAGATTCTTGTTTTTGGCGAAGTCTTCGTCGGTGAATTCGAGAATTTCGGCGGGCGCAACCTGGGCCTCGAGTCGCTTGAGATCTACATCGCGATCGCCGGGCACGCCGACGGCGAACGGTTCGAGGCGACCATCGGGATGACGCAGGTTGACGACGACATTTTTTAGGGTGTCGGCGGCCTGCCAGGCGCGGTCGGCGCGCTTGAGGTCGGCGCGGTTGTTGAACAAGTCGACCAATGTGGCGATCGTCGGGGTCGCCGGGGTGTCGTGCACGACGGCAGCAGGCGTCTTGGTGAAATCGATTTTCTGCGGCTCGCCGACTCGCACCGCTTCGGTGTTGGCCGCGTAATCGCACTTCGTGCAACTGACGAAGGAGTCTTCGCCCGATTCGCACGGCAACAAGAATTCTTCGGACGCCGAACCACCCATCGCGCCGGACATCGCCGAAACGACGATATAGGGCAGGCCGAGTCGATCGAAAGTTTTCAGATATGCGGCGCGGTGCGCGTCGTAACTTTTTTGCAGACCGTCTTGATCGACGTCGAAGCTGTAAGAGTCTTTCATCAGGAACTCTCGACTGCGCAACAGACCCGCGCGCGGTCGGGCTTCGTCGCGGAATTTGGTTTGAATCTGATAGAGCCAGAGCGGAAAATCTTTGTAGCTGCTGTAGAGATCTTTGACCAGGAGCGTGAACATTTCTTCATGGGTCGGGCCGAGCAAATAGTCGACACCGCGGCGATCTTGCAGACGGAACAGGTTCGGGCCGTAATCCGTCCACCGACCGGTGGTCTCGTAGGGCTCGCGGGGGAGCAGTGCGGGAAAGTGCACCTCTTGGGCGCCGATTAGATCCATTTCTTCGCGGATGACGGCTTCGACGCGATTCAGCGTGCGCAAACCGAGAGGCAGCCAGGTGTAGCCCCCCGGAGCCGCCCGACGGATGTAGCCGGCGCGAACCAAGAGCCGATGGCTCGGCACCTCGGCGTCGACGGGGTCATCGCGCAATGTTCGCAAAAACATCGTCGACATACGCAAAATCACAGGGCCTCACCTCATAGCGCACGAATCCGCGCTTTAGAAAACTTTACTAAAGGCTCTATACTTGAGGGCACCTTTACAGTTCGAAGACTCGAAGGCGTGGGTTTAGACCCACGCCTTTTGTTCTCTTTCGGGTGCTGTTTTGGTCGGCGATAACGAGTTTTTGACGGTTTACAGAGAAGAGAAAGGAGAGACGGCGAATGGTCGAGAGTGCGATGCTTGCGCGAATCAACGAACTTGTCGAGCCGATCGTCAACGATCTCGGCCTTGATCTCTACGACCTCGAGTTCGTCAGCGGCGTGGTGCGGGTCGTGGTCGATACGAAACCCGGGCAACAGGGCGAGAACGGCCGGCCCGCGGGTGTAGATCTGGAGAAGATCGGCCTTTTGACACGGCTCGTGTCGCGTGAATTCGACCATGCCGAGCCAGTCTCGGGTCGATACACGCTCGAGGTGACGAGCCCGGGGCTCGAGCGCAATTTGCGCTTGCCGCGACATTTCATGCGCGAGGTGAACAAACAGGTCAGTGTGCGACTGACGACCGCGCTCGACGATGCGGGCACACGTCGGGTGCACGGTGTGCTTGTCTCGGCCGATGACCGACAAATTCGCGTGCGCAAGGAAGATGGTGGCGAGGTTGCGATCGCCTATCCGGCGATCGACCGGGCAAAAACCGTTTTTGAGTGGAAGCCGACATCGAAAGAAGATGCGCGTCACTCGAAACAAAAAGTTTTGAAGAAAAGGATGGCGGATACGACGGAGACAACGGCATCATGAGCAACTTGGACATGGCAGAAGCGCTGCGCATGCTCGCAGCCGATCGAGGTCTCTCAGTTGACGCGTTGTTGCAGGTGTTGGTCGAGGCATTGGCGACGGCCTATAAGAAGCGACCGGGTGCGGCCGAAGAAGTGATCGTCGGCATCAACCCCGACAACATGGAGATCACATTCACCGCCTATGACGTCGATGACGACGGCACTTGGATCAACGAGCGCGACGACACACCGAAGAAAGACGAACTGGGCCGAATCGCCGCGGTGACATTTCGCCAGGTGATGAGCCAGCGCATTCGCGAAGTAGAGCGCGAGAGAAAATTCGAGGAGTATGCGAACCGCGAGGGCGACATCGTCTCGGGCACGGTGCAAAAGACCGATACCCGTTATACATTGCTCGATCTGGGTCGTGTCGAGGCGTTGTTGCCGCAGGCCGAACAGGTATTGGGCGAGACGCGAGAACCGAACGCGCGCCTCAAGGCCTACATCGTCGAGGTCCGCCGCACACCGAAGGGCCCGCAGATCGTCGTGAGTCGAACGCACCCGGGTTTGATCATGCGTTTGTTCGAAATGGAAGTGCCAGAGATCGCCGACCGAATCGTAGAAATCAAATCGTGCGCCCGCGAACCGGGACAACGAACAAAAATCGCGGTCTGGTCGAACGACAAGAACATCGACCCTGTCGGCGCCTGCGTTGGCGCCCGTGGCGGTCGCGTGCGAATGGTCGTGAACGAACTTCGCGGAGAAAAAGTCGACATCATCCCGTTCAGCGAGGACAAACGCGATTTCATCGCCAAAGCAATGTCGCCGGCAAAGGTCAGCGAGGTTCGCCTGAGCCCCGACGAGACGCAGGCCGACGTGATCGTGCCCGATTTTCAGTTGTCGCTGGCCATCGGCAAGATGGGTGTGAATGCGACGCTTGCCGCGCGACTGACGGGTGTGCGAATCGACATCAAGAGCGAATCCGAAGCCGCCGCCGAGGGCAACGCGGTCGTTCGTCGATCGGCCGAGGCCGCGGCGGGCGAGACGCAATACGCCGAAGGCGAATGGAAGACGAATGTCGAGACTGGGGCGATGGAATGGCATGCAGCCGACGGATCGATCCTCAGTCAAGAACAGGTCGCCGCGCAATCGAGCGGCGCCACGGAAGAACCGAAAGGCTAGAAACTTTGCCAAAAGCCAAACGCGTTCACGAGATCGCCAAAGAACTCGGAATGACAAACGCCGAGATCATTGACCTCAGCGGCAAACTTGGCATTGGCGTGAAGGGCCCGTCGTCGACGATCATCGAAGCCCAGGCTGATCGAATCCGTGCACGCGCGAAGCGCGAAGGCTTGATTCGCGAAGTGCAACCCGAAGAGGTCTCAGCCAAGCCGGCAAGAAAGACGACCGCAAAAAAAGCCGAGGGCGAGAAAAAGACCCCGGTCAAGAAGACTGCCGTCGCGAAACAAGCGGCGGCAAAAAAAGTTGCCGGTGAGAAGACCGATGACGCGACCGCCGAGTCTGCAGATGTGGCGAGAATCGATGTCGCAGAGGCGAATGTCGCACACGTAGATGAGCGAAAGGAGGCAGCGGCCGTCGTCGATTTGGCACCAGACGGCGGTGTGAGTCGGGTGGTTTCGTCAGCGCAACCGGGTCGACCGACACCCGCGCCGACTTCGCCGCCGCCACGACACATTCAGTCGTTGCAGCCCGAGCCCGTTCGCCCCGCAGTGAGACCGCAAACGCCGGCGGCACGAACACCGCAAACCGGAACACCGGGTGCGCGACCGATTCCGCCGCCGCCAGGGTCCTCGCGACCGATTCCGCCGCCGCCGGACGCACCACCTAATCGTCGACCTGGTGGAGCACCGGGTGGGCCGGCGCCACGAGCGCCGCAACCGGGTGCGCCGGGCTCGCGCCCACCGTTTAACCGCGGCCCGCAACGAACCGGTTCATCGACAAACGCCCGCATGGGTCGCATACCCGCTTCGCAACTGGGACGAGGACCTTCAGGCGCAGGCGCGCGAACAGGTGGCGATCGTGGAGCGCCGGGTCGACCTGGCGGGCGATCGGGCGCACCGACGGGTGGGCGTGGTTCGGCACTCGGCCGCAGCATACCGCAAGGGCCGGGCGGACGCCCCGGTAGTCGTGGGCTTGGTGGCGGCAGTCGCCGACCTTCGCGCAAGAAAACTCGGGGAGAGCGTCGCCGCGAATTCGAGGAGCAGCAACCACAGGCTCCAACGAGTTATACACCGAGTTCGATCCCGCCACCTGAGGGCATCGTCGTAATCGAGCGCGGTTGCTCTTCGCAAGAGTTTGCTCCCAAGTTGAATCGCACCGCCGCCGATGTCGTGCGCTTCTTGCTGGAGCACGGCGAGATGGTGACGGCGACGATGACGCTCGTCGACGAACAAATGGAATTGTTCGCCCTCGAAATTGGCGCCGAGATCTTGCTGGTTGATCCGGGTCAACAAGAAGAACTCGAGTTGCAGGCGCTGTTCGATGATTCAGACGACGACGATCCGAATGCACAAGCGGTTCGACCACCCGTGATCACGATCATGGGTCACGTCGACCACGGCAAGACGACGCTGCTCGACAAAATTCGCAACGCGAATGTCGTCGCCGGCGAAGCGGGTGGCATCACCCAACACATCGGCGCCTATCAAATTGAAAAGAACGACAAGAAGATCACATTCATCGACACGCCAGGTCACGCCGCATTCACCAAGATGCGTGCGCGAGGAGCCGGTGTAACCGACATCGTGGTGTTGGTCGTCGCCGCCGACGATGGCGTGATGCCCCAGACGATCGAGGCGATCAACCACGCGCGAGCGGCCGGGGTGCCGATCGTCGTTGCCCTGAACAAGATTGACAAACAGAACGCCGACGTGCAACGCGTGCTGGCGGGTTTGGCCGAACAACAACTCACTCCCGAGGCGTGGGGTGGCGACACGATCGTGGTCGAGATGTCGGCCCAAAGCGGGTTGGGTGTCGACGACCTGCTCGAACATTTGAATGTGGTGGCAGAAGTCGAAGACCTGCACGCCAACCCGACGGGTCGGGCCAAGGGTGTCGTGCTCGAGGCGCAACTCGACATTGGCCGTGGACCAGTGGCTACGATTCTCGTCGACAAGGGAACATTGAAGGTTGGCGACCCGATGGTGGCCGGTTCGGCGTGGGGCAAGGTTCGGGCGATGTTCAACGATCGCGGCGAGCAGGTCAAAGAGGCGGGACCATCGACCCCGATTCAGGTTCTGGGTCTTTCGAGCGTGCCTAACGCGGGAGACGAGTTCAGGTCGGCACCCGATGAGCGCACGGCGCGTACGGTCGGCAGCGCGCGAGGGCTTCGTTTCAAGGCGCTGCACCAACGCGGCGACGCCCGTGTGCAGCGTGGTGTGAAACTCGAGGACATTTTCACCCAGATTCAGGCCGGCGAAGTGGCGACCTTCAACGTCATCGTCAAGTCTGACGTGCATGGTTCGCTCGAAGCGGTGACCGAGAGTTTGCGCAAACTCGAGCGCGACGATGTGCGTGCGGCGTTCGTGCATCGCGGTGTCGGCACGATCACCGAGAACGACATATCGTTGGCTGCGGCGACGAACGCGACCTTGATCGGCTTCAATGTTCGACCTGATAGAAAAATTCGCGAACTCGCCGAGAAAGAAAATGTAGAAATTCGAACATACGAAGTCATCTACAAGTTGCTCGAAGACATCGAGAAGGCGATGAAGGGTCTGCTCGCGCCCGAATATGTCGAGGTCGTCACCGGCGAGGCCGAGGTGCGCGAAATATTCAGGGCCCCGAAGGTTGGTGCGGTGGCGGGATGTGCCGTTGTTTCGGGTGTCGTGACGCGCGGTTCGCGCGTGCGGTTTTTGCGCGATGGCGCCGTGATTTGGAAGGGAAACATCAACACGCTGCGCCGTTTCAAAGACGACGTGAAAGAAGTTCGCGAGGGTTTCGAATGCGGTATCAGCCTCACCGATTTCCAAGATTTGAAACCGGGTGACGTGATCGAAACCTACGACCTCAAGGAGGTTGAGCGAGTCTGAGTCGTCTAATCTGTCGTGGTGGCAGATTTGGATTTTTTCTTTGACCCCGGTTGCCCGTGGGCATGGGTGACTTCACGGTGGGTCACCGAGGTGGTCAACCAGCGCCAATACGAGGTGCAGTGGAAGTTCATCTCGTTGGCGATGGTCAACACGGACAAGGGCTACAAACCCAACGACGACTACCACAAAACGATACATAGTTTTGGTCTCAAGGCGCTGCGAGTGGCGAGTGCCGCCAGGGCCGCGGCGGGCAACGAGGCGGTCGCAAAGTTCTATACGGCGATCGGCACGATGATTCATGTGCAGAAAAACCGCGACGGATACGACACCGAGCCGCACAAGTTTTTGACGAACATCTTGGCAAGTCATTCTTTGCCGACCGCGTGGGCAGACTCGTTCGAAGACGAAACGCATACCGCGTTGATTCGCGAAGAGACAGATCTGGCGTTGTCGCGAACGGGCAAAGATGTGGGCACCCCGATCTTGACCTTCAAGCCCGGGCAACCCAATGAGGGAAGTTTTTTCGGGCCCGTGATTTCGAAGTCGCCGCGGGGTGAGCAGGCGGTGAAACTTTGGGATGCCGTCGAGTTGATCGCCACGACCTCGGGTGTGGCCGAGTTGAAGCGGTCGCTGCGGGCACCACTAGATTTCTCGTAGAGAAGAGGTGGCGTGAAAGTCGTATATTCGGCGTCGCATTTGTTGCATAATCCCGAGGTCGAGATCGAGGGCTCATCGGCGCATTCGCCGTTCGAACACACGGGAAGAGCCGAGAAGATCAGAGAAACTTTGGCCGCGGACAAGGCATTCGAACTCGTGTCGCCAAAAGCGTGGGGCACCGAGCCGATAACGGCGATTCACAACAAGGGATTGTTGCGATTTCTATCGACGGCGTGGGCCGATTATCAGCGCGAGGTCAAAAAGTCGCGCGAGGTCGTACCCGACATGTTTTTCAGGTCGAATTTGCGCGAGCGAATGGGCGACCGCGTCGAACCCGAGTCGGTGAGCGGAAAACTGGGCTGGTGGTGTTTTGAAACGACGACACCGTTGACCGTCGGAACATATGAGGCGGCCCGCGGCGCCGTCGACGTGGCGATGAGCGCGGCCCAAATCGTTTTGGACGGGGCGAAGAACAGTTACGGCTTGTGTCGACCACCGGGCCATCACGCGACGACCGATCTTTATGGCGGATACTGCTTCTTCAACAACGCGGCGATCGTGGCGCATCATGTGGCGAGGTCGACCGGAACAAAAGTCACGGTGCTGGATGTCGACTATCACCACGGAAACGGTACGCAACAGATCTTTTACGAGAGGGACGATGTTCAGTTCGTCTCGTTGCACGGTGATCCCGTGCGGGCGTATCCATTTTTCACGGGTTATTCAGAAGAGGTGGGTGCGGGCAAAGGCCGCGGTTCGACCTTGAATTTGCCGTTGCCCGCGCGAACCGACGACGACTCGTATATATCGGCGCTCGAAAAGGCGTGCGAAAGTATCAAGAAGTTCGGCCCCTCGGTGCTGATCGTTTCGTTGGGTCTCGATACTTTCATCACCGACCCGATCAGCGACTTGGCGTTGACGACACCCGGCTACGACAGATGCGGGGCGCTGGTCGGCGCGCTCGGGTTGCCGACCGTCGTGTTGCAAGAGGGCGGCTATGACGTGAACGCCCTCGGGGTGAATGTGCAGTCGTGGCTGCACGGGCTGGCGCGGGTGAACATCTAGCGAAAATTTCGCGCGAGTTGTCTCGCGCCAACAATCAATGGTCGCGCAGATATTTTTCGAATTCGGCGGCGATTTCGTCGCCACTCGGAATTGGCGCGCCAAAGTTGATTTCAGTCGTGCCATTGGCGATCTGCTCGTCGAAACTTTGTTCGAGTTGGGTCAGCATTTGCGAGTGTTCGTTGTTGCCGGCGATGAGTTGATCGAGCCGCTCGCGCTGGGTTTTGGCCTGTTCGCGCATGTCCGACACGTCGATCGAGATGCCGCCCGTATCGCAGAGCGCCGAAAGCAGTGCGGCCGATGCGGCCGGATACGGCATAGATGCGACATAGTGGGGCACGCGAGCCCACAGGCTGAGGGCCTGAATCTTGCGGGCGTGAAGCGCGTGTTCGAGTGCGGCGGCCATGCCCGCGGGAACATCGACCGAACTTTTGAGGTACGGCAAACTTGCGACCAACTCTTTGTCGGGACTCGTGCAAGAAATGTAGACGGCACGAGTGTGGGGCGTGGCGAACGGATATGCGCCGATGCCGATCATGCGGCGCACGCCGAATTGCACGCTGATGTCGGCGATCGTTTCGGCGAACAAGTTCCAGTGGGTGTCGGGTTCGGGGCCGGTGAGAAGGAGAATGTCTTTTTCGTTGATGTCTCGACCAAGCGCGATCTCGGGAGTCGACCAGACCAATTTGGTGTTGACGCCGTCGCGAAGCTCCATGATTGGTCGGCGGGCGCGAAAGTCGACGAATGTGTCGATGTCGAAGTCGATGATTTTCACGGCGTTGGTTTCTTTGGCGACGGATTCGATCGCTGTACCCGCGGCCGAACTCGTGTCGATCCAGCCGGACATCATCACGACAAGCAGGGGATTTTTGATCTGTGGCAGTGTGCCAATGATCTTGTAGGGCTTGTTCATCGGGGTGAGCCTAGTTTAGGCGTGAGAGAGATTCTTCGGCACTGTTGGCCGCGGCCTCGGTTTGCAATTTGAAGGGCTCGAGGTCAGCCGCTTGTTTTTCGCCGAGGGCACCGCCGAGGTAACGCGCGTAGACGCCCTCGATGATGCAGGCGAGTTTCCAATATGCGAACGCGCGATAGAACTCGATGTTCGAAATGTCACGCCCAGTTTTGGCGGCGTAGCGAGCAATCAGATCGCCGCGATCGAGAAAACCTTTGACCGTCGTGTATTGCGACATCCACGGCGATGCCTGATCGTTGGGGCCCGTCCAATAGACGGTGAGCAGACCCAAATCGGCGAGCGGGTCACCGAGAGTGCAGATCTCCCAATCGAGCACCGCCTGGATCTCGCCCGTTGAACTCACGATGCAGTTGTCGAGCCGATAGTCGCCGTGCACGATCGTGGCCGGGCCTTGTTCGGGAATTCGTTTGGAGAGTTCGTCGTGCAGCCGATCGACGACCGGGAGTTCGCGGGTCTTTTGCGCATTCCATTGTCCGTACCATCGCTTGAGTTGACGGGCGATGTAACCGTCGTGGCGACTGAAGTCGTGCAGACCCACTTCGGCGAGGTCAACTCCATGAATCTTGGCCAATGTGTCGACGAGCGACTCGCTGGCAAGCCGTCGCGTCTGCTCGGTCAGCGCATGCTCGGCGGTCGGGATATCACGGACAACATGGCCGTCGACGAAGTCCATCACATAAAAAGGCGCGCCGTTCACCTCGACATCGGTGCAAAGTCCGCGGGCGCGGGGCACGGGAACATTCGAGTTTTGCAGCGCGGAGATCATGCGATGTTCGCGACCCATGTCGTGGGCGCTGGCCAAACCGTGACTCAACGGTGGTCGGCGCAAAACATAATGATTTTGCTTGGCGTCGTGAACCGAGAAAGTGAGATTCGAATGGCCGCCGGCGATGAACGAGAACTTGAACGGAGCGGTCGCGCCCTCGATGTTCTGTTCGAGCCACGCCGTGACTTTTGGAGCGTTGATGCCCGCGCTGACAGTGTCGCTCATCACCATGCAAACTACTTAACGGCGGTCGGCGGGCGCTAGTTGCGAGGCGTCGAAACTGTAAAGTGGGCGGATGGCAATCGATGTAACCGATGCGACTTTCCAAAAGGAAGTGATCGACAAGTCGATGACGACCCCGGTGATCATCGACTTGTGGGCGCAGTGGTGCGGGCCGTGCAAGACGCTCGGACCAATCCTCGAGAAACTGACGAACGCGACGAACGGCAAGGTGATTCTGGCGAAGGTCGATGTCGACAAGTGCCCGCAGGTTGCACAGGCATTTCAGGTGCAGTCGATACCGGCCGTGTATGCGATGAAAGACGGCAAGATTATCGACGGCTTCGTCGGCGCCCAGTCTGAAAACGTGGTCAACCAATTCATTAAGAATCTCCTGCCCGAACCCGAAGTGGTGGATGTGAAGGCGTTGTTGGTGCGCGGTGACGAGCAGAGTTTGCGCAAGGCCCTGGCGGCCGAGCCGACGAACGAGGGCGTCGTGATTGCGTTGGCGAATTTGCTGACCGCACGCAACGATTGCGCGGCGGCGCTCGAGATTTTGAAGACGATTCCCGAGACCGCGCAGGTACGCGAAGCCGTGGCTGCCGCGCGTGCGGCGTTCGTGCCCAAAGATGATTTCGACAAACAACTCACCGATCTTTTGGTGCGGGTCAAGACCGACGGAGAGGCGAAAAAGGAGTTCTTGGAATTGCTCGAGAAAATGGGGCCAAACGACCCCCGCACCGGCGATTATCGCAAGAAACTGACGGCAAGACTTTTTTGATCGTTGCCCCTGCGGGGCCTTAGCGCCCACATGGGGCGATGAATGTTTTCGCTGAGACGACTGAAAAATTGCGGCAGCGACCGAGGTTCGGGTTCTCGCGATTCGTGGGAGCGACGATCAGCATCGTGGCGATCGCGGTGGCGGGTTGGTGGTTGGTGCGTGTTCCACCGCCGCCACCCGAGGCGAAACTGCCGTTCGCAAGCACGACGATTGCTGCTGGCCCTGATGTGACCGCTGAACTTGACGGCGCCGATGTCGCAGGTGACGAACCCGAATTCATCATCGTGCATATCGCAGGTGCGGTGAAATCACCGGGCGTTTATCGGCTTGCGCGCGGCGCACGGGTTAACGACGGCGTCTTGGCTGCCGGTGGTGCGACAGGCGGCGCCAATTTGGATGTGATCAATTTGGCGACCGTGCTCAACGAGGGCGAACAAATCTATGTGCCCAAGCGGGGTGAAAGGCCGCATGCAATAACCAGTCGACCCCAATCTGGTGGCGAAGTTGGCGGTGGCAACTCGATCGCAAGAAATCAGTCGCCGCAAATCAACATCAACACGGCAAGTACGGTCGAACTCGAGCAACTGCCAGGTGTCGGGCCCTCCACGGCCAAGGCGATCGTCGAGTATCGAGAAAAAAATGGTGCATTTGTCGTGGTCGAAGATCTGTTGAAAGTTCGGGGTATCGGGCCGGCGAAGCTGCGCGGGATGTTGTCGCGAGTGCGGGTCAGTTAGCGCAAATTTTCAGAGAACGCCGAGAAAGACCGCGGCGAGTGCGAGAGAAAAGAGTGATCCGAGAATGCAACCGATGGCGAGAGGTGAAAACTCGCGGCGCCATTCGGGCCAACTGGCGATAACCGCGCGCATCGCGCGCAGGCTTGCAAAATGACCGATTGCCCACCACAGCAACATGCTCGTTGCAAAGCCGAGCGCATAACGCGAGAAACCCCCGGCAGCCGGAACCCCGAACAAGGGCATCGTCGGCATGGCGATGAATGTCAGCACAAAGCCGAGGACCCCAGTGGGCCCACCCGGAAGAAACAAGAGAATCAAGCCGATTGCGAGCACGATGGCGGCGAGGGCGACCGCGGTGACGCCGCCGCGCTTGCGCAGCCGATTTCGATGGGCGACGATGCCATCGGGCACGACACGGGGTTCGCGCGATGCCGATCGTGAACTGCCAGCCATGACTACATCGTATGATGTGCGTCGTGCCGACTGGCTGACCGTGTTTTTGGTCGCCGCTTATTTGATAACTACACGAGCGCCGTTCAAGACATCGATTGTTGTCTTGATCTTGTGTGCGATCGGCTTGATTGTTGTCGCGCGAATGATACGACTGTCGAATCTCGCGACCGTGTCCATGGTCTTGTTGTTGATGTTTGGACTGTTCAATTCGCGTCGAGCCCAAGCCGAATTGCACGATGTCGAGTTGGGTCGTTATTCGGGTTTGGCGACAATAGTCAGTGACCCGCGACAGGTTGGTTCGGCAATCCAGTTGGTGATCGCCATCGGCCCGGATCGACACATCGTTTATGCGTATGGTCGGCCGAGTTGGCGCTTGGCCGGGGTGAAAGTGGGTGAGCAGATCATTGTCGATGGTTATCGCGAACCGATCGAACGCGAGCGACATGTTCGTCTGTTTTCGAAACACATCAAGGGTCGATTTCAGGTCGAACAGGTGGGTGAGACAAGGTTGCCGGCCTCGCCCTTGTTGCGCAGTGCCCAGCGGGTTCGGGATCTCGTGGCAAAGTCGGCCGAGTCGTTCGAACTTGCGGATCGAGCACTGTTCACAGGTTTGGTGATCGGCGATGACTCCCGACAGCCAAAGGCGATGACGGTCGCATTTCGCGACTCGGGTTTGGCCCATTTGGTGGCGGTCTCCGGGCAAAATGTGGCCTTCGTCTTGGCGGCGGTTTCACCGTTGTTGTCGCGCCTCGGTCGCAGATCGCGGGTCGTGGTGACGACGACGATCTTGTCCTGGTTCGTCGTGATCACTCGCGTCGAACCCAGCGTGGTGCGCGCGGCGATCATGGCGGGATTGGCGTATTTGTCGGTGGCGATCGGTCGACCGACACGAACCCTGCGATTGATCGCGCTGACGGTGCTTGTCGCGGTGATCGTTGATCCGCTGTTGGCGTGGTCGGTCGGGTTCTTCATGTCGGTGGGGGCGACGCTCGGGTTGTGCGTCGGCGCAGCACCGCTGATGAAGATGATCCGTGGGCCAAGATGGTTGGCGCATCTTGTTGCATCGACCGTCGCCGCTCAAGTTGGGGTGATGCCCGCAGTATTGACCGTGTTCGGTCTGCCGTCGGCGACGGGGATCATCGCCAATGTTTTGGCCGTGCCCGTGGCCGGAATGGTGATCATGATCGGGCTTCCGATGGCGGTGCCGTCGGGTTTGCTGGTCGGCGGCAGTCTGAACTTGTTGGCGACGATCTTGATGTGGCCGGTGAAAGTTGGCGTTCGCTGGGTTTGGTGGGTGGCGACGGTTTTTGCCGAGTTGCGAGTGACGGGTGCAACGAACATTGTGCTGTGGCTCTCGATTTTTGTCGGGCTCTTGGTGATGCGACACCGAAGTTCTAAGTTGGTGGCGTGACTATTCATCTCGTGACGGGTTCGGATCCGCGATTGATTTCTGACAAGGTGAGCGAGATCACCCGGGAATTGATCAACTCGATGGCGACCAAACAGAGTCGGAGCACGATTCTCGAGACGCACGACGCCGGTGCGGCCAGTTCGCAAGAACGCGAAGATGCGATTCGCAAAGCGGTGGCTTCGGCCGAGACGATGTCGCTGTTCGGCGAGGAGCGAGTGGTGGTGTTGCGCGAAATTTCGGAGGCGACCGTGGCCGAGTTGGCGAGCCTGGTCGAATATCTGGCGCACCCGTCGGAGAGCACCCATCTGGTTGTGAGCGCGAGCTCTAAATTACCGAAATCGATCGCAGACGCGTTGAAGCGAAGCGGGGCGACAACTTTGGCGACTTCTCCGCCCGATCGACGACAAGATTTGATGATTTGGTTTCTTGAACGGTTCGGCGAATCTGGTCTGACCCTCGAGGTGAGCGCATTGAACCAAATAATCGACTGGTTGGGAGAAGATCAGGCGCGGTTGCCGGGGCTGATCGACATTCTCGTGTCGACCTATGGCACCTCGCACAAACTGACCAGCGATGACGTGACGGCGTTCTTGGGCGATGCCGGCAGCGTCAAACCGTGGGACTTGACCGACGCGATCGACGCGGGCGATTCGCCGAAGGCGATCGACATGTTGCATCGCATGACGAGAAGCGGCGAGTATCACCCGTTGCAGGTGATGGCATTGCTGAACACCCACTACACGAAGTTGATGCGCCTAGACGGTCCCGAAATTCAGTCGTCGCAACAGGCGATGTCGTTGATCGGCAGCAAGAGCGACTTTCAGGCCAAAAAATATTTGAGTCAGTATCGACGCCTGGGTTCGACCGGCGTGGGTCAGGCGGTGCAGATGCTGGCCAGAGCCGATCTTGATTTGCGGGGCGGCAAAGACTTGGGCGAAGAACTGACGATGGAGATCTTGGTGGCCAGGCTCTGCCGAATGGGAACGACCAAGTCGTCGCGCGCTACTTCGCCGAAGCGGCGTTGAGTTTGCGCATCAGGCGGCTCTTGCGACGAGCGGCTTGACGTGGGTGAATTGTTCGATTTGCCGCGGCTTTGTCGAGGCGCTTGACCGCCAGACGAAGAGCCTCTTTGTTTTCGGGTGTGCCAGCCGTCTCAACGGCGTGTTTGATGCGGGTGCTGATCTCGCTGCGAACGGCTCTGTTTCGCTTGGTCGCTTTCGCGTTGGTGATGACGCGCTTTTTTTGCGATTTGATGTTTGCCACACCGAAAGGCTAACAGCGGGTGGGGCCATGCCAAACATACGCCGAGTAGAATTTGGCGAAATCTCGCGCGCGGTTTAGGTATGACTGAGCGAGACGAGATCTCGGAGAAACGGCGCAATGGAATTATCCCGAATACGAAATTTTTCGATCATTGCGCATATTGACCATGGCAAGTCGACCTTGTCCGACCGAATACTTGAAATGACCAAGGCGGTCGATGCCCGCGAGATGCGCGCGCAATACCTGGACAGCATGGATCTCGAACGCGAGCGGGGGATAACGATCAAGGCGCAAAACGTGCGGGTCGACTGGAGAGACAGCATCTTGCATCTGATCGATACGCCGGGACACGTCGACTTTGGTTACGAAGTGAGCAGGTCGTTGGCGGCGTGCGAGGGGGTAGTTCTGGTCGTGGATGCGGCGCAGGGCATCGAGGCTCAAACCTTGGCCAACTGCTATCTCGCGCTCGAAAACAACTTGGAGATCGTCGCGGCGCTGAACAAAATCGATCTGCCGGCGGCCGATCCTGATCGTTATGCGATGGAAATCGAAAAAGTTCTCGGCATTCGCGCCGAGGATATCTTGCGAATATCGGCCAAGACCGGCGAGGGAGTGCCCGAGTTGTTGGATGCGATCGTGCAGAGAATTCCGCCGCCGAAAGGCGACGCCGACGCGCCGCTGCAGGCCCTGATCTTCGACAGCCAATACGACCAATATCGCGGCGTCGTGTCGTCGGTGCGGGTGATGAACGGTCGAATGCGCAGCAACGAGAAACTTTTGTTCATGCAGACGAACGCGGTGCATGAGGCGCTCGAGGTCGGTGTGCGTCGACCCGCACCGACGCCGGTCGACGAACTTGGCCCGGGTGAAGTTGGTTATCTGATCGCAGGAATCAAGGATGTCGGTGAGGCGCGCAGCGGTGAAACCGTCACGCACGAGGCGCGACCCGCCGATGAACCGCTCGAGGGCTACAGCGACCCGAAGCCGATGGTGTTCTGCGGATTGTTTCCGATCGAGGCGGACGACTTCGAAAATTTGCGCGAGAGTCTGCAGAAACTCAAATTGAACGACGCCTCGATCAGTTATTCGCCCGAGTCCTCGGGGGCGTTGGGGTTTGGTTTCAGGTGCGGGTTCTTGGGTTTGTTGCACATGGAGATCGTCAAAGAACGCCTCGAGCGCGAGTTCAACCTGGCGTTGATCGCCACTGCGCCGTCGGTGCAATATCAGGTGACGAAAACCGACGGCAGCGCGATGATCTGCGACAACCCGAGCGATTTGCCGCCGACGAACTACATCAAGTCGATCGAGGAGCCGTTTTTCAAATTGAACATCATCACCCCGAAGGATTACACGGGCACGCTGATGGATCTCTGTCAGTCGCGTCGGGGCGAATTCGACAAACTCGAATATTTGTCGCCCGAACGCGTGGAGATGCATTACCTGATGCCGCTGGCCGAGGTGGTGGTCGACTTCTTCGACCAGATGAAAAGCAGATCTCAGGGCTATGCGAGCCTCGACTATGAGTTGCACGGGTATCGCGAGTCTGACCTGGTGAAGGTCGATCTGTTGTTGAACGGAATCGTCGCCGACGCGTTCAGCACGATCGTGCATCGCGAAAAGGCCTATGACTACGGCAGACGGATGTGCGAGAAACTAAAGGAGTTGATTCCGCGACAGATGTTCGACGTGCCGATTCAAGCGGCGATCGGCGGCAAGTTCATCGCCCGCGAAACCGTGAGGGCCAAGCGCAAAGATGTGTTGGCCAAGTGCTACGGCGGCGATATCTCGCGCAAGCGCAAGCTGCTCGAGAAACAAAAAGAAGGCAAGAAAAAGATGAAGTCGATCGGTCGAGTCGAAATACCCGGCGACGTGTTTATCTCGGCGCTGAAGTTAGACGGCCGACGACCGTGACCGACGTCGTCGAGCAGAAGCATGCGAGCGTTTTTCGATCGCTGAAATATTTCAACGCCCGCCTGTTCTTCTTCGGCTTGTTGCTGTCGAACATCGGCACATGGTTGCAACTGACGGCGTCGTCGCTGTTGATCTATCGCCTGACGGGCAATGCGGCGGATCTCGGCTATAACGTTGCGTTTCAGTTCTTGCCGATGCTGCTGCTCGGCACGTGGTGCGGGGCGTTGGCCGACCGCCACAATCGTCGACGCATCGCCCTGATTTCTCAGGCTCTGTTGGCGGTGCAGGCGTTGTTGTTGGGGCTGCTCGATCTTTCTGGCGTGATCAATGTGTCGATGGTCTATGCGTTGTCGTTCTTGCTCGGAATAATCGGCGCATTCGATAATCCGGCACGGCGTGGTTTGCTCACCGAGCTGGTGCCGCAAGAAGAGTTGCCGAACGCGATGTCGTTGAACACCGCGGTGATGACGGGTTCGCGCATCTTTGGTGCGGCGATAGCCACAGCGCTGATCGGGCCGCTCGGAACAGGGTGGTTGTTCATTCTCAACGGGCTTTCGTATGCGGCGATGATCTACGGTCTGACGGGATTGCGCAAGGCCGAAATGTACCCGGCGACCGTGAGACCCGCCGGTGGCTCGCCCGTGCGCGAAGTCTTTTCGTACGTCGCCGGCAATCGTCGGTTGCTGACGATGTTTTCGGTTTATTTGGTCGTCAGCACTTTCTCGTTCAATTTCGGTGTCGCGTTGCCCAAACTCGCCGACCGTAGTTGGGGCGACGATCGGGCGTTCGGTTGGTCGATGTCGGTAATCGGCATCGGCAACTTGATCGGCGCGTTGTTGACGGCGCGACTGCGGGTGGTCTCGTTGCGGTGGTTCGTCGGCAACATCGCCTTGCTCGGTTTGGCCAGCATCGGCATGGCGTTCGCGGCGAACTTTTGGATCGCATTTTTGTGGAGCGTGCCTCTTGGAATCGGGGGAGCGGCGATGATCGCAGCGGGAAACGCGATCAGCCAACAAGAGTCGCCACCCGACATGCGTGGTCGGTTGCTGGCGTTGACCGCCGTCGCGTTCTTGGGCAGCACGCCGATCGGTGGACCGATCACGGGTTTGATCGCCGACATAGTTTCGCCGGAGTGGTCGCTGGCTTACGGTGGAGTGATCGCCCTAGTTTGTGCATTTGTCGCCGTGTTGGCGTGGCGATAGAGAAGTGGCGACAGAGAAGTAGTGAGACGGTGAAATGGACGCAGTTGGCGACGGGTTGATGCATGGCTAATTCGGTGATGTGGTTTCGTCGCGACCTGCGTCTCGAAGACAACCCTGCATTGGTGGCGGCTGCCCGCGCCGCGAATGTAACGCCGTTGTTCGTGTTGGATCCGATTTTTCTCCAGCGCTCGGGGGCGGCGCGATTGGCGTTTTTGTTCAGATCCTTGCGCGAACTGAACCGCGAGATGAACGGCGCCCTCGTGGTGCGAACGGGAGACCCGGTCGAAGTCGTGGCGAAAGTCGCCAAGCAAGTCGGGGCGGCGGAAGTTTTTGCGGCAAAGGATTTCGCGCCGTACGGGCAAAAGCGCGACGCCGAAGTAGCCAAAAAATTGGCGAGTGTCGGCGCGAGTTTTAATCGCGTGGGTTCGCCATATGCGGTCGAGCCGGGCACGGTATTGAAGGCCGATGCGACGCCCTATTCGGTGTTTACGCCGTTCTCGAAAGTCTGGTTGGCGCACGGTTGGCCGGCGCCAGTCGACGAACCGAAAGTTGAGTGGCATGGTGCACCCGAAGTCGTCAGCAACGAGATACCAAAAGACCCGTCTCTGACCGCCGAAATCGCCCCCGCCGGATCGCGGGCGGCATGGGATCGCTGGCAGCACTTCGCGCAAGGCGCCTTGGGTAGATATAAGACCGAAAGAAACAACCCCGACCGCGACGGCTGCAGCCAAATGTCGGTGTATCTGCGATTCGGTGTCGTGCACCCTCGGCAGTTGTTGGCCGAACTCGAGCCGAACCCGCATCACGACCACTATCGCAGCGAACTTTGTTGGCGTGAATTTTATGCAGATGTCTTGTTTCATCAACCGCACACGACCTGGAAAAACTTGCAACCAAAAATGGACACGCTCGAGGTCGACACCGACGCCAAGGCCAAAGTGAGATTCGAAATCTGGTGCAGCGGCAAGACGGGGTATCCGATCGTGGATGCGGGCATTCGTCAGATGCTGGCCACGGGCTGGATGCACAACAGGGTGCGGATGATCACGGCCAGTTTCTTGGTCAAAGATTTGCACCTGCCGTGGCAATGGGGGGCGAAATTTTTCATGCGACATCTGGTCGACGGAGACATCGCGTCGAACAATCACGGTTGGCAATGGACGGCGGGCACGGGCACCGATGCGGCGCCGTACTTTCGGGTGTTCAACCCCGTGTTGCAGGGCGAAAAGTTCGATCCCGACGGCAAATTCGTGCGCGCGTGGATACCCGAACTGCGGGATGTACCAAAAAAATTCGTGCATGCGCCGTGGCTCCAGGGTGGCGGTTTGTTTTCTGAGTATCCCGCGCCGATGGTCGATCACTCGGTGGAGCGCGACGAGGCCTTGAGTCGATACAAGATCAGCGGGGAAATTAATCGCTCGGTAGGCTAAAAGGTTGTAAATGCTTGACGATCGTAAGACCGCAATCCTCAGGGCAGTAGTTGAGGAGTACATCGCCACCGCACAACCGGTGGGTTCGGTGCACATCGCGAAAATTCGCGACTTGGCGGTGTCTTCAGCGACGGTGCGAAACGAAATGGCGGTGCTCGAACGCGAGGGCTATTTGACGCACCCGCACACCTCGGCGGGTCGGATACCCACCGACAAGGGCTACCGATTCTTCGTCGACAATCTGTTGCCGATCGGAAAACTCGGCTCGATCGAGCAGGAAAAGGTCGGAAGTTTCTTCGAAAATGCGCACTTTCGTCTGGAGGAAACTCTGCAGCGCACGTCGATGCTGTTGACCCAGTTGACTAATTATGCCTCGGTCGTGATCGGGCCGACGGTCGAGGTCGCCGTCGTGCGCTCGGTGCAGATGGTGCGGTTGTCGGGCCATCACATGACGGTGGTGGTCGTTCTCTCGAACGGCTCGGTGGAAGACGCGCAAATCGAGATCACACAAGATGTCTCGGACGATTTGATCGCGCGGGCAAATGCCAGATTGGAGAAGTTGCTGGTCGCAAAACCGTTGCGCGATTTGAAGCAGCGTCGCCGCGAAAACAAACAAAGCGCCGAGGTCGAAACCGATCTTTGCGAGAAAATTTTGGCCGCGCTCGACCATGACCGCAATGACGGAAACTTCTTCGTCGGTGGCGCGGCGCAAATGGCCGAGGCGTTCGACGCCGTCGAGATCGTTCGCAACGTTTTGCACACGCTCGAACAGCAATTTGTCGTGGTTACGCTCGTGCGCGACATGTTGAATCGCGGTTTGTCGGTGGCCATCGGTGCCGAACATGGTGTCGAGCCGCTCTCGGCCTGCTCGGTCGTGTTGTCCCCGGTTCGCGCCGATGGTCAGACAGTGGGCACAGTCGGCGTGCTGGGGCCGACGCGCATGAATTATCCGCAGGCGTTGGCGACGGTCGACTATGTGAGCGATCGTCTCGGGCGTCGTTTGACCGACAACTGAACGCGATGGCGGCCGATTTTTATCAGTTGCTCGGGGTTTCGCGCGGGGCGAGCCAAGACGAGATAAAGCGCGCCTATCGAAAGTTGGCGCGCAAACTTCACCCCGACGCGAACCCGAACAACGCCGGCGCCGAGGAGAAGTTCAAGGCAGTGAGCCGAGCCTACGAAGTTTTGTCGGATCAAGACTCGCGAGCCCGATACGACCAGTTCGGCGAGGCGGGCATTTCGGGCGCTGGCCGGGCGGGCGGTGATCCGTTCGGTGCCGGCGGGTTCGGCAGTATCTTTGATGCGTTCTTCGGCGGAGACTCGCCGTTTGGCGGGGGCTCGCGACAACAGACCGGACCGCAGCGCGGACCCGATCTCGAGACGCAGATTGAAATTGATTTTGTCGACGCCGTGTTCGGGTGTCGAACGTCGGTGCCGATACGGGCTGCGGTGGGTTGCGAAGAGTGCGGCGGTTCGGGTGCGGCGGCGGGCACCAAGGCGACGACCTGCACGGACTGCGGTGGTTCGGGTCAGGTTCGTCGCACGCGACAGAGCATTTTGGGTCAGATGGTGACGACCACCCCGTGTGGCAGGTGTCGTGGTACGGGTGAAGTGATCGCTTCATTGTGCGGCAAGTGTCGCGGTGAGGGTCGGGTGACAAAAGAGCAGAGTCACGAGATCGAGATTCCTGCCGGAATCGCGAGCGGGCAGACAATGCGTGTCAGCGGGCGTGGGGGCGTCGGGCCACGCGGTGGTGCGGCGGGTGACCTCTATGTTCATATCTTGGTCGGCGAACACGAGGCCTACGTCCGCGAGGAAAACGATCTCGTGACGAATGTGCCGATCTCGATCGCCCAGGCGGCACTGGGGGTCGATCTCGTTTTGCAGACCCTCGACGGGGAAGAGACGCTTTCGGTGGCACCCGGTGTGCAACACGGGCACGAATATGTTCTGAAAAATCGGGGCGTGCCGTATCTCAAACAAGGCCAGCGGAGTCGAAGTCGAACCCGAGGCGACTTGCGCGCGCGGATCAATATCGTGGTGCCGAAAAAACTCTCGAGCAAAGAACGCGAGTTGTTGTTGCAACTCGCCAAAGAACGGGGCGAGACCGTCGCTCTGGGCGACGGTTCGCTGAAGTCGAAAATCAAGTCGGCGTTTTCGTGAACCCGGCGCTGCGCGATTCGGCGGCACACGTATTTTTGGAGGCAATCGACAACCCGGTGTTGGGCGACGAGGATGCGCATCATTTGTTGCGAGTGTTGCGCCTGGGAGAAAGCGATCCCGTGACGGTGACCGACGGTGCAGGCCGATGGATGACGGCTTTGGTCGGCAAAGACGGGTCGGTAGAGCCGACCAGCGAGGTCGTTGTCGAAGCGGCGCCGAAATGGCGTTTGACGATCGCATTTTCGTTGGTCAAAGGTGATCGACCCGAATGGACGATTCAAAAACTCACCGAACTCGGCATCGACGAAATCATCGTGCTCGGCGACCTAGAAAGAAGCGTGGTGCGTTGGGAGACGAAACGAGCCGAAAAAAATTTGCAGCGACTGCGTCTCGTGGCGCGCGAAGCGGCGATGCAGTCGCGGCGGGTTTGGTTGCCGATCGTCTCGGGGTTGCGAGACCTGGCGACGATCGATGATTTGTATATCGCCGATCCTGCGGGCGCACAGATTTCTGGGTCGCATCGAACTCTGGCGATTGGGCCGGAGGGTGGGTTCACCGACATCGAGAAGAAAACCGGCGTCGGGTTGGTTTCGCTCGGCGACAATGTTTTGCGCGCCGAGACGGCGGCGATCAGCGCCGCTGTTCTAATGTCAAGTTGTCGAACAAAAGAAGGTTGAATCGATCATGGGCCCATCTGATGACGAACTGCTCGAACAGTCGCCGTTCTCGCGGATGGTGGGAGAGCGGTTGAGATCGATTCGTTCGCAAAAGAACCTCTCGTTGAACGAGGTCGAACTGCAATCGCATGCAGAATTCAAGGCCTCTGTGCTCGGCGCATACGAACGAGGAGAGCGCGCGATTTCGGTGCCGCGACTCGAGCGGTTGGCCAAGTTCTACGGCGTGACGATCGACCAGTTGTTGCCGCGAGACCCGATGCGGGTCGAGACGAATCAGCCCGGTGCGTCGGCGCCCACCAAGTTGCGCATTGATGTGGCGAAACTTTCGACGCGCGAGGGCCTCGAGTTCAAGATGCTCGAGCGATTTTTGCGGATGATTCAGGTGCAGCGACAGGACTTCAACGGCAAGGTGATAACCGTTCGCGCCCACGACACGCGGGCGATCGCGGTGATGCTCGATATTCCGGTCGACGAGGTCGGCTCGAAACTCGCCGAACTCGATCTGCTGTTCGTGCCACCGACCGCGCAAGGTTGAGCCGAATGCACCCCGGGTTCGGCGTGTACGTGCACATCCCGTTTTGCGCCAAGAAGTGCGACTATTGCGCGTTTGCGACCTTCACCGATCGCGAGAAACTGATCGAGCAATATCTCTCGGCGTTGCGCACGCACATTCGCCGAAGCGTGGCCGGCTCGATGCCTCTGGCGACGAGCGTGTTCATCGGCGGCGGTACGCCGACCCTCGTGCCGGCCGAAGAACTGATGGGCGTCTTGCGCGAGATTCCTTTGGCCAGCGGCGCCGAGGTGACGGTGGAGTGCAACCCCGATGACATCTCGACTGCGATGATGGACGTCTACCGACGTGGCGGCGTGAATCGCATCAGCATCGGCGTGCAATCGGCGGTCGAACATGTGTTGCGGGCGCTGGGCCGAACGCACAAACCCGAAAACGTGCGAGGGTCGGTGGACTGCGTTCGTGAGGCGGGCATCGAGAACTTCAACCTCGACGTAATTTACGGTGCGGCCGGTGAGACGCTGGATGACTGGCGCGAGACTTTGGACGCGGTCGTCGGGTTGAATCCACCGCATGTTTCGGCATACGGGCTGACGGTCGAGCCGAACACGGTGCTGGCGACGCAACCCGACCGGCACCCCGACGACGACGATCAGGCCGACAAATATCTGCTTTGCGACGAAGTGATGACGGCGAACAACTTGCTGAACTACGAGATTTCAAATTGGGCGAAGCCTGGTCGGGAGTGCGAGCACAACTCGTTGTATTGGCGCCAGGGCAATTACGAGGGTTTTGGCAGCGCGGCGCATGCGCACTTGAACGGACGCAGATGGTGGAACGTGCGCACGCCCGAGCGGTATATCGAACTCGTGAATGCGGGCGAGTCGCCCGAATCGGCGAGCGAAACTCTCGATGCGCAGACACGCAAGCGGGAGGCTCTGCAACTTTTGGTGCGCACCCGCGAAGGCGTGCCGGTTGGTTCGTTCAGCGACGCAGATCTCGACGAAATGGCGGAATTGATTCAGCGCCGCGACGACAGGATTGTGTTGACGATCGACGGTCGGTTGTTGGCCAACGAGGTTGCCCTGCGTCTGATCGACGCAGTCTGAACCTATTTGATCGCTTTGAGGAAAGCGGTGAATTCTTCTTTGTCGATGGTCAGGTTGTGGTGGTTTGCCGGATACGCGCCGGTCAGCACGTCGCTGCGGAACTCTTTGAATGCCGCCACCGATTCGCGATGCAGGCGGCGGTATTCGCCCTTGAAGTCGCGATACTCCTTCGCATGGCGCGGAACATGGCCCTCGTTGTCGCCCAAGATGTCGGTGGCGAAAAGGTATTGAACATCGCAGTTGACGCCCGCCCCCATGCCGATGATCAACATTTTTGTGCGCTTGGCGATTTCGGTGGCGACCTCGGCCGGCACGACCTCCATTTCTACGCCGATGGCGCCGGCCTCTTCGTACTGCTTGGTGATTTCGTAGACACGGATCGCCTCGGCGCTGGTTTTGCCGACCGCCTTCAGGCCGCCGAACCACGAGTTGCGATACGGCACGAGGCCGACATGGCCGACCACGGGGAGGAACTCGTCGGCGAGCGCCTTGATCGTCGGGATGCCGTATCCGCAATAAAGCGTGTCGGCGCCGACGCCCATCAGCCGATACGCGTTGCGCAGCACCTCGGTGTGGCCCGAATATGTGTTTACAGCCAGACCGATGGTCAAGAAAGTGTTGGGTGCGGCTCTTCGGATGCCGACATAATCGCTGGTCTGACCGTCGTGCAGTTCGGCGGCTACGAGCATGTCGATGCCGGCCTCTTCGCACGCGGCGGCCTCGCGCGGCGTTCGAACGAACACCTGCGTCAAACGACGTTTGCCTTTGGCGGCGAGAAGATCTTTGAGAGTTAACTTCGACATGCGATCCCCGAATTGATGAAGACAATAACTTTTCGTTGTACGACGTCTCGTATTCTCGCACTACTCGCCAGAAAACTGCGAACCCGTTCGATGCCGATATGCTTAGGCAGATTAAGGGCGTGTAGCTCAGTTGGTAGAGCGCCACCTCGACATGGTGGAGGTCCCGGGTTCAAGCCCCGTCGCGCCCACGAAACTATTTGTCGGCGATCGCTTGCGAG
>VFZD01000016.1 GCA_016871295.1 Actinomycetota bacterium | reverse complement strand
TTCGTCAGCCTCAACCGAGACGATGCGAACCTCTTCTTCGAGCACCGTGACCCGCACGCCGCCGACCAGATCGGTGATCAGATTGAAAATGGTCGCAAGCAACACCCACAAACCCGTGCCCAATATGACGCCGAACAATCCCAGTATCCAGAGATTGCCGAACAGTTCGGAGCCGTCGAACTTGAAAGTTTGCCAACCGAACGACTCCATGAAATTTTCGATGTTGTCGATGGTGCCGGTGGATTGGGCGACGTTCCACAACAACACCAACGAAATCAGGGCGACGAAATAACAAACCAGATGGAAAACCAAACCAACCTTGAACACCGACCACGGGTCGATGTCGCGAACCACCCGCGTGACCCGACGAACCCTCGGTTTTGAGGCGCGTCTTCTTGCCGTTGAACTCATCTTGGAACTCACCTCTGCAGTGTAGGCACGGCATTATGGCTGATCGACACCGCGACGGAACGTCGCAAAACCGAACTCGTGGCGACAACGACCACGCATCGATCGGTCTTGATTTCTAGCCCAAACAACTCGCCGCCATTCTTGCTGGCCAGTTCCTCGGCGCGCTCGCGTAATTCGCTGTGGTTCTGGTCATCATCTTTCATCGCACACGCAAGTGCCGATGCGTCGGCAGCCAGTTGGGCGATCTGCGCGTCAAACAAACGACCGCTAGTTTGCACGAGGGCGAGCAGAGTCGCAGTCATCATCGCCAGCGAAATGATCGTGAACGATACGACCGAGCCGCGATCGGTGATCGGGTGCGACGACAAGAATTATTCTTCGTCGCTGGCCAAGATCGGCGCGACAGACGCGACAACCTGACCCGCGCCAAGGCTCATCACGCGCACACCGGTGGCTGCCCGACCTTGGCTGGAAATCTCTTTGACTGGTGTTCGTATCGTCGTGCCCGCCGATGAGACAACCACGACCTCGTCGTCGATGCCGACCATGAACGCCGCCACGACCCGACCCTTTTTGCCGGTGAGTTTGATCCCGATCATGCCCAAGCCGCCTCGACCCTTGCGCGTGAAATTGCTGATTTGGGTGCGCTTGCCGTAACCCGACTCGGTGACGAGGAGGATCGACGAGTCGTCTTTGGCCACATCGACCGAGACGACTTCGTCGCCGCTGCGCAGTCGCATGCCGCGCACGCCGGCTGCCGATCGACCCATCGGACGGACCTGCTTTTCCGAGAAGCGAATCGTCTGACCGCCACGACTGACGATGAAAACATCGTCGGTGCCGCTGGTTTCGATGACGCGCACCAACTCGTCTTTGGGTCGGAGTTTCAGCGCGATCAAGCCGTCGCGACGCGATGAATCGTATTCGTCGAAAACGGTCTTTTTGACCTGACCCTGTCGCGAGACGAAAAACAGATAGCGCGTGCCGGGAAACTCGCGGGTGTCGATGATCGCCTGAATCGTCTCGCCGTTTTGCAGCGGCAAAAGGTTGACGATCGGAATGCCTTTTGCCATGCGTTCACGCTCGGGAATTTCGAGGGCGCGCAACCGATAGACGCGACCGCGGTTGGAAAAGAACAACAGATACGCGTGCGAAGTCGTGAAGATCACGTTGCGCACGATGTCGGCGTCTTTCATCTTCGCGCCGGAAACACCGCGCCCGCCGCGCCCCTGCGACCTGAACGAGTCGGCGGAGACACTCTTGATGTATTGGGCCTGCGTCATGACGACGACGAGTTCGCGGTTTTCGACGAGGTCTTCGACGCTCATCTCGCCGACATCGGCGGTGATTTTGCAGACACGCTCGGTGGCGAATGTCTCGCGCACGGCGACGAGTTCTTTGGCGATCACGGCCCGCAACTTTTTGTCGTCGTTGAGGATGCCCTTCAATTCTTTGATCTGGACTTGCACGTCTTTCTGCTCGGTTTCAAGGTCGATGCGCGACAGCCTCGTCAATTGCCGAAGTTGCATGTCGAGGATGTCGATCGCCTGTCGCTCGGAAAAGCCGAATTGTTTGCCCATCAACGCCGTCTTTGCCGCCGTGGCGTCTTCGCTGCCGCGAATCGCTTTGATCACCGCATCGATGACATTGAGCGCCTTGAGGCGACCCTCGAGAATGTGGTTGCGATCTTGGGCCTTTTTCAGGCGATGGTTGCTGCGACGCGTGATCACGTCGATTTGATGGCGCACATAACCCTGCAGCGCGTCGCGCAAGTTGACCGTGCGCGGCACGCCATCGACTAGCGCGACCATATTGACCGGGAAGCTCGTTTGAAGCGTCGTGAGTTTGAACAGGTTGTTCATCACGACGTTTGAATTGGCGTCTCGCTTGAGGGTGATGATCAGCTTCGTCTCGCCACCAGAGGAGTTGTCGTTGACATCGGCGATGCCGTCGAGTGCGCCGCCGTCTACGAGTTCTTGAATTCGTGCGGCAATCGCCGAACAACTGGCCTGGTATGGCAGTTCGGTGACGACGATGCGCATTTGACCGCGTTGACCCTCTTCGATCGCGACTTTGGCCCGCATCTTGATGCTGCCGCGACCCGTCTTGTAGGACTCGCTGATGCCGCTGCGACCGAGAATCAATCCGCCGGTCGGAAAGTCGGGGCCTTTGACGAACTTCATCAGCTCGCCCACGGTCGCATCTGGATTGTCGATCAGGTGAAGCGTCGCGTCGACGACCTCGCCAAGATTGTGCGGCGGAATGCTGGTCGCCATGCCGACGGCGATGCCCTGCGAACCGTTGACCAACAGGTTCGGAAACCGAGACGGCAAGACCGACGGCTCCTCGGACGTGCCGTCGTAATTCGAAATCAAGTCGACCGTGTCTTCGTCGATATCGGCGAGCAATTGCATCGCCAACGGATGCAACCGCGACTCGGTGTAGCGACTCGCCGCCGGACCAAAGTCTGGAGAACCGTAATTTCCGTGGAAGTCGATCAACGGATGGCGCAGCGAAAACGGTTGAGCCATGCGCACGAGCGCGTCGTAGATTGCGCCGTCACCGTGCGGGTGGTATCGCGCCATCGTGTCGCCCGTTACGCGCGCGCACTTGACGAAGGGTCGGTCGGGTCTGAACCCCTGTTGGTGCATGTCCCAGATGATGCGCCGATGCACGGGTTTGAGACCGTCGCGCACGTCGGGCAAGGCGCGCGACATGATCACCGACATCGCATAGTCGATGAACGAACGTTCCATTTCGTCTTGCAACTGCACGGGTTGAACGCTCACACCCGAAACTAACGGCAATTGTGACGACGGGAATTTTTTGGCCGAATTTTTTGCGCCGCTCTTCGAAGCGGCCTTCTTGTCAGGTTTTCTTGCGGCCATTTGGTTTCCTGTTCACGAATTAGAAGTCGAGATTGCGAACATCGCGGGCATTTTTTTGGATGAACTGCTTGCGGCTTTCGACATCGTCGCCCATCAACACGCTCATGATGTTTTCTGCCTCGGCCGCTTCTTCGACATTGACCTGCAACAGAGTACGAGTCGCGGCCTCCATCGTGGTGCTGCGCAATTCTTGCCAGTCCATTTCACCCAGACCTTTGAGTCGTTGAAATTCCTTTTTGTGGTTGGGGTTGGCTTTGAGGAATTTGTCTTTGGCCAACTCGTCTTTGAGATAAATCTTCTCTTTGCCGACCTCGGTCGAATACAAGGGCGGTTGGGCGATATAGATGAAACCACTTTCGACCATCGGTCGCATTTGACGATAGAAGAAAGTCAACAGAAGCGTTCGAATGTGGCTGCCGTCGACATCGGCGTCGGCCAAGATGATGACCTTGTTGTAGCGCGCTTTGTCGACGGTGAATTCGTCGTTGCCGACCCCTCCCCCGATGGCGGTGATCAGCGCTTGCACCTCGGTGTTCTTCAGCATCTTGTCGAGACGAGCACGCTCGACATTGAGGATTTTTCCGCGAATCGGCAGGATCGCCTGAGTGCGCGGATCGCGCGCATCGACGGCCGTGCCTCCCGCCGAGTCGCCCTCGACGATGAACAATTCGCTCTCGGCCGGATCGCCGCTCTGACAATCCTTCAACTTGTCGGGCATGCCCGCACCCGACAGCGCCGTTTTTCGACGCACGGCGTTGCGGGCGTTTTTCGCCGCGATTCGCGCCTGTGCCGCAGCCACCGCCTTCTTGACGATACGGTTCGCCTCGGTCGGATTTTCGAGCATCCATTCTTCGAGTTTCGTGTTCGTCTCTTTTTGCGTGAACGACCGCATCGAAACGTTGCCCAATTTGGCCTTGGTCTGACCTTCGAACTGCGGTTCGCGCAGTTTGACCGCGACGATGGCCGTCAAACCCTCGCGGATATCTTCGCCGAGAAGGTTGTCGTCCTTTTCTTTGAGCCCACCCGAGGATCGCGCATATTTGTTGACCACCGATGTAAGCGCGGTCTTGAAACCTTCGACGTGCATCCCACCCTCGACCGTCGAGATGCCGTTGGCATAGCCGTAAATGCCCTCGTAATAGCCGGTATTCCACTGCATCGCGATCTCGATGTTTTGGTCGGCCTCGCTGGCTTCGTAATAGGCGACCTTGGTGAACAAAGATTCACGCGACACATTGAGGTGCTTGACGAAATCGACGATGCCACCCTTGTATTGATATGTAGTTTTGTCCTTTTTGCCCAATCGCTTGTCTTCAAACGCGACCTCGAGGCCGCGGTTCAAGAACGCGATGGTCTGCAACCTCTCGAGCACGGTTCGCGCGACGAATTCGACGCCCTCGGAGGCGAATATCTCTGGATCCGGATAAAAAGTGATGGATGTGCCGTTGGTTTTCGAGGCGCCCGCGACCTTTTGAATTTTTGATTTTGGTTTTCCGCCGTCGACGAACTCTTGACGATATTTGTTGCCGTCTCGATCTACTTCGGCGATCAATCGTTTCGACAAGGCGTTGACCACGCTGACGCCGACGCCGTGCAATCCGCCCGAAACTTTGTAGCCGTTACCGCCAAATTTTCCGCCGGCGTGCAAAACAGTGAGCACAACCTCGAGCGCACTCTTGCCTTTGTGCGGACCGGACGGATACGGATCGACGGGAATACCTCGCCCGTTGTCTTGAACCTCGCACGAGCCGTCTTCGTGAAGGGTGATGGTGATTTTGGTGCAAAACCCGGCCATCGCCTCGTCGACGGAATTGTCCACGACCTCCCAAACCAGGTGGTGCAGACCGCCCAGACCGGTGGAACCGACGTACATTCCGGGGCGCTTTCGCACCGGATCGAGACCCTCGAGAACCTGAATATCTTTGGCCGCGTAAGACGCCGAACCGTTCTTGGTGGATGCGGGTTTTAGCTTGGTTACAGCCATTATTTAGGCACCTCGATGTTGATCTGAAAACTGAAAATCGCGCCGTTTTGCGCCCAATTATTCTACTCTCTGGGTGTTGGCTCGACCCGATTTTACGCGGATATCGACACCGCTAATCGTCGTGCCCGTGCCGTAACTGAGCCGAGTACAGATATCTCGCTCGAGAAACTTCATGTGCGTCGCCCAGGCGGGGTCATCGACCTCGATCAACAGTCTTCCGCGGTCGAGTTTGACCGGAGTCACATGCTCGGCGACTTGATCGCCGACAATTTCACCCCATAAACCGAACACCCCCGAAACGACATCGATGTTCGGCGAGCCGAGGTTCTTCAATAGCCGATTCAGTTCGTCGGACAGGCGTGAGCCCGTGTTTGCGTCGGGAACTTCGTCGCTGGGTTCTGAAGGTCGCCCTTCTGTCGTTTCGTCGGTCATGTGAAAGCAGCTCGCATGGTTTATCAATCGGACTCGGGTGCCGAGATTATCGTGCCGCCACGAATCTCGACCTTTTTCGCAATGTGTGCCTCGACCGGCAGTTCGGAAGCAGTCGTTATCAGCACCTGCCCCACGGGAAAATGCTGCAACAACGATCTGGCCCGATCCGGGTCGAGTTCTGAAAGCACATCGTCCAAGATCAAAATCGGGGTTTCACCGACCTGCTCGCCGATGAGACGATGAACCGCCAACCGCAACGCCAACGCCATGGTCCGTTGCTCGCCCTGGGAGGCATGGGTTCTGGCGGGCAACGAGTTGATCGTGATTTCAAAGTCGTCGCGATGCGGCCCGACGGTCGTGATCAGGCGCCTCAGGTCTTCGACACGAGCTTCGACCAAAGATTTCGCCAAACCGACGGTCAACCATTCTGGGGAATATGAAATCGTGATGTCGCTCGGGCGTTGGGCAAGTTCCTCGTAGGCATGCACGATGAGCGGGGTCAGTTTTTCGGCGAGTTCGAGTCGGGCCGCGCCCAGTTGGGTGCCCGAAATCGAAAATTTCTCGTCCCACAAATCGAGCATCGATGCGACTGCGGAATTCAACCGGCCCCCCGATTGTTTCAACACGGCGTTGCGTTGACGCACGATTCGATCGACATCCAGACGCAATGCGTCGTACTTTTTTGCAAGTGCAGCCAACGTGTCGTCGAGATAATCGCGTCGCAGATGCGGACCGCTCTTGACGAGATCCAAATCGTCGGGTGAAAACACGGTCGTGCGCAATATGCCCAAAAGATCGCGGATTTTCGGTAGTTTCTTGCCGTTGACCAGAACTTGATTGCGACCCTGGTTGGTCAAGCGAGCATCGATGGTTACCTCGCGCCCGTCGGCGTGCAGCACCCGAGCGCGAATGAACGCCGTATGGGTCGAATCGCGAATCATCGCCTCGGTGGGCACGCCCCGAAAACTTTTCGTCGTCGACAGAAATCCGAGCGCCTCGGCCAGACTTGTTTTCCCTTGACCGTTGGTGCCGACGATCGCGTTCACGCCGCTGGTGAAAGAAACTTGGGCGTCGATGAAGTTGCGAAAATTGCTCAGGTGCAGGTGCCGCAGAATCACGACGATTGATGAATCGCCAAGACGCGGTTCAAATGCCCGACTCAGCTCGTCAGGCGTTGGGGCATCACGAGATAGAGATAATTTTTGTCACCCACGCCCCGAAGCACCGCGGGCTTGACCGGGTCGGTGGATTCGATCGTTATCTCGTCGCCCTTGACCGCGTCGATGCCGTCCATCAAATATTGGGAATTGAAACCGACGGTGATCTCGCTGCCGTCGAGTTTGGCGTCGAGTTCGTCGACAACCTGACCGATGTCTTGGGTGATGACCGACAAGCGAATCAAATTCGACGACATCTCGAGGCGCACCGGGGTGGTCTCGCGGGCCAAGATTCGTGAGCGACGCACCGCCTCGAGCAAAGGCTCGCGCGCGGTGGTGACCTTGTTCGGATAGTGCGCCGAGATCAACTGTCTGTATTTCGGAAACTCGACATTGAGCAGGGTCGTGGTCAGCGTTGCGCCGCCAACCTCGAAAGTCGCCCGGTTCTCGCCCAACGCCATGGTCATCGTTTCGGCGGCACCAATCATGCGCTCGAGTTCGCTCAAGGCGCGACCCGGCACCACAATTTCGGCGCCATGACCGAGCATGGTCGCACCAGGCAATTCGCGCACCGCCAACCGATAGGAATCGGTGGCCACCAGACAGACCGAATTTGGTTCAGCGACCATCAGCACGCCGGTGAGAGCCAGTCGTTGCATGTCGCTCGAGGAGGCCCTGACCACTTGACCCAGCGCCTCGCCGAAAACCTTCGCACTGATCGCGACTGGTTGGGTACCCGCCACCAGAATGTTCGGAAAATCGGTCGCGGCAAAAGTCGGAACCGTGAATTGCGACTTGCCGGCCGAGACCATGACATCGTCGCCTTGCGCGTCGACCGTGACTTTTTCTTCGGGCATCGAACGCACGATGTCGCTGATCAACTTCGCGCTCACGACCGCGACACCGTCCCTGGCGCCACCAACGGAAAGCGTCGAACGCACGCTCAGATCGTTGTCGGTGCAGGTCAAAACGAGCGAATCGCCCTTGACCGACATATGAACACCTGAAAGCGCCGGCATGGCGTTGTTGCGATTTGACGCGACACGGGCCGCTGCACTCAAGGCCTCGGTCAACAACTCTCGCTCAACTCTAAATTTCATCGCTGACGCCTTTTTGACTGGGTCGATTTAATGTGTACGAACCGGGTTATCAAATCTGAGGTTCTGTATATAAATCTAATAACCGTAATAAAGCCTGTGGATTGTGGACTATGGCGATAAAACCCAGATGAAATATGGCGTTTGGCTGTGAACAGAAACGGGGTTAGTGGCACATCTTGCACAGCCGTAATTTGACCAAAAGTGGATAACCCAGCCCAGTTCACACCCATTACCCGCGGTTTCCACAGAGTTATGCACAGCATCGTCAGGACGTCTTGAACTTCTTGATCATTTCTGTGACTTGCTCGTAAACCTGCTTGCGCTCCTTGATTACCCGCTGAGTCTTTTCCACAGCGTGAATTACGGTCGTGTGATCTCGACCGCCGAACAATCGGGCGATCGCCGGGTAACTGAGATCGGTCAACTCTCGAAACACATACATCGCGGTTTGCCGGGCGGTGACAAGGGGTCGCTGTCGGCTCTTGCCCTTTAGTTCTTCGACGCCGAAGCCGACGAAGTCGGCGATCTCGGCGAGTAGTTGTTCGTCGGTACGAGGTTTGACCGCGTTTTTCGTCATCAGATCGGTTAGCAACGATTTGGCCAACTCGACGTCGACAACGACTTTGTTCAGGCTGGCGTAGGCCACGGTTCGAATCAGGGCACCTTCGAGTTCACGGATGTTCGAGGTGACGTTGCTGGCGATGAACTCGAGCACGTCGCTGGCGATGCTGGTGCCGTCTCGTTCGGTTTTGTTGCGCAAGATCGCCAAGCGTGTTTCCATGTCGGGCGGTTGAATGTCGGTGATCAGACCCCAGCGAAATCGACCGCGCAATCTGTCTTCGAGGGTCGGGATCGCGTCGGGAACACGGTCCGACGAGACGACGATTTGCTTGTTCGCCCCGTGTAGCGAATTGAAGGTATGGAAGAACTCTTCCTGCAGACCTTCTTTGCCTTCCATGAATTGAATGTCGTCGATCAACAGAACATCCACTTCCCGATAGCGACGCTTGAAGGCGGCGATCGAGTTGTTGCGAATGCCGTCTACATATTCGTTCAAAAAAGTTTCGGTAGACACATATCTGACCTCGAGGTCGGGATAGTTTTCGTGAACATAATCGCCGATCGCGTGCAACAAATGCGTTTTTCCGAGGCCCGCTGAGCCGTATATGAACAGGGGGTTATACGAGCGACCCGGGGTTTCGGCGACGCGCATCGCGGCCGCCAACGAGAATTGGTTTGACGCACCCTTGACGAAAGCGTCGAAGGTGTAACGCGGGTTGAGACCGATTGCCGCACCCTTGCCGCCGCGATTTCGGGCGACCGACGATTGTTTGGTGCCGCTCGCAGACGATGAAGACCTTTCTGCGGTGGTTCGTTCGAAGACGATCGGCTCGTCGAGTGCGACCGTGCTTTCGGGGGTGAGCCGCTCGAGCACGTCGCTGGCCGTTGCGGTTTGGACATCCACGCGCAACTCGCGTCCCGAGGCGCCGACCTCGTCGAGCGCGCCGCGAACCAACGACATGTAGCGGGTCAAAATTCGATCGCGAACAAATGTGTTCGGCACACGCAGACGCAGGCTCATCTTGTCGTCGGCTACGGGCACCGCGTCGTTGAATGTCGAGAACCAAACTGCTTCCGAAACCTGACCGCGCAAAACCTGCGATGTGGCCTTCCACAGCAACTCGTGTTCTGGAGTCGTCTCGACAATTTCGTTCGTCACTTCGAATACCTTTGCAAAATATTTAACGGGGAAGCGAAAGTAGCAGGTTTTCCACAGAGAGAGAAATGCTGAGAATAGCCATTTCGGCGTTGCCCCGGGCCGGGTTTCTCCCCTAGCCTGAGAGATGGTATTTCTTTGACGTCAGGAGTCGTGCGTGAAACGCACATTTCAACCCAACAATCGCCGCAGGTCCCGCAAACACGGGTTCCGCAATCGCATGAGCACTCGAGCCGGCCGGGCCGTGCTCAAATCCCGTCGGGCTAAGGGCCGCTACCGGCTCTCTGCTTGATCAGTCGTATTCAGACGCGACAGATCTTCCACCGCCTACAGACCGAGGGCACATATGTTCGCTCGGGAACTCTTTGGTGCAGCATGTTGCTCGACCGAGGCTTGACCCAAGCCGCCATCGCCTATGCCCTGGGTCGGCAGGTCGGGGGGGCCGTGCAACGAAACCTCTTGCGCCGTCGGTTGCGCGAGTTGTTTCGCGCCAAATCGCCGCAGATTTTGCCGGGGTTTTATCTGGTCGGCGCCGCCTCGGGTGCGACCCAACTCTCTTTCGTCGAACTGGGCAAAGAGGTCGATTCGTTACTCGAGCGATGTGCTCAAAAGGGCTAAAAATAGGGGGTTTTTGATGAAAAAACTGATGTTGGGGGCGATTGCTTGGTATCAGCAGGCTTTCGCCTACCGACTTTCGCCATGCCGGTTTTTCCCGAGTTGTTCGGTTTATGCCCAAGAGGCGATTCAGGTTCATGGGGCGCGTCGGGGTGCAATTTTGGTCGCGCGACGGTTGTTGCGGTGCAGGCCGTTTGGCCCCAGTGGATACGACCCCGTGCCAGAGGTGCATGCCTGTCCGATTCATCGCAACGAGGCAACGGTGAGACACAACCATGTTTGAGATCGCGGCAAAAGTCATCGCCTTTTTCTATGGGCTTGTGCCCGACTATTCGTTCGCTTTGGCGATGGTGGCGGTGGTGGTGATGGTGTTGATTACGCCGCTGACCCTGAAGAGCACCAAGGGGATGCTGGAAATGCAAAAACTGCAACCCGAGATGAAACGGATGCAGCAACAGTTCAAAGGCGATCGCCAAAAGATGAACGAAGCAATGATGAAGCTCTACCAGGAGCACAAGGTCAACCCGCTCGCCTCTTGCCTGCCCCTGTTGGCGCAAATGCCGGTGTTCATCATCATGTTCAACGCGATTCGGGGCCTGACGATTCGCGGCGACAACGGCTTGTTCACCCCCAAATATCTCGACACAACCTCGCGCGTCTATCGGTCGTTGGTCGGGCGGAGCGAGATGCTTTCTTTCGGCGTGGATTTGGCCAAAACTCCGCTTCGGGCGATACAAGACAATTTCGTCTCGGGCCTCGTATACGCCTTGCTGGTGTTGCTTTTGGCGGGTCTTTATTGGGTGCAACAGCGGATGATCGCCTCGCGCACGGTCAGCCCCACGATGTCGGCGAGTCAGGCCAAATTGATGCAATACATGCCGGTGGCATTCGCCGTGTTTCAAATTTTTCTGCCGACCGCGTTGGTCGTCTATTACATGATGCAGGCCGTCATTCGCATCGTGCAACAGCAGTACATCACCCAGCGGTTCTACAAGAAAGATGACAGTTTGGGTCGGCAGGCTCAGGCCGCTAGCGCCGTTGCGCGTGAAATGAAGGATTTGCCGAAATCCGAGAAGAAAGAGAAGAAAAAGGACGAAAAGCCGGTCGACTCGAAGTTTTTCAGCAGACGAGTGACGCCGCCCAAGAACAGCTCTGTACCATCTATGTCCCGTCGTCCCAAACCACCGGGCAAGAACCGAAGCAAGTTCGTACAGAAGAAGAGGTCGACGGATTGATCTGTCGCAAAAAATCGAGAATCATTGAAAGGAAGACAAATCATGGAATGGGTAGAAGTAACCGCAGAATCAATTGAAGACGCCAAAGCGCTGGCACTGGATCGGCTCGGGGTTGACGACGCCGAAGCAGAATTCGAGGTACTCGAAGAGCCGAAGGCTGGTTTGTTTGGTCGAACCAGGGGCGAAGCCCGAGTGCGAGCCAGAATCAAGCCAAGCTCGGTGCGGGTCAAGGCCGACCGTCGTGATCGGCGCGGCAAACCCGCAACTGAGCGCCAGGCCAAGCCCCGTAACGACCGTGGCGACCGCCGTTCGCGTGGCGATCGACCGCAACGTCAGTCTCGTCCGGAGCGCGAACCTCGCGAACCTGGCGAAGATCGAGCACCGCGTGAAGATTTGCCACCAGTCGACCCAACCACGGTAAGTGCCGCAGCAACCACATTTCTTGAGGGTCTCGTCAAGTCAGCAGGCCTCACGGGCTCTGTGTCGGCCAAAATTGACGGAGAACATATCGATATCGATGTGCTCGGTGATGACCTCGGCTTCTTGGTCGGCACCAAAGGTGCAACGTTGTTGGCCGTGCAAGATTTGACGCGAGTCGTCAGCCAGCGTCGGCTCGGCGACCACGACACTCGCCTGCGGGTCGACGTCGCTGGTTATCGCGAGAAGCGTCGTGAGGCCTTGACCCGGTTCGCCCTCAAAGTTGCCGGTGATGTGAAGACATCGGGCCAGGCTCGAGCGCTTGAACCGATGAACTCGTCAGATCGCAAGATCGTGCACGACGCCCTGACTGAAGTCGAAGGGATCTCAACTCGCTCTGAGGGAAGTGATCCGTTCCGTCGAGTTGTTGTGGCCCTCGCCTCAGTCAGTGAAGACTCGGATTCTGAGATCGTCGCCGACAGCGAATAATGCAGCAGTTTGTCGGCCTCGAGCCGATTCTGCTTGAAGCCCAAAGGGTTGGTGCCTTAACCAAGGTGCCAACATCCGAAATCATCGAACATGCACTTTGGTTCTCTCGTGCGATTCCCAGGACGGCAAAACGGATTGTCGACCTGGGTTCGGGCGCCGGTGTCCCAGGCCTGATCGTTGCCCTCGATCGACCCGAACTGGAGGTGGTGCTCGTAGATCGACGATCGGGTCGCACGGATTCTTTGATTAGAGCGGTTTTGGCGCTCCAGATTCAAACTCGTGTCGAAGTTGTCTGCGCCGAGATTCAGACGTTGACCAATGATTCGAGGTGGATTAGAAGTTTTGATGCCGCGATCAGTCGGGGGCTGGGGCCGGTTGAAGAGACTTTGGTGATGTCAGAAAAGCTAACCAAAGAAGGGGGAGTCGTTGTGGTTAGCGAACCCCCAGTCGAAACCGGCTCGAGGTGGACCCGAGCCCAGATTGAAAGACTGGGATTGGTCGGCCCCGACCGCAGGGGGACCGTTGCGGTGTTTCACGTGAAACACTCGGAGTGATAAGACCGCGTATCCATTGGTTCACGCCTGGGCTTAACTAGTCTGAGGCTATGGAGGCGCCACCGAAATTGCCACGAATCATCGCCTTTGCCAACCAGAAGGGCGGAGTTGGCAAGACCACCTCGGCGATTGCGATCGCAGCTTGTTTGGCCGACCTCGGTTATCGAGTCTTGTTGGTCGATCTCGATCCTCAAAGCAATGCTTCAACCGGTCTTGGAGTCAATGCCCGTGATTTGGATGCGACCATCTATGATGTGTTGTTGCGCGGGGAAAAACTCGAAAATTGCATCGAGCCCACGGCTGTAAAGAACTTGTTTATCGCACCAGCCAACCTTGACTTGGCAGGGGCTGATATTGAACTTGTGCCCGAAATGGGACGGGAGCAAAAGTTGAAGAACGCCATCAGCACGGTGATTGATCAATACGACTATGTGATTCTGGACTGCCCGCCAAGTCTTGGACTGCTCACGGTGAACGGCTTGACGGCCGCCACCGAAGTCTTTGTGCCGATTCAATGCGAATACTTTGCCCTCGAGGGTCTCGGTCAGTTGTTGCGCAGCGTGGACCGTGTCAGCCAAGTGTTGAACCCAAACCTTGAGGTTCGCCACATTGTTTGCGTGATGCACACCCACACGACCTTGGCCGACGATGTCGTGCGCGAGGTTCGCGAGCACTTCGGCGACAAGGTCTGCAAGACGGTGGTACCGAGGTCGGTGCGTGTGGCCGAATCCCCGTCGCATGGCAAGCCGATCACCTCGTTTGATCCATCATCGGCTCCAGCCAAGGCGTATAGAAGAGTAGCAAAGGAGATCAGCGGTGGCCCGTCGAACAGGTCTAGGTAGAGGATTAGACGCCCTCATTCCGAGTCGAGACTCGCGCAAACCACCTCGGGGCCGGGGCTCCAGAGACGGCACCTCAAGTGGCGGCGGTTCGGGTGATGATGGTTCGGGTGACGATCTCGGCTTGCGCAATCTGGCGATCAAATCGATTTCAAAGAACCGGAATCAGCCCCGAACTCACTTTGACGACGAGGCGTTGACCGAACTTGCAAACTCAATCAAGGCGGTGGGGGTGTTGCAGCCGGTTTTGGTGCGACCCAGACCTGGTAAATCAGGCGAATTCGAATTGATCGCGGGCGAACGTCGCGTGCGGGCCGCGCAACGGGCGGGATTGACCGAAATTCCTGCATTGGTTCGCGAGACCGACGACGTGACTTCAATTGAGCAGGCTTTGGTTGAGAACCTGCATCGCCAAGACTTGAAACCACTGGAAGAGGCGGCCGCGTATAAACAATTGTTGGACGATTTCAAGATGACCCACGAGAAAGTGGCCGAAAAGGTTGGAAAAACGCGATCGGCGATCACGAATTCGTTGCGCTTGCTCACGCTCTCACCGGCGATTCAACAACTGCTCGCCGACGGCAGACTCTCAGGCGGCCACGCGCGGGCCCTGTTGTCTTTGCCTGAACGATCGACGCAGGAAGAACTCGCGAAACGCTGCGTCAAAGAGGGCCTCTCGGTGCGAGCGATCGAAGAACGAGTTCGTGTCGCAACGGGTCGGACCGCAACGACAAGAAAAATGAACGACACTAAACAAGAAATTAGTACCATAACTAGTACATTAAAGAATCGGGGCACCTCCATGGCGCTGCCCGCTCCGGGCATCGCCGAACTCGAAAAGTTGTTGGGCGAGTATCTTTCGACATCGGTCTCTGTCATCGCGACCAAAGGCAAAGGGCGAATTCTCATTGACTTCGCCGATCTCGAAGATTTCGAGCGCATCTATCGGGCGATGACCGAGGGCCATTCGCGTACCGAATAGTGGTTTGTTGCGCTTTCGTGACAAAGATTGAAATTCACCTTTAAGTTGAGGCTCAACCCTTACTTCAGGTTCCGCACAATCTGTGGATAACTCTGTGGATTAGAACCGGGGTTATTCCCTTATCTTGCACCGAATTTCATGGATGTTGTTTTTGTCCACATGGCGAGTGCTTTCGCCAGATCATCTGCCAACACGGCGCAATGCGGGGTCACCCGGGTCACGGGACCAAGGCTGCAGACCACCGCCGGCATAGTTGTTTCCCGCAAAACCTGCAGACGCATTCCTCTGACCACGGGTTTGAACCATGGTGCCGAGCGGTCGATCGCTTCGGTCGCCAGCGTGGCGTAGATGTGTGCGGGAACCGAGTGAAAACCCTCGGTGTGATAGTAGGCGAGCTCACAAATTTGCACGTCGTGAGACTCGACGCCGATGTACAGGTGAGCGGCGAAGTCGTTGGCCAGTCGCGCATGACGCTGCGGATCTGGGTCGTTGATCATCGCCACATCGGTGTGTCGTGCGCGAAGTCTTTCGGCCAGGTCGGCGGTGAGTCGATCGAATTGATTGAACTGACCGATGACGACTCGAAGCTTGGCCAATTCGGCACCGAAATATTTTGCCGTGTGGCGTTCGCGCACGATGCCCACGCCTGGTCCGAGACCCGAGTTGCGACTTGCACGGCGCAAAGCCTGCAGTGTTTGCGGGCCGCAAATTCCGTCGGGGATGAGTCCGCAATTTTGTTGAAAATCGGTGAGGACTTTTGCCGTCTTGGGGCCCAGAAATCCGTCGACCCGACCGCAATCAAACCCCACCCGCGAAAGCAGCAGTTGCAATCGGGCCACGTCGTCGCCGCGGAGCAATGGCGTGACCAGATAGAGCAGGCGATCGCCGAGTTTGAACGACGACTCGACGAGGGTCAGCCAGGTGGTGTCGTCACAGACGCCCGAAACTCGCAGCGCCCTGATTTTTTGAAACTGTGCCACGGCCTGGCGGGTGGTTTCGCAAAACGTGTCGACCACGACTTCGTCGATGTCGAGCAGACCGGCCTTCGCCAGTCGCCGTTGCAGGTCGCCGACAGCAGAGTGGCTGTCACCGACGGTCAGTTCTTTGCCTAGATAAATTCTGCGATCTCCGCGAGCAACTGCGACTTGCCTTTCGCCCCGACCATTTTCATCTTCATTTCACCCTTGTCGAAAACCAGCAGGGTCGGAATGCTCATGACGCCGAAGCGTTGGGCGATGTCGCCGTGGTCGTCGACGTTGAGTTTGGCGATGGTGACTTTTCCGGCCTGTTCTACGGCGATTTCGCTCAATACCGGGGCGATGGCTTTGCACGGACCGCACCATTCGGCCCAGAAATCGACGATGATCGGCGTGCTCGCCGACTTCACCGTTTCGTCGAAATTCGAACTCGTCAGTGTGAGAATGCCGCCGGCCATTGCGCAACCTTTCGTGATTGTTGGATGAAACTCACGCTACCTGTTGGGGGAGTTCTAGTGCTGTGACTCGAGCCAACGTTCACAGTCGATGGCCGCCATGCAACCCGACCCCGCGGCGGTGACCGCCTGGCGGTAGGTGTGGTCTTGCACATCGCCGCAGGCGAACACGCCGGCGATGTTCGTATAAGACGAACCGAGTTTCGTCTTCAGATAACCGTTGTCTTCCATGTCGAGCACGCCTTTGAACAGGTCGGTATTCGGACGATGCCCGATCGCGACGAACAGCCCCGTGACATCGAGTTTCGATTTCTCACCCGTCACCGAGTCGGTCAAGCCAACACCGGTGAGTTTGGTGTCGCCGAAGAGTTCGGTGACCTGGCTGTTCCATTTGATGTGAATTTTCGGGTTGTTTTTGGCGCGAGCCTGCATGATTTTTGAAGCTCGCAAGACATTGCGTCGCACGACGAGCGTAACTTTGGTGGCGAACTTGGTGAGAAACAAGGCCTCTTCAATCGCCGAATCGCCGCCCCCGACCACGACGATTTCTTGTCCTTTGAAGAAGAAGCCGTCGCACGTCGCGCACGATGAAAGGCCGTGACCGTAATACTTCTTTTCGTTGTCGAGACCCAACATCAACGATTGGGCACCGGTGCTGACGATCACCGATCTGGTGAGATACATTTCGTCGCGCACCCAAACTTTGAACGGTCGTTGCGAGAAATCAACTTTCGTCACTTTTTCGGTGATGAAGGTCGCATTGAATCGAGCTGCTTGTTCACGGAATTTGAGCATCAGTTCGGGGCCCATCACGCCCTCCGGAAAACCGGGAAAGTTTTCGACCTCGGTGGTGAGCATCAGTTGACCGCCTGGTTGGTCGGAGGTGCTCGAAGGTTCGCCCTCGATTACCAACGGTGTGAGGTTCGCCCGAGCCGCATAGATCGCCGCGGTCAAACCGGCGGGGCCCGAGCCGATGATGATCACTTCATGGATTTTTTCGTTCGTCATTGGGGCTCAGTTTACGATTTGGCCTTGGGTCGACGCTTGCGCATCAACCAGGCCCCGAGCGTCGCAAAAAGCAGCGACAACACGAAATAGGAGATCCAGACTGCCGTCGAGCGACCTAGCCAAACATCGAGCAGGTCGTTGATCCCGCGGGTGATCGCCACCAGCAAAAGCACGAAGATGATCGCGGCGGCGACCATGGCGATCAAACCAAAGACGATCGCGCGCAACAAGTTGGCGACCGGGCGCGTGGTCTTGTCGCTGATGAAGTCGACCCAACGGTCGATCGCATCCACGGTTTTTGTCGCCCAACGCGGGTCGGTGAACGGGTTTGAGATCACCCAATCAGGCTAACTGAGAAACATTTTTGTTTTATGCGGCGTTGAACGACACGTCTTGCATCACACCCTGATACGGGTTTTTGTCGCTGCATTGCACGCTCTTGCCGACCTCGCGCAACAACAGCAATATGAATTGCGCGTCGCTCGGCACGACGAATTGGGCGACTCCGCGTCGCGTGTTGTAGTCGGCGCCGGCCCGCGCACCCCACTGTTCGAGACGACTTGGTGCCGAGTCGGTTGCGGTGTAAATTTCAAGCGACCACGGGCCGTTTTTCATGCCCACCTGCAACGTTCCGCTTGAAGCCCGTGTCAGTTCGATCAACACGCCCACATATTCTTTGGTGCCGAAGAATTGGTTGGCGTAGCAGTCGGTGGTCCACGCTGTTTTGGGGTTGCCGTCGCGCAGCGCCCAGATTTGGGCCTCGTTTTCTTGGGCGTCATCTCCGTTCGGGTCGAAACTGACCATTCGGGCGATCGACACTGGTTCGTCGGTGGCCACGATTGCTGCGGCCGGTTGCGTCGGGGTCGTGGTCGGTGAATTCGATTTTGTTCCGACGAACAACACCGCGGCGCTGAGCAGCATCGCGATCACCCCGAGAATTTTTGTACTCGCAGGAACCGCAGAGATTTTCCAGGCATTGGTTTTCGGGTTGCGCAAAGTTTTGGACGGCGTCGCATTGACGACAGTCTCGAGCACCGGCTGACCGGGAATTCGCGCGACCGACGATTCGTCGCTGGTCATCGCGCGACGCAATGGTTTCGGCGGCGTCGCACCCGTGGGCGGCGTCATCGACGTCGTGTGATCGTGTTGGGCGCTCAATGCCTGCACGAGAGCGACCCGCGCTTCTTCGCCCGTCGGGTAGCGATGTTCGGGATTGCGCGCCAGAAGTTTGTGCACCACGCGTACCAGTTGCGGGGACAGGGACGGCCGCAGATGCGCCAGATCGGTGGGCTCGCGTTGCAGTCGGGCCAGTGCGGTGTCGGCGTCGGTCTCACCCAAGAACGGAACCTTGCCGGCCAGGCATTCATAGAGCACGAGACCCAGACCGTAGAGATCGGCGCGTCCATCGAGTTGCCTGCCGCGCACCTGTTCGGGCGAGAGGTATTTCGCCGTTCCCATCATGATGTTGTCGTGCGTCAGATCTTCGCCCGGCGTCGTCACCGCTTTTGCAATGCCAAAATCGGCCAACAAGAACTTTCCGTCGGGTGTCAACAAGATATTTCCGGGTTTCACGTCGCGATGTACGAGCCCGGCGCGGTGAGCCGCGTCGAGCGCCGCCGCCATCGCCGCACCCATATGGATCGCGATCAACGGGCCGAGTCGTTTGCGTCGATCCAAAAGTTCGCGGAGGCTTTTTCCTTGCACGTATTGCATCACGACCGCTTGTCGACCGTCGTCTTCGACAGTGTCGTAAACGGCGACGATGTTCGGGTGGTTCAGTCCCGCGCAAACGATCGCTTCACGACGAAACCTTTCTGCAACCACCGGATCGCTGACGAGTTGCGGCTTGAGAACCTTGACCGCCACTTGTCGATTTAGGAAGGTGTCGAAACCGAGCCAAACTTCGGCCATTCCGCCGCGGGCAATTTGTCGATCGAGTCGGTATCTGCCGCCCAAGAGGCGTTTCGGATCCTCGCTGATTTCGGTCGGTTCGGGCCTCATCTGTGAACTTTTACGCTAGTTCTGAGCGTTGTCCGAAACGGGGGATACCCCGTTGTCTCGGGCGGTTTTGTCGTGGTCAGGTTTTGTGGCGAACCACGGTCGCGTCGGGTGTCGCGAAAATTATTTGACGTGAAACGTGACGGCGATGGTGCCGATGCCCGTGTGTGAGCCGATCACCGAACCGATGTCGCCGACGATGATTTCGCCCGAGTAAACGGCTTTGAGTTGGTCGATGAAAACGTTCAAGTCGTCGCACTGGGCGTGCAGAACCGCCAGATTTGAAATCTCGCCGGCCGACTTGACCTTTTCGACCAAAAAAGCCAGGGCCTTGCTGCGGGTGCGCTCTTTGCCACCTTCAGCGATCTTGCCCTCGCGCACTTCGATGATCGGCTTGATCGCCAGGGCCGAGGCGAAGAACGCCTTCGCCCCGCTGACACGGCCGCCTTTCTTGAGGTTTTCGAGCGTGTCGAGCGCACCAAAGACGCGGGTTCGTTGGCACCATTCGTTGGTCTTGGTCGCCAATTGATCGAGGGTGATCGACGGATTGTCGGCCAAAATCTTCGCCGCCGCGATGACGTTGATGCCTTCCCCCATGCTGGCCGATCGACTGTCGACGAACCGAATCGGAATACTGACACCCGATTCCTTCGCCCCGGTTTCGGCCGATTGGATCGTCGCCGAAAGTTCGCGCGACAAGCCGATCATCAAGATGCCGGTGGCACCCTGAGCCGCAAGTTGTTTGTAGGCCTCGGCGAATTTTCCGGGGGCGGGCGCCGCGGTTTGTGGCAAGACTGGCGATGCCGCACATTTAGACCAGAATTCTTGGGTTGTCAGACTCGAGCGGTCGGTGAATTCCTGGTCACCGATGCTGAAGGTCAGCGGGACGATCGTGATGTTGTGTTTACGGGCCAACGCTTCGGGAAGGTCGCAGGCCGAGTCGGTGAGGATTCGAATGGTCATGGTTTTGAGCGTAGTACAGGGTGGTTTTTGCTGATTTTTTTGCGGTACTTACGCCGAATATGCGCCACCCACCATGTAGCCAGCAACAATAGAGCCACCCCTGTCACGACTTGTCCCAAGCCGGCCAGAGCGTTGACCCGTGCCGACACTTCGATTTTCCGCCCGAGTTGGCTTAGTCCGTCGGCGGTGAAGATTCGAACCTCGACAGGGAACAGACCGTTGGTCAGGGCGACCACTTCGATCATCAGTTCGTTCGAACCCCCGCCCGGAACTTCGATCGTGGCGACATCGTTGCCGAGTTGAAGTTTGGGGCTGACAACCTTTACCTGAACCGTCATCGCAAACTCCGACGAATTCTGCAGGTCGAGACGCAGTTGACTCTCGCGACTGCCGAGCGTGAAGGTGGTGCCCTCTTCGATGGTCACCGATTGGCGAATCTTTTTGAGTTCGGCCCTGGTTGCGGTGGCGAACTGCTCGACTTGAGTCGCATGCATCGAGTCGCTAGACATCAAGATCAATCTTTCGTCCCAAACTTGCCAGATTTTTGCGTCAGACGAAATCGTGCCGCGCATTTTTTTGAGGTCGTCTTGCAGGACACGCAGGGTTTCGACGCGTTGAGCGAAATCGGTCGAGTCAACCGTGCGCAGAGTCGGCTTGTAGGCGTCGAGGCGAACTGCCGGAAGGTTGACCATCGTGCGCAGGGCGATCTGTTGCGGCACCCGATTCAAGATCAAGAGGGTCTCGTTGATCAGTTGGGGGTTGACGACCGAACCGTCTTGGGCGGTGAGCACGACGCGACGCAGTGCGGGGGTGCCACCTTCTGTCTCGATCTGGTCGCGTTGGGCCATGATTTGTGCCGATAGATACGTCGCCGCAAGGAAAGAATTGTTGGTCGGGTCGCTCAGTTGATCGACGTAACTCTTGTCGACGACCATCAGCGCAATATCGGTGTTGTCGCTGGCGATTCGATACGGGCGTGCCGCGTTGTCGAATTCACCCAACGCGGCGCTCGAACTGGGCAACATCAAGATCGAACGGATGCCCGATTTGACCAACAGATCAAGACCGCGCTGGTCGAGCGGAGTTCGGGCCAACCATAGATCGTCGATGATTTTTGAATTGAGGACGATTTGACGCGTCGTGCGGCGGCCTCGCTCGAGAAGGGTCGTGAATTGTGGGCCAGCGTTGTTGGCGGCGGCTTTTGACGGGTCGAATTGCACATATGTTGACTGGGCCAGCGGCGCCTGATCGAGTGCCGCCACGAGTTGCACGAGCAGTTTTTGATCCTCGGGGTTCATCGAGTTGCTCAAACCTTCGAGAAGTTCGGGTGAAATCTGCATGGTGACCCGCGTCGCATTGGTCTGCAACACTTCGATCGCCTTTTCAATTTTTTTGCGCGTCGCGTCGTCGATCAATCGAGACGAGTCGGGTTGCATCGTTATCGGTGCATCAATGGCGATGACCGTGTTCACCGGCATCGGCTTGAGCGTTTGCGACGGGTCGTATCGGTTGACGAAAGCCAGCAAACTGGCCCGGGAGACATTGTTGACCACAACTTCGACCTTCACGGGGTAGACCCCGGTCTTTGAGAACTCGAGCCGTCTGGTGCCCGATTTGATGTCGGTGGACAACGCGATCAACTCAAATTGACTGTCGGTTCGACGTTTGACCTCGCGAATCGTCAGGTCGACCGAGTCGGTGCTGACGAAGCTCTCGGGTTTGGCGATGACTCGGCGAACCTCTTGTTCGCCGTTATTGATGTGGGCGCCCAGGGAAATTCTGAAGACTGCGGTCGGATCGCCCAGAATTTCATCGATCAGCGATTGCGAACCAACTTCGACTACAAATCGAAGGTTGCCCGAGGTGTAGATGTGAAAATTTTGCGCCGTCAACACGAGACCGCTTTCTGCAACGGCACCGCTTTTTGCCGACACGCGTGGCATCGCCGCCGACAGGCTGAAGGCGACTACGGCGAGGGTCGTCAGCCCCGCCTTGAGGCGCATTCGTGTTTTGCGGCCGGCTTTTTGACGGTCGAGCGGGTCGTGTTTTGAGTAGCTGGGGCGACGAATCAAGACACATTCACACTATTGCGAATCTCGGTCGTGGCGGGGCAAACGTGACGGGGTATTCGCTTCGCGGTTCGCATTGCGATGCTTGGCCCGAGGTGATGCGTAGCCTGTAATGCGTGGTGCCTCAGCGTTTTGCGCCGGTTTTGAACGAGATATCTTCGCTCGTCGAAAAGTTTCGTGCGGCCGGGGCAAGATTGTTTCTCGTCGGCGGCACGGTGCGCGATTTGATGCTCGGTCGCGGTCTCGACGATCTGGATTTCGATCTGACGACGGACGCGACCCCCGAACAAATCAAACAACTGCTCGACGGCTGGGCAGATTCGGTTTGGGCCCAGGGCGAACGATTCGGCACGATCGGGGCCAAAAAGGACCAGCGCGTCTTTGAAATCACCACGCATCGGGCCGAGGCGTATCCACCCGACACGCGCAAACCCGAGGTGAAGTTCTCCAAGAACATTCTCGAGGATTTGGCGCGACGCGACTTCACGATCAACGCGATGGCGCTCGAAGTAACGGGCGACTCGCCGGTTTTGGTCGATCCGTATGAAGGAATGTCTGATCTGACCAAGAAGATTCTGCGAACACCGTTGCCCGCCGAAGAGAGTTTCAGCGACGACCCGTTGCGCATGATGCGCGCCGCGCGGTTCATCTCGGGGTTGGACATGACGCCCGTGCCCGAATTGGTGAACGCCGTCAAGGCGATGGCCGATCGCATCACGATCGTCAGCGCGGAGCGCATTCGTGACGAACTCGATCGGCTCATCGTCACCGAACGCCCGTCGCTCGGGCTGTGGTTTCTGGTCGACAACGGACTCTCGAAACATTTTCTGCCCGAACTCGGCGCGATGCAACTCGAACAAGACCCGATTCATCGCCATAAAGACGTCCTGACCCACACTCTGGCCGTGGTCGAAAATGTCAGGCCCGACTCGCCGTGCGATTTTCGCATCACCCGACTTGCTGCGCTTTTTCACGACGTGGGCAAACCGAAAACTCGATCGATTCGCCGGGGCAAAGGCGTGACCTTCTATCATCACGAGGCCGTCGGCGCCCGAATGACCCGCGATCGAATGCGCAAACTTCGCTATTCGGTGCAAGACATCGACGCGGTCGCCGAACTCGTGGCGTTGAGCGCACGGTTTCACACCTATCAAATGGGGTGGACCGACGCCGCCGTGCGACGATACGTTCGCGACGCGGGCTCATATTTGGCCGAACTCAACGTGCTGACAAAAAGTGACTGCACCACGCGCAACGAGAAGAAAGTCGCCGCGCTCACCCGTCGCATGAACGAACTCGAGAGTCGCATCGCCGACTTGAACGCGCGCGAGGAGTTGGCGGCGATGCGGCCGGAGATGGACGGGACGCAAGTCATGGAGTTCTTGCAGATACCACCCGGCAGGGCGGTCGGCGACGCGCTCGCATTCTTGATGGAGATCCGCATCGAGCAAGGTCTGCTTGGCGATGAAGAGATTCGTAAACGTCTGAAAAACTGGTGGGAGTTGCGAAGCAAGTAATTCGATTTGTTATTGTCTTGAAAATATGCCACGCAAGCAGACGCAAGAAGAACAACGCAACGAACCGGTTGTCGCCGATGCGCATCTGGGTGAAATCGATCATCGGTTGACCCGTCGGCTGGTCGTCAACAATTTTCGCCGGGGCATCGTCTCGCAAGACAGCGTTTGCGACGCGCACCCCGAACTATTGCGGGTGGCCCGCAATTTTGGGCGCCCGACCAGCGTCAAATGCCCGATCTGCGCGAACGACCAGTTGGTGACGGTCACCTATTTGTTCGGACCGAGGCTGCCGACCCACGGCAAATTCATCGTCACCCGGGCCGAATTGCAGCAGTTCGTCAATCGGTCGGAGCGCTATACGGGTTATCTCGTCGAGGTTTGTCGCAGTTGCGCCTGGCATCACCTGCTCAAGACGCGGGAAATCTAACAACAGGCCTGTGGCACTCTGCTGGGGTGGCGTTACACTTCAAAATTCACATACCTGCCCCCACGGGGGCCCCAACCAAATGGTTGGGTCCGAAGGGAGTTATCACGTTCATGCGTGCATACGAATTAATGGTCATCATCAGCGGCAACCTCGAAGAGTCGGCGGCCCACAGTTGGTTGAACACGATCACCAAATCAGTGCAGAATGCCAAAGGCACGATTCACGGCACACCTGACTGGTGGGGCAAAAAACGCTTGGCATATCCGATCAAAAAACAAGACGACGGTTACTACGCGGTTTTCAACATCACCGCCGCCGGTGGCGCCCTCGATGAAACCGAACGGGCGTTGCGCATCGCCGACGATGTTTTGCGCCACAAACTTCTCCGCCTTCCCGACGACGAAGCCGCCCGCCGCGGCATGACCGTGTCGGCCTGAAACTATTCACTACAGAAACAAAAAGGAAACCACACCATATGGCTGACAACACGATCACACTCGTCGGAAACCTGACCCGCGATCCAGAAATCCGGTTCACCGCCACGGGCAGGGCAGTCGCTTCTTTTGCCATCGCCGTCGGGCGTCGCTATCAGGTCAACGGCGAATGGCAAGAGCAAACTTCATATTTCAACATCACCGCCTGGGGTCAACTCGGCGAAAATGCCGCGGCGACTTTCACCAAGGGCACGCGAGTGGTCGTGACGGGTCGTCTCGAACAGCGCGAATACACGACCCGCGAGGGCGAGAAGCGCACGGCGATCGATGTCATCGCCGACGAACTCGGGCCGAGTTTGCGTTGGGCGACGGCCACGGTCGTGCGCACCCCGAAGCAAGACGGCCAAGGTGGCGCGGCCGCACGCCCTGCCGCGACCGGCCCCAACCCGGGCGGCGAAACACCGCCGTTCAACGGCGAAGAGCCGTTCTGATTCAGATCATCTAACCATCAACCAACGAACCCACGAAGGACTTCCCGATGACAAGTAAATCCAACAAGTTGCGAGCGAAAAAGGCGTTGCTGCGCAAGCCAAAGAAGCGCCCGAACATGATGGTGCAAGAGAAGATCGGCTTCGTCGACTACAAAGACATCAACTTGTTGCAGAAGTTCATGTCAGACCGATCGAAGTTGCGGGCGCGTCGCATGAACGGCAATTCGGCGCAACAGCAACGCGACATCGCGACCGCGGTCAAGAACGCCCGAGAGATGGCGTTGTTGCCCTACACCAAGCGCGTCGCTTCGACGCGTGCGCCGCGCGAGCGAGGCGAATACGGCTCCGACGATCGGGGTCGCGACTATGGTTCGCGTCGTCCCCGTCGCGACGAGGGCGCCGGCGATTCGACCCGAGTTGAAATCTCCGAAAACATTTCTGCCGAAGTCACCTTTGACGCGACGATCGAGGCGATCGGCGACGGAGCACAGTCATGAAAGTCCTGCTTCGCTCCGACATCAAGGGCGTCGGTCGACGCGGCGACATCGTCAACGTTTCGGCGGGGCATGCGCGCAACTTCTTGCTGCCCAATGATCTGGCGATCGTCGCCAACCCCGGCACCATCGCCCAGGCCGAGGTGATGCGCAAGTCTCGCGAACAACAGATCGCCGCCGATCGCGAGTCGGCTCGTCTCGTAGCCGCGTCGCTCGGCACCACCGTGATCACGGTTTCGGCCAAGGCGGGCAACGAGGGTCGCTTGTTCGGTTCGATCAACGCCGCCGAAATCGTGAAGGCGATTTCTGAGCAGACGGGTGTGACGATCGATCGCAAGTCGGTGCAGATCGAAGCACCGCTGCGCACTCTGGGTGAGCACAGCGTGACCGCCGAAATTTTCTCAGAAGTTTCGGCGACGATAAAGATCAACATCGTCGCGAGATAATCGAAAAAGTTGTCCACTGCTTGTGCACCAGTTATGCACAGGAGAATCACAGGGTTATACCTGTAGCGATCAACAGGCAAAATAGGGCATTCTGTAGCCATGTCGATTGCTGAATTCCCTCGGGGCGACCGTGCGGTCAATCAGCAACGCTCGACGAATCGTGTGCCCCCGCACAGCATCGAAGCCGAGGCATCGTTGCTTGGCGCGATGCTTCTTTCGCGAGACGCCGTCGGCACCGCCTTCGAGCGTGGCGTGCGATCCGACGAATTTTACAAACCCGCGCACCAACATATTTTCGACGCGATCCGTTCGCTGAATACCGCGGGTGAACCGGTCGACCCGATTACGGTCGGCGACGAACTCAGGCGCAACAATTTGCTCGACGGCATCGGTGGTATCGATGCGTTGTTGACCTTGCAGAACGCCACGCCCGCGATCACGAGCGCCGAGCGATACGCCAAGATCGTGCGCGAGACCGCGTCGTTGCGCCGTCTGATTTCGGTCGCATCCGAAATCGCCGAGATCGCCTATAGCGGCCCCGAAGATGTGGCCAAGGCTCTCGACGATTCGGAGTCGAAGATTTTCGATGTCTCCGAAACGAATATCGGCGACACTTCGCAACGACTTGGTGTGTTGGTCAACGAGGCGATGGAAAGACTCGAAGATCGCGCCAACAACAAAGACACGATCACGGGCATTTCATCGGGTCTCAACGACCTCGACAAAATCCTGCTCGGTTTCCAACCCGGAACGCTGAACATTTTGGGTGCCCGACCGGCGATGGGCAAGTCGGCGCTGGCCCTTGGCATCGCGGTGCACGTGGCGCGAAATTCGGGCAAGCAGGTGCTGTTCTTTTCGCTCGAAATGGGCACCGCCGAACTTGTGCAGCGAATTCTCGCCAGTGAAGCCGGCGTGGATTCGAAGGTTTTGCGCAGCGGTCGCCCCTCGCCCAACGACTGGACAAAAATCGGTCATGCCGTCGGTCGACTCGATGTGCCGTTGATCATCGACGACAGCCCCGGCACTACGGTCGGCGCGATTCGGGCCAAGGCGCGACGCGTGGTGAGTCGTCAAGGCGACATCGCGATGATCGTGGTCGACTATCTGCAGCTCATGGGCGGCGATGGCAGGCCCGAAAACCGTCAACTTGAAGTCAGCGAGATCAGCCGCAAACTCAAATTGCTGGCGCGCGAATTCGACATTCCGATTCTCGCGCTCAGTCAGTTGAGCCGCGGGCTCGAGGCGCGCAGCGACAAACGACCGACGCTCTCAGACTTGCGCGAGTCGGGCGCGCTCGAGCAAGACGCCGATGTCGTCATGTTCTTGTATCGCGACGAGGTTTATTTTCCCGACAACAAAGCCGACTTGGGCACGGCCGAACTCAATGTCTCGAAACACCGGACGGGTCCGTTGGGCAGGGTCAGGTTGGCATGGTTGGCGGCATACACGCGATTCGAAAACTTCGCCTCGAACCCGACGACGAACTGAGCATGTTTCTCGGCGAAGACATTTTGGCGTGGATGGTCATTGCGCTCGGTGGGGCGATGTTCGCGGGCCATCTCGCGGCGTTGATTCGACCGCCGAAAGTTCGCCGCGACGCCGACGATTTGACCAAGGCGCCCGTCGTGCGCAGCGTGGTGATGGCGACGATCGGCGCG
>VFZD01000015.1 GCA_016871295.1 Actinomycetota bacterium | reverse complement strand
GGTTTCCTTTTTTTGCGACGATTTAGGGGCGCGAGCCGTCGTTTTAGACCTCGAAGAACAGCGAACCCTGCGAATGCTGGCAAACGCCGGTTTGGTGCCTACGCTTCGGCATCGTGAAGTCAGCTGAAGTTTCCCCGCCAGACAAAGAGCAATACACCCGATCGCTGCTTAGCCTCGGCGGCCAGGCCGGGTTGCATCGGGTCGGTGTGGCCCGGGCCGAGGTTCTGCACCGGGCAAGGCGCGCTTTAGACGAGCGCAAGTCGCACGGCCTGCACAACCAAATGCAGTTCACCTTTCGCAACCCGTCGCGCAGCACCGACCCGCACAAGACGATGCCATCGGCCAAGTCGCTGATCGTCGGCGCGCTGTCCTATGCGAGTTTGCTGCCCGAGAACTTGAACGAGATCTACGGCCGAGCCGAAGTCGACATATCCGACCGCTACCTGGCGCGGGTGGCGCGATACGTGTGGTCTGACTACTACGCGCAGTTGAAGACGATGTTGTGCGTGGTCGCCGATCGTCTGAATGAAGACGGGTTTCGCAGCATTGTATTGGCCGACGATAATTCGATCGTCGATCGCGAAGTTGCATACCAGGCGGGGCTGGGTTGGTTCGGCAAAAATTCGAATTTGCTGATCGAGGGCGCGGGCAGTTATTTCGTTTTGGGATGCATCGTCACCGACGCGGATCTCGTCGTCGCCGATCGCGTAGTCGAAGACGGTTGTGGTTCGTGTCGGCGGTGTCTCGACAATTGTCCGACGAATGCGATCGTTGCACCGGGCGTCATCGATGCAAATCGATGCCTGTCGTGGTTGCTGCAAAAGCCGGGTGTTTTCGATTCGCGTTTCAGGGTGGCTTTGGGCGATCGCATCTATGGTTGCGACGATTGCCAAGAGGTTTGTCCGCCCACGGTGCGGTTCGAGAGAAAGAAGTCGCCGTCGACCGACCGCGAGCGCGACAAGCCGATTCGCGCGTTCGCTTCGATTCTCGGGATATTGACCAGCGACGACGCGACCCTGCTCAAAGATTTTGGCGCGTGGTACATCGCCGGTCGCGACCCGAAATGGTTGCGGCGCAATGCGCTGATAATTCTCGGCAATATCGGCGACCGCGGCGACGGCCGAGTCGCGAGCATCTTGAGTTCATATTTGTCGCATCGTGACGCGGTTCTGCGCGCCCATGCCGTGTGGGCGACCGCACGCCTCGGGCTGAACCATCTTCTGCCGAAATCTGACGCCGACGAATTGGTGACGGCCGAACTGCAGAGTTTGCCCGACGTAAGGTGATTGGTCGATGAAACATCTGCTGGTGACCAACGACTTTCCGCCAAAGGTCGGGGGTATCCAAAATCTTCTTTATGAATGGTGGCGACGACTTCCTGCCGAAAGTTTCGCGGTGTTGACGAGCCCATATGCAAACAGCCGCGAGTTTGACGCCGCGCAAAAGTTTGAGATTCAGCGCACTCGCGAGCCGGTGTTGTTGCCGCATCCGATAATGACCCGACGCATCAACAAGATGGCGGGTGAATTCGGGGCTGACTTCGTGGTGCTCGACCCGGCTCTGCCGTTGGGGCTCGTCGGCCCGCGTCTCGAATTGCCATACGCCGTCGTATTGCACGGTGCCGAGGTCGCCGTGCCCGGGCGCCTGCCGATCGTGACGAAGGTTCTTGCCGGTGTCTTGCGCAGGGCCGATCTGGTGATCGCCTCGGGCAATTATCCCGCGACCGAGGCGTCGCGCATCGCCGAGTCGATTGCCGACATCCGTGTGATCATGCCCGGTGTCGACATCGAACGGTTCAAGGTGCTTTCGCGGGCCGAACGAATCGCGGCCCGAGAGTACTTCGCTGTTGATCCAGATGCAGATCTCGTAGTCGGCGTCAGCCGACTCGTGCCGCGCAAAGGTTTCGATGTTCTGATCAGGGCGGTCGCGCATGTTGTCGGTGAATTTCCTGAACTTCGACTCGTCGTCGCCGGCGACGGTCGCGATCGGGGGCGACTCGAACGCATCGCGCAAGAATTGCGGGCGCCGGTCACCTTTCTCGGCCGGATCGCCGATGCCGACTTGCCGAGGTTGTTCGGCTGTGCGGACGTGACGGCGATGTTGTGTCGGTCGCGGTGGGGTGGTCTGGAACAAGAGGGCTTCGGCATAGTTTTCGCCGAGTCGGCGGCGTGTGGCGTACCGCAAATTGCGGGCCGAAGCGGTGGCGCGACCGACGCCGTCGAGCACGGTGCAACCGGGTTGATCGTCGAGAATCCGAACCGGGTCGGCGAGGTCATCGATGCGTTGCGACGCATGTTGTCTGATCCGCAGGCGCGTGTGCGAATGGCGACGGCGTCGCGCGAACGCGCCGAAAGCCTGTTCAATTACGACCGTCTGGCCCAAGATCTGGGTCGAGCCCTGAAGGTCTGAGGGTTCGTGCTTGAACCCGGAGGTCCGAGGGTTCGTGCTTAAATAGGTGTGTGGTTGATTCGGCGTCGGAGACAGAAGTAATCGCCGCCCCCGCCGACAAGTGTTTTGCGGTCGTGATGGATGTCGAGCGATATCCCGAGTGGGCGCTCGACGTGAAAGAGGCCGTGGTGCGCGAACGCGACTCGCAGAATCGCCCGTTGTTGGTCGCGTATCGGGCCTCGGCGCTCGGTCGCAGCACTCATTACACGCTCAAATACGATTATTCACAAGCGCCCAAATCGATTTCGTGGCATCTCGCCCAGGGCGACATCATGCGCACGATCGATGGGTCGTACGAATTCGAGCAGGTCGGCGAGAAGACGAACGTTACGTATGCATTATCCGTTGAGCTGATAGTTCCGCTCCCAGGGTTCATCAAACGACGAGCCGAAGGTCGCATTCTGCACACCCTGAAAGAACTGAAGGTGCGCTGCGAGTCGTGACCGCGGTGGCCGGCATCGATGTCGGCGGGACAAAGTGCCTGGGTGTCTTGTTCGATGGCGGGAAAGTCGTCAATTCGGTGCGAAGACCCACACCGCACGCCGACGACCTGGTTTCGACGCTCGCCGAGATCGCGCGTGAACTCGGCGACTACAAAACATTGGGCATCGGCGTACCCGGTTTGATCACGCCCCAAGGCGTGGTGCGCGAGTCGCCGAACCTGGTCGGGGCGATTGAACTGGATCTGCGAACACAACTTGAAGCGGAGTTGGGGCATGAAATCGACGTCGAGAGCGACGCGACTTGTGCCGCGCACGCCGAATGGCAATTCGGTGCGGGTCGGGGTGCGACCGATATGTGGATGGTCACGCTCGGCACGGGGATCGGTGGCGGCTGCGTCTCGGGTTCGAAACTTCAACGTGGAAGCCACGGCTTTGCCGGCGAGATCGGGCACATGGTCGTCGAGTCGCAGGGCTTGCCCTGCCCATGCGGTCAACGCGGTTGTTGGGAGCGGTACGCCTCCGGTTCTGGTTTGGCGACAATTGCCGGAGGCGAGCGCGGGGAAGAAGTAATCGCACGCGCCGTTGCCGGCGACAAGGAAGCGCTCGGCTACCTCGATACTTTCGGTAGGTGGGTCGCGGTGGGTCTTGTCAACTTGACGAACATCACCGACCCCGATGTCATCGTGATCGGCGGGGGTTTGGCCGAGGCGGCAGACTCCGTGATGCCGTTCGTCAAAAAGTGGTTCAAAGAATTGTTGTACGCCCCGGACAATCGCGAGCATCCCGAGTTGCGCGTGGCGCAGTTGGGTGAGCGGGCGGGCGCGATTGGCGCGGCGCTCTTGTCGGCCGGCGTCTAGTTGATCCAATTCATCGATCGTTTGACGGCGACCTGCCAGGACTCGTAACCGGGCTGTGCCGTTTGCGGCACGAATTTTTTGTCGAGTTGCCACGCGTCGGTGATTTCGGCGGTTGACGCCCAGACCTTTTCGGCCAAACCCGCGAGGTATGCCGCACCCATCGCCGTGGTCTCGAGTTGGCGGGGTCGAAGCACGTTGACGCCGAGATTGTCTGCTTGCATCTGCATCATGAAATCGACGACCGCGGCACCGCCATCGACCCGCATGTCCTTGATTTTTACTCCCGATGCGGCACTCATCGATTCGACGACGTCGCGAGTCTGAAATACGATCGATTCGAGCGTCGCGCGGGCGATGTGGGCCCGCGTCGTGCCGCGGGTGATGCCGAATATCGCGCCACGCGCGTAGGGGTCCCACCATGGGCTGCCCAAACCGGTGAATGCCGGTACGACGACGACGCCGCCCGAATTGTCGACGGTTTGGGCGAGGGGACCAATCTCGCTGGCGTGGTCGATGATGTTCAACCCATCGCGCAGCCATTGAATCGCTGCGCCGGTGACGAAGATCGCGCCTTCAAGTGCGTAGACGGCGGGCTGCGATTCGAGTTGCCATGCGACCGTCGTCAAGATGCCCGACTTTGGCTCTGGGCATTTGTTGCCGACATTCATCAACACGAAACTTCCCGTGCCGTAAGTATTCTTTGTCGCGCCCGTGGCAAAGCAGGCCTGGCCAAACAAGGCGGCTTGTTGATCGCCCGCCACGCCCGAGATTGGAATGCCCGATTTGATTTTTCCGATCGATGTGGTCAGTCCCATTCGCGAACTCGAGGGTCGCACGGCGGGCAGATTTCGTTTCGGCACGTTGAACATTGCGCACAGTTCGTCGCTCCAGTCGAGGGTGTTGATGTCGAACAGCGAGGTGCGGCTGGCGTTGGTCTGGTCGGTGACGAACGATGCGCCGTCGGTAAGTTTGAAGATCAGCCACGAATCGATGGTGCCGAGACACAAATCCTCGTCGACATTGATACCGCGGTTCTTCAGCAGCCATTCGAACTTCGTCGCCGAAAAATACGGGTCGAGCACCAGGCCGGTTTTTTTGCGCACCAAATCGAGATGCGATGCGAGTTGCGCGCACCGATCGGCGGTTCGACGATCTTGCCAGACGATCGCCGAACCAAATGGCTTGCCGGTCTTGCGACTCCAGGCGACGACCGTTTCGCGCTGATTGGTGATGCCGATCGCCGCGACCGGCTCGCGCACCCGATCGATCACGTCGTTCAACGTCGCTACTGTCGCATTCCAGATTTCGTCGGGGTCGTGCTCAACCCAACCAGGTTGGGGGAAAAACTGGGTGAATTCGCGATAGCTGCCGATCTCCGACGGCCCCGTGGCGAAAACCGCCCTGCTCCGAATGCCGGTCGTGCCCGCATCTATCGAGATGACCGCACCCATGATTCAGACGTTCTCCCCGCTCGCGATGAGCCGACTCAGATCATCGAATATTTCGGGGCAGGAAATCAAGATTTCCTTCGGGCTCGAGGCGCCACCGCGAAAGTCGCCGGTGCGGGCGCCCGATTCGATCGCGATCAATTCGGCCGCGGCGATGTCCCATCGATGCAGATTTTCCTCGAAATATGCGTCGAGTCGACCACAGGCGACGAAACAAATGTCGATGCTGGCGGCACCAAAGCGGCGGATATCGCGAATCCGGTGAATCAGTTTTGCGACGCGTGCAGATTGAGCGGAGCGTTGTTCGGGCGAATAACTGAAACCCGTGCAGACCAGGGCTTGAGCGATCGTCTTGGTGTCGTTGCAACCAATCTTGTTGCCGTTCAAAGTCGCCCCCTGGCCACGAATCGCGGTGAATGTCTCGCCGAGTGCCGGTATATATACGACACCGACCAAAGGGCCGATTTTGTCGCTGATGCCGATCGAGACGCTCCACCCGGGCAGCGCATAGAGAAAGTTCGTCGTGCCGTCGATCGGATCGATGCACCAGGTGTATTCGCTCGACCCGCGATGCTCGCCACCCTCTTCGCCGACGATCGAATCGTCGGGTCGTCGGGCGCGAATCTCGCCGACGATGAATTTCTCGGTGGCCTTGTCGAATTCGGTAACCATGTCGGTGTTGGTTGTTTTCGTTTCGACGTGTTGCAAACCCGCAAGCCGACCGGCCAGAGCCCTGTCACCGCCGACATGGGCGATTTCGAGGCAGATGTGCAAAAGTTCTTCGGCCAGTCGAAGGTCGATTTTTTCGGTCATTGGTTGTCTTCGAGTTCTTTCCACTCGCCGACCGCGCGCAACGCCAACACGGCGACTACGCCCATGCCCAAGGCACCCGTGACGGCGCCGGTCACCAGACCGATCGCGCCAGGCACGTCGCACGCACCCTCGCATTGCAAGTCGACAAGAGTGAAGCCGATCAGCGCACCCGCGATGCCGGCGATCAACACCGAGCCGAACGCGATGACCCGCGCAAGAACAGAAGGAAGTGCCGAAAGGGGACGCTGCCGACTCATCCGACACAGTGTAGAAGCGTCGACTTTGCCCAAACATGTCGCGACTAGCGTTTGATCGATGAACGATGCGGTCGTGGCCAGGCGCAGAACGATCTTGCATGTCGACATGGACATGTTCTTCGTGGCGGTCGAACTGCGAAGAAATCCCGACTTGGTCGGCAAACCCGTGGTGGTCGGTGGCGACGGCGCCCGCGGCGTGGTGGCCGCGGCTTCCTACGAGGCGCGGCGTTTTGGCGTGTTTTCGGCGATGCCCTCGGTTCGAGCCAAACGACTCTGCCCGCACGCGGTTTTCCTGCCCGGCGATCATGATCTGTATTCGCGGGTCAGCGATGAAGTTTTCGAAGTCTTTCGCACCATCACCCCTTTGGTCGAAGGCTTGTCGCTGGACGAAGCATTTCTAGACGTGACCGGTGCGTTGCGGTTGTTCGGTGACGGCGTCGCGACCGGCCATGAAGTGCGTCGACGGGTCAAACAACTCACCAACCTTTCCTGCAGCGTGGGTGTGGCCTCGAACAAGTTCCTGGCCAAACTGGCGTCGGTCGAGGCAAAGCCGAGGGCGACCCGCAACGGTGTCGAGCCCGGGCACGAAGTCTTCGAGGTAAAGCCGAATCACGAACTTGAATTTTTGCATCCGTTGCCGGTCGAATCGCTGTGGGGCGTCGGCCCGGTGACGCTCGAAAAACTCTCGGCGTTGAGCATCAAGACTGTGGGTGACTTGGCCACTTTCAACGCACGGGTGCTGGTCAATGTGCTTGGCGACGCCCTCGGTCGACACTTGCACGAACTGGCCCACGGTCGCGACGACCGCGAAGTCGAGCCCGATCGCGAGGCCAAATCGATCGGTCACGAAGAGACTTTTTCTGAAGACATCAAAGATCTCGATACGGCCCATGACCAGGTCGTGCGACTTGCCGATGCGGTCGCCGCCCGTTGCCGCAACTCGGGCGTCGGGGCGAGAACCATTTCATTGAAGGTGAAGTTCGCCGACTTCAAGTTGATCACCCGATCGGTCAGCGTCGAATCACCGGTGAGCACAGCCCAGGCGATGGTGCACCTGATCGAGCCGCTTTTGGCGCGGATCGATTTCACTGCCGGGGTGCGGCTGTTGGGTGTGAGCGCTCGAAGCCTTTCTGAACCCGAGTTGCAGATGAGCCTGTTCGACGATGCGACGGGCGAGGGCGCGGCGAACGATCTCGACGCCGCCTGGAGCACGACGACCAGGGCGATCGACGATATTCGCGAAAAGTTCGGCGATTCGGCGATCAAGCCGGTCAGTTCATTGGGCAAAAAACGCCAGCCGGGTTCTTCGAAGTGGGGGCCAAGTGACATCTGACGCAGTATTGCGATTTTGACGATTTCGTGGGAAAATACATCAACAGACAATCGCCCCGGAGGTCGAGTGCCACTTTCAGACGACGAACGACAGATCCTGCGACAAATCGAGCAAAACCTCAGGACCGACGAGAGGTTTGCACAGGCGGTTTCGTCAAAGGGGCTCTACCGTCATTCGGCGCGCACGACATGGTGGGCCGTAGTTGGCATCGTCGTCTCGTTGGCCCTCGTCATCATCGGTCTGCAGTTTCATTTTCTGCTGGCGTTCTTCGGGTTTTTGGTGATGTTGGGTTGCGCTCTAGTCGCCGAGCGACAGCTTCGGGCGATGTCAAAAGTCGGCATGCGTGATGTCGCCGAGTCGTTGAGGAACTCGCGCGCCAACGTCCAACGTATGCGCGAAAAATTCACTCGCGATCGGTAACGAGGTCGCGTGTCGCAACGCGGCTACTTGGCGGTGGACATTGGGGGAACGAAGTTATCGGTGGGCGTCGTTTCATTGTCGGGCGAAGTGCTCGCTCATCGCAAAGCGCCAACGCCGTCGGCGAACGTTTGGGGCGCGCTGAGTGAATTGATCGGTCAACAAATCGCCGCGACCGATGTCGAGTTGCTCGCGTGCGGTGTCGGTTGCGGCGGACCAATGTCGCCGCGCGGTGAACTCGTTTCGTTCCTACACATTCCCGAGTGGCGAAATTTCGCATTGCGAGCGAGAATCGAAGAGGTCGTTCAGATGCCCGTGTATATCGACAACGACGCCAAGGCTCTCGTGCAGGGTGAAGTTTGGTGCGGTGCGGTGGCGGGCCAAACGGACGTGATCGGCATGGTCGTTTCAACGGGTGTGGGCGGCGGCGTTATTTCGGGTGGCAAAGTGCTCGAAGGCAACTCGGGCAACGCGGGCCATATCGGCCATGTCATCGTCGTGCCCAATGGCCGACTTTGTGCGTGCGGCTCGCACGGTTGTCTCGAGGCGCACGCCTCGGGTCGATCAATCGAGGCGATCACCGGCAAACCCTCGGCGCAGGCCGGCCCCGAGGTCGTGGCCGAAACCGGCCGACTCGTCGCCACGGCGCTCGTCAGCGTCGGGGCGATGCTCGATCTTCGAACCGCGGTGATTGCCGGTTCGGTGGCGCTCGGCTTTGGGCGACCGTTTTTTGACGCGGTGCAGAGCGAACTCGATCGCAACGCAAGAATCGGCTTCATTCAGGGCTTTAGAGTTCATCCTGCTGCTCTGGGTGCGCTTTCGCCGCTCGTCGGGGCCGCGGCCGTGGCCCGCAACCTAGGCTGTGAAACATGAATCCGGTCTACGAAAGGGCAGCCGAAGAGTATCGGGAGAAGGTTCAGGCGTTTTTGGCCGAAAAACTTCCCGCAAATTGGAAAGGCATCGGCTCGATGGAGGGCAAGGAGGCCGAGGAGTTCGTCGCACAATGGCGCGAAATTTTGGCGGGAAGCCCGTATTTGGCGCCGGGTTGGCCGGTCGAATACGGCGGCGGAGGTCTCTCGGCTCTGGAGCAGGTGATCGTCGCCGAAGAGTTTGCCCGAGCGGGCGTGCCGACCGGTTCGTTCAACGACATCTTCGGCATTCAGATGCTCGGCAACACGCTTTTGATCTGGGGCACCGAAGAGCAAAAGCGACATTATTTGCCGCGAATCATCTCGGGTCAAGATGTGTGGTGCCAGGGCTACAGCGAACCCAACGCGGGCTCGGACCTCGGCAATGTCGGGCTCAAGGCGACTCTCGACGGCGATCAATTCATTTTGAACGGACAAAAGATTTGGACATCGGCCGGTCAATATGCGACACATATATTCACCCTCGCCCGCACCAACCCCGACGCACCGAAACACAAGGGCATTTCTTTTTTGCTGGTCGACATGCGCCAGCCAGGGCTCGAAGTGCGCCCGATCAAAATGTTGTCCGGCGAGAGCGAGTTCAACGAGGTTTTCTACACCGATGTGCTGTGCCCGAAAGAGAACATCGTCGGCGGATTGAACAACGGTTGGGCGGTGGCGATGTCATTGCTCGGTTACGAGCGGGGCGAATCGGCGGCGACCCTGTCGATCAGGTACCAGGCCGAAATTGAAAGGCTGATCGACCTTGCCCAAGAGCGCGGGGTGGCCGATGATCCGCGCATTCGTCAGCGCCTGGCCGATTGTTACGGCAAGGTTCAGATAATGAAGTATCTCGGTCTTCGCGTGTTGACGAAATTCATTGCGGGTCATCACCCCGGCCCCGACGGGGCGATCTCGAAACTCTATTGGAGCGAGTATCACAAGGTCGTCACCGAGTTGGCCATGGATATTCTCGGTGTCGAAGGTCTCGTGCCCGTGGGTCGTAAACCGATGACGACATTTCAAACCGACGAGGCGGGTGCCAAGAATAGTTCGATGAGTTGGGCGATGACGTTTCTCAACGCCCGTGCCGGCACGATTTATGCGGGTTCCTCGCAGGTGCAGCGCAACATCATCGGCGAAATGGTGCTCGGGCTGCCCAAAGAGCCCAAGCCCAACTGAAAATGGGCGCCACTTCGACCCCTCGAATCGGCGCCGGGGTATTGATCGCCGTGATCGTTCGACCCAAACTTTGGTTCGTCGCCATCGCGCAATTGTTTCGCTTGGCCCCGTCGCGGTGGTGGGCGAGACGCCCATTTTTGCCGATTCCGACCCGTCAGTATCTGCGGTTTCGCAGCCAGACCCAATATGGCGGCGGTCAAACCAAGATTGAGACCAAAGATGTCTTGAGTTACTTATATTGGTTGAGAGATTTTCGATGAGAAGCGCCCTGGTTTTGAACGCGACACTTGAGCCTTTGTCGATCGTGCCTGCGCGCCGTGCGATCTGTTTGGTGCTCTCAGAAAAGGCCGAGATTGTCGAAGAGGACGGGACCCAGATTCGCGCCGAAAAGTTCGTCATGCCGGGGCCGTTGGTGATCAGGCTTCGATATCTAGTAAGGGTGCCGTATCACCGGCGCACGGCGATGTCGCGTCGCGCGATTTTTGCCCGCGACAATCACCGTTGTCAATACTGCGGTGCGCATGCGGACAGCATCGACCACATCCTGCCGCGCTCCCGCGGAGGCATGCATGTCTGGGAGAACGTGACGGCCGCCTGTCGCCGTTGCAACTTGAAAAAGCGTGATCGCACGCCGCAAGAAGCCGGGATGGCGTTGACCAAACAACCGCGCACGCCGCGCGAGTTGGCGTGGGTCGCCGTTTCGGTCGGCCGCGTGCCCGAAGAGTGGAAGCAGTATTTGGCGATTGCCTCCTGAAGTTTGTTCGCCGTTGTTGCGACCAACTCATGGGTAAATTTTTTTAGATGTCTGATTGGCGGTTCACCCATCTGCGCGACTCGGCCGAGTCTGTGCACGGTCGAGATTTGCCCGCCGAGCGGGCGATTTGGCGAGCCTCGATTCGCGAGTCGGCGCTGGTTCTGGGTTCGAAGCAAGGGTCTTCGATCGTCGATCAAAAGTCGTGCGACGCCGACCGAATATTGGTGGTACGTCGTCGCAGCGGTGGTGGGGCGGTATTTCTCGAGCTCGATCAACACCTATGGGTCGATCTCGTGATTCCGTGTGATGACGAGTTGTGGAAAGACGATGTCGGGCGGGCGATGTGGTGGGTCGGTGATCTGTGGGCAGATGCCTTGGCCGCCTGCGAAGTCGCCGATCGCGACCAACTCAAGGTGCACCGCGGTGGAATCGAGCGCTCGAGTTTTTTCGACTCGATCTGTTTTGGCGGGCTGGGCCCCGGTGAGGTGACGCTAAACGGCAAGAAAGTGGTCGGAATCTCGCAGCGACGCACGCGCGAAATGGCGCGTTTTCAATGTGTCGTTCACCGCAGGTGGTCGTCCGCCGCGTACCGAAAGTATTTGCTCTTCGAAAACGAGTTACCCGACATCGCCGTGGCCGAGGTGTCTGGTTTGAATCAGATCGCCGACACGCTCGTCGAACTCGCCACCTCGCGCTGACCCAAATCGGCAAGCGGGCCGCCTCGTGTCGGGTGAATACAGCCGACGGCCGGCCCACGGCTGGCCCACGGCTTGCACTCTCGTTACCCGCGAGCACTTGAGGGCGTGGCCAAATTGACCAAAAAAGTGGTGAAAAATGGGGAAAGATGTTTGACAGTGGGGTGAAGTGGGGGTACGCTCTTCGCCGGGTGTTAGGGGGAGCTCTAAAACCCAAGAAGTAATCGGGTTTTGGGAAATAGCGGGAGGAAACGTGTTTGTTGGGGCGCATGAGCGGCAATTGGACCCCAAGGGTCGCGTCGCCCTGCCCGCCGCATTCAGGCCCCGCTTCGAGCCGACTTGTTATCTGGCGCTGGGGCGCGACAAATGCGTCGACGTGTTGACGGTCGATGCGTTCTTGTCCGTGGCCAATGAGGCGATGGACAAGGTTCGTCGCGGCGAGATGGACCGCAAACAACAGCGCGCCCTGGCTTCGAACATGGTCGAAGTTTCGGTGGACGCCCAAGGTCGGATCAACGTGGACGAAAAGTTGCGCGCCTACGCGGGGCTCGAGCTGAACTCGCGGGTGATCGTCAGCGGTTCATTTGATCGCGTCGAAATCTGGGATCCACAGCGACACAGGCGAATCAGCGATTCGGGTGCGCAAGAACTCGCAGGCAACGAGTAGAGCGAAGGGGGGTCAAGCAACAAGCTTCGCAACCGTCACAAGTTGCAAGAGTTCCGCTTCTCAGCAGTCTCCCGGTTGACAAGATGGTTAGCCCCCAACTCCGCCCGCTTCCATCTCGCTATTCGGGGAGAAATCCCGAAGGCACCGTTGGCCGGGGGGCTGCTGAGAAGCGGGGCACTGAACAACCGACTGATGGCCCTGGCGACGTGGGCGACGTATATATGGATGCTTCGGAGAAATTGCTCGAGACCCACCAACCCGTGATGGTCGCCGAAATTGTCGAGTGCTTCGCCTCGGTGCCCGCCGGATTGGTGGTCGACGCGACCTTTGGTTACGGCGGGCATTCGCTGGCGATCTTGACCGCTCATCCAAATCTGCAGATTTTGGGACTCGACCAGGACGATGAGTCGATCGCCAACGCCGAAAAATTGATCGCCAACGATCCGAAATTGAAAGATCGTCTCACCGTGCGTCGCGCGCGATTTGACGATCTCCATGATGTGCTGCGGCAAATGTCGGTCGATGAAATTTCGGGGGCGCTCTTCGATCTCGGCGTTTCCTCGCCGCAACTAGATGTTGCCGCCCGGGGCTTCTCTTATCGCAACGACGGGCCTCTCGACATGCGCATGGATCGACGCGTCGAGTTTTCGGCCGACGATGTGGTCAACGGTTACGAAGAGGCCGAATTGGCAGGGCTGATTCGAGCAAACTCGGACGAGCGGTTTGCGCGTCGCATCGCCTCGGCGATCGTTTCGGCGCGGCCGATCAAGTCGACTGCCCACCTCGCCGAAGTCGTCGTTGCGGCGATTCCGGCACCGGCGCGTCGCACCGGCGGACACCCCGCCAAGCGAACTTTTCAGGCGATTCGCATCGAGGTCAACAAAGAACTCGAGATTCTTGCGCGTGCACTCGAACAGGCCATCGACGCGACGAAGGTCGGTGGTCGTGTGGCGGTGTTGAGCTATCACTCGGGCGAGAACCGAATTGTCAAGCAGGTGTTCGCCGACTCCGAACGAGGCGACGCGAGAATCCTTGACGCATCGCCGTTCGTGCACGAGTCCCGTTCAGGGGCGCGCCGCACGCGGCGCGTGCGCATGCCCAAGCAACCGACGAGCCGAGAGCAAGAGTCGAATCGCCGCGCCAAATCGGCGAGGTTGCGTGTTGTCGAAAAGACCCTGAGCGGTGTGGGCAACTAGATGGCGACCGCCGTCGCAACCCGTCCCGCACCCGTGCGCCGCCGCCGCCCGAGCGGCGCCCCGGTTTCTTCTCGAGAGCGGGCCGACACTTCCCGGCAGACCCGTCCCAACCTTCGGCTCGTCCCAACGATTCAGCCCCGAACCTATTCGCGGGCGACCCTCATCATCTTTGTGATCACCGCACTGTGCACGCTGGTGGTCATTTTTCAGACGGTTATCGCCGAGCAACAACTTCGACTCGACAAAGTTTCGACAGATGTTCGACTGGCTCGAATTCATTATGACGAATTGCGCCAGCAGCGCGCCGAACTACGGGCCCCAGAATACCTGCGTGAACAAGCGATGAGGCTGAGCATGTCACAAGGCGTGACGGGGCAGTTTGCCGAGATTCCCGCCGATGTGGTGGCGAGCGTGTTGGCGGCCACCGGTTCGATGGACAAGACGATTTCGCAACCACCGTTGCTGGCCGACTTGTTCTCGGAGACGACCAAAGGCTCGACGCCGTGAGCACCATCGCCGGCGCCGACGGGGGCAGGCGCGGTCGACGCATCGATGCGAACCGGGTTCGCAACTCAAGACTTTCATATCGTTCGGCTTCAATGGCCAATCGCACGCGCGACTATTTCACAACCGGCATGCAGGGGCAAGAGCGGGATATTCGCCCGCGAATGTTGAAGATGTTCGTCGTCGTGGTCGTGCTACTGCTATTGCTGGGTGCGCGCGTCGTGATGCTGCAAACGGTTTGGGCCGGCGACTATCGCGAGGCGAGCGTCGCCCAGCGCACACGCGTGCAGACACTGCGCGCCGAGCGCGGTTCAATCGTCGATCGCAACGGACGCGAACTGGCGCTGCCCGTGCCGACCCGCACGGTATTTGCCGATCCGCGATCGGTGGTCGACCCGGTCGGTGTGGCCCACGCTGTCGCGGGGATACTTCGACTCGATCCGCAGGCAGAGGTCGAATTGGCCACCAAACTTCAAAACAAGTCGTCAAGTTTCGTCTATATCGCGCGTCAGGCCGACTCCGAGGTGGCCAAGGCGATACTCGCGCTCGGGCTGAAGGGTGTCTCGTCGTATCGCGAATCTGGTCGGGCGCTCACCAGCTCGGGCCTTCAAGCCTTGGTTGGTCGAACCGACATCGACGGTGTCGGCATCTCGGGACTCGAACTCAAATACGACGAGATGCTCACGGGCGTTGATGGTCGAATAGTCCGCGAGGTGAACAGCGGCGGCAAATCGATCGCCGCAAATTCGGGAGAGGTCACCGAGTCGTCGCCAGGCGGTCGCCTCACCACGACCATCGATCGCACGATTCAGTTTCAGGTCGACGGAATCGTCAAGCAGCAGGTCGAGCGTCTCGGTGCCCGCGGTGGTGCGGCGATCGTCATGGACACCAAGACAGGCGAGATCTTCTCGATGTCGAACGTGCGTCGCAACAGCGACGGTAGTTACACGAGCGAGTCGGGCAACTTTGGCGTCGTCGAAGCGAACGAACCGGGTTCGGTGGTCAAGGTTTTCAGCATCGCCGCGGCGATGAACGAGGGCGCGGTCAATGCGGGCACAAATTTCAGCGTGCCGGGATACCAGTGGTTCGACAAAGGCACCGAGTGGGAGTACAAAGTCACCGATGCGTTTCCGCACGAGCGTGAAGACATGAGCGTGCGCAAGATAATGGTCGACTCTTCGAACTTGGGCACCGTGCTGATCTCGCGAACGATCGCTCTCGAGACGAACTTCGCGTATCTGAAACTATTTGGTTTCGGCATCAAGACTCCCGTGCAGTATCCGGGTGAGTCGCGAGGGTCGTTGCGTCCGGTCGCAAAGTGGCGGGGCACGGAGAAGATTACGTTCGCCTACGGTTACGGCTATACATCCACGGCGCTGCAGCTGGTGGCCGCGGTCAATACCATCGCCAACAACGGCGTGTATGTCGCACCGAAATTGGTGCTCAAGACGACCGACAAGAACGGCGTTGAATCGGCGACCCCCGAGTCGGCCTCGCATCAAGTCCTCACTTCGACCACGGCGAAAGCGGTGACGGCGATGATGACCGATGTGGTGTGTTACGGAACGGGAAAACTGGCCAAACTTCAAGGCATGAGCGTCGCCGGGAAAACCGGCACCTCCTACAAACTGCAAGAGAACGGAAAATACGTCAGCGACGAGGGCACCCGATCCTATTTCGCATCGTTCGTCGGTTTTCTTCCGGCGAACAATCCACGATTCACCGTTTTGGTGTCGATCGATGAACCCGATCCGTTCACGATGGATCGCTTTGGTGGCACAGCGGCCGCACCCGTCTTTGCCCGTATCGGTCAGGTCTTGATCAACGAAATGAACATGCGCCCCGAAGGCGACGATGCCGGATGCGTCGGCTCTCGACCCCCAGAACTCGGACCGAGTCACTGAAATGACGGCTTCCTCGATGCGCCCGCTGAGCGATATTCTCGCCAACGCACCGGAGGTGAAAGTTCTCGAGACCGTAGGCCACCTCTCGGTCGGCGTTGTCGATATCACGCATGACTCCTCTCGCGTGGTCGACGATTCGATCTTTTGTTGCGTCGTCGGCGAACAACAAGACGGCCACAATTTTGCCGAGGCGGCCAAAAAACTTGGCGCGGTCGCATTGCTGGTGCAAAGGCGTCTCGAGATCGATCTGACGCAGATTGTCGTCGACGATGTGCGCTCATCGATGGGTTTCATCGCCGCCGAAATGTTCGGCAGACCAAGCAAGAAATTGAAAGTAGTCGGTGTCACGGGCACCAACGGCAAGACCACGACATCCCATTTTTTGGCGTCGATTTTGAACCAGCACGGGTGGTCTACGACGGTTTTCGGCACGCTCTCGGGCACACGCACGACCCCCGAGTCGACGGATTTGCAGCGCTCATTCGTCACCGAGTTGACCAACGGCCGTCAAGCGGTGGTGATGGAGGTTTCGTCCCATGCGATGACCCTTCGTCGCGTTGAAGGCACGAGTTTCAGCGCGACCATATTCACGAATCTGGGGCAAGACCACCTAGATTTTCACAAGACGACCGAAGAGTATTTTGCGGCAAAGGCCCGACTTTTCTCGCCCCAATTCACGGAGGTTTGCGTGGTCAACCGTGACGATGTGCACGGTTCTTTGCTGGTCGACTCGCTCGGCGCCGAGCCTCGAATCGCGTGCACGACTTTCGGCGCCGACGACGCGACGCAGGTCGCAGCGAGTGCCAACAAACTGAGCTTCCATTGGCGCGGTGAAGAAATTCAAGTTTCGTGCGGTGGTCGTTTCAACCTAATGAACGCGCTAGCTGCCGCAACTGCAGCAGCCGAACTTGGTGTCGCCCACCGCGACATCGCGAGAGGTTTGGCTGCTGCAGGCGCGGTGCCCGGCAGATTCGAGTCGATCGAAGCGGGTCAAGAATTCGGCGTGATCGTCGACTATGCGCACACACCAGAGGCGTTGCAAAACGTGCTCTCGGCGGCGCGCGAATTGATTTCGAGAAATCGCCGCGTAATCGTCGTGTTTGGTTGCGGCGGTGAACGCGATCACTCCAAGCGTTCTAAGATGGGGGCGGTGGCGACCAATTTCGCCGACGTCGTATATGTCACCTCAGATAATCCGCGTAACGAAGACGCTCGATCGATCATCGACCAGATTCTGGCGGGGGTGGGTGAGGCGCGCGACCTGCAAGTTGAAGTCGACCGTCGCCGAGCGATTGCGACAGCATTTTCACACGCGAAGCCGGGCGACATCGTGGTGATCGCCGGCAAAGGCCACGAAACCACCCAAACGATCGGTGACAAAGACGAGAAGTTCAGCGACGCCGATGTTTCACGCGAATTGTTGAGGGCCGCCTTGTGATCGCGATACTCATCGCCGCCGCCGTATCGATGATCGCGTCGCTGATCGGCACCCGCTTGTTGATAAATGTCTTCGTACGCCTGGGCAAAGGACAGCCTATTTTGGGCGCCGAAGACCGCGGACCGGTGCAACACCTGAAAAAGCAGGGCACACCGACGATGGGTGGTATCGCGATCATGTTCTCGGCCGCATTTGGGTGGTTCGTCGCCCATTTTCGCGGTGGCCTGCCGTTTTCAGATCAGGCGATGATCATCTGGGCGGCCGTATTCGTGCTTTCGTTCATCGGGTTTCTCGATGACTTCCTCAAGGTGCAACGCCAACACAACCGCGGCCTGTTCTGGAGCAAGAAGGGCTACATCACCTTCGCCGTTTGCATCGCTTTGACCTGGTGGTTGACGGCCGCCACGGGTGTCAGCGAGACGCTTTCATTCACTCGGGCCGATCTTCCCGGCATCACATTCACCTGGCCGTTGTTCGTCGCCTGGACGGCGCTGCTGGTTTGGGGCACGTCGAACGCCGTGAACGTCACCGACGGCCTCGACGGTCTGGCCGCCGGCTCGGCTTCGTTCGGTTTCATCGCCTTTACCGTGATCGCCTATTGGGCGTTTCGTAACCCGCAGATTTACGGCGATGTCGTCAACCCGCTGGACCTCGCCGTCTTGTCGGCGTCGTTGGCCGGCGCCTGCGGTGGTTTTCTGTGGTGGAACGCCGCACCCGCGCGAATCTTCATGGGAGATGTCGGCGCACTCGGCCTGGGCACCGCGCTCGGGCTTCTCGCCGTCACGACCAATACGCATCTGCTGTTGCCCCTGATTTGCGGCATCAACGTTTTCGAGGCGGGCTCGGTCGCCGTGCAGATGGGCGTGTTCAAAGCCTCGGGTCGAAAAAAGCGTCTGCTGAAGAATTCCCCGATTCATCACCACTTCGAACAAAGTGGCTGGCCCGAGACGACGGTGATAATTCGCTTTTGGATAATCTCGGCGATCTGCGTGTCGACCGCCGTGGCGATTTTCATCGCCGACTTCACGAACATCCAGAACATCAACAGTTTGCGACGCTGACATGACGACGACCCTCGTTTACGGTTTGGCTGTCGCCGGCAGGGCGGTAGCCGACGAACTGGTAAGTCGCGGCGAAACCGTCTTGCTCGCCGACGACCGACGCGAAGACAGCCACATCGAGTTTGCCGAAAAACTGAACTGCAAGGTGCAGTTTGCGCCGAGCGATATCGAGATCGAAAAACTTTTGCATCAGGCGCAGAGAGTCGTGCCCGCGCCCGGTATCGCCGAGAGCCATCGTTTGTTCGCGGTGGCCGGGCGCCTGAACAAGCCGGTCGAGTCAGAAATTGAACTTGCTTACTGCTTTGAACAAGCGACGAAGAATCCCCGACCGATGGTGGCGATCACCGGTACCGATGGCAAGACAACCACCACCCTGATGGCCGCCGCGATGATCAACACGGCAGGTCGCAGAGCCGTCGCCGTCGGCAACACCGAGGTGCCGCTGATATCCGCGCTCGGCTCCGACGCGCAGGCGTTCGCCGTCGAGTGTTCGAGTTTTCGCCTCGCGTTCACCCGCAAGTTTCGCGCCAAAGCATCGGTTTGGCTGAACCTCGCGCCAGACCACCTCGATTGGCACGCGTCGCACGATTCGTATCGGGCATCGAAAGCCAAGATTTGGGCGAATCTTTCAGATACCGACGTCGCAGTCGCACCGACCGAAGACGAAATGATCACGAGCCTGGCCAAAAGGTGCAACGGGCGCCTCGTCAGTTTCGGCAAATCCTCGGGCGATTACCACGCGCGAAACGGCAAACTCAATTCGCCCCACGGCGAGATCCTCGCCATCGATCAAATGTCGCGAAGTTTGCCCCACGATGTCACCAACGCGCTGGCCGCCGCCGCATTGGTGATCGAGTCGGGCTTGGCTGACCGCACCGAGGTTGCCGAGGCGCTGCGAACTTTCGTCAACGCCCCGCACCGCATCGAACTCGTCGCCGAAGATATCGGTGTGCGTTGGTACGACGACTCGAAGGCGACGAGCCCGCACGCCGCGAGTGCGGCGTTGAATTCGTTCACATCGATCGTGTTGATCGCCGGAGGAAAGAACAAGAACCTCGACCTGGCACCGATGGCCGCGTATCCGGATCGCATGAAAGCCGTCGTGGCGATCGGCAAGTCGGCGCCCGACATCGTTCGCGCCTTCGCAGGTGTTTGCGAGGTGCGCACGGCGACTTCGATGCGGGAGGCCGTGCATTTGGCCGACTCGCTGTCTAGCGGTGGTGATGTCGTCTTGCTTTCGCCGGGTTGCACGAGTTTCGACTGGTACAACAACTACGGCGAACGCGGCGTCGAGTTCAAAAAAGAAGTCAATCAACTGATCAACTCCAAGAGAAGAATCGAGGCGAAATGAGCACTACTACTTCGACAAACGCAGATCGGGTATTGACCCTGGCCCAACGGCGCCGGGCGGTGCTCGACCACGGCGGCATCCTGTCGGCGCGACGCATCAGCGACAAACCCGCCAACAGAACCTTTTTTGCAATTTTCCTCACGGTTTTGACCCTGATCGCCATCGGTCTGGTGATGGTCATGTCTTCGTCGTCGATCGTCGCACTGAACCGCGGTCAAAGCCCGTGGTCGATGTTCTTCAGGCAGGTGATGTGGGCCTGTTGTGGCGGCCTCGGCATGGCCTTGTGCTACAGGTATCCGTATTCGATGTTGCGTCGCAAAGTCTTCTTTTTCTTGATGTTCGCCTGGGTGTTGATGTTCCTGCCGTTTGCACCCAACATCGGTATCAGCATCAACGGTGCGCGCGCCTGGGTGCAGATCGGGCCGATCGGGTTTCAACCCTCCGAGTTTCTCAAGTTGGCGCTTTTGGTTTATTGCGCCAACCTGCTCGGTCGTCGCAACAAAGAGGTGGCCGACTTTCGTCGCGTGATTCGACCGATCTTGGTCGCGCTCGGCGTGTCGGTGCTTCTGTGTTTGGCCCAGGGAGACCTGGGGGGTGCGATCGTCATGACTTGCATCGTGTTGATGCTGATGTTCATGTCGGGCATCCCGATGCGCGTAGTCGGGGCGATCGGGGGCTCGGCGGCATTCGCTGCGTTGTTGATCACCCTCGTCAGTTCGTCGCGCCGAAATCGTTGGATGGCGTTCATGAATTTGGAAGAGACGAAAGGTTCGTTCGGTTACCAAGTTTGGCAATCGATCCTTTCGATTTCCAACGGAGGGGTCTCGGGTGTCGGCATCGGTGCGGGCACCGGCAAGTGGGGTTACGTGCCCTTGGCGCACAGCGACTTCATTTTTTCGACGATCGCCGAAGAGTTCGGTCTGATCGGCGTGGTGGCGGTGATCGGTGGATTCTTGCTTCTCGTGTTGCTCGGTTTTCGAGCGGCGATGGGGGCACAAGAAAAATTCGGCGCACTTTTGGCCAGTGGCGTGACGATGTGGTTCGCCGCCCAGGCGATCATCAACATCGGCGGCGTATCGGGTTCGATGCCGGTGACGGGTTTGACACTTCCGCTCATTTCATACGGCGGAAGTTCGCTGTTCGTCTGCATGTCGGCCGCGGGGCTTCTGATGAACGTCGCGCGTAACATGAAGTGAGCGACACCCACAAGTAGAAACTCTTGACCCGATCCAGCCACCAAGTCTTCGCCGTCATCACGGGTGGTGGAACGAGCGGTCATGTGGTTCCCGCCTTGGCGATCGCCGAATTGCTCCAAGATGCCGGCATCGAGCCTTCGCAGATTCATTTCATCGGCTCGGTCGACGGGGTCGAGACGACGCTGGTTCCGCCAACTGGTTTGGCGATGTCGCTGTTGTCGGTGCGGGGCCTCGTTCGTCGGGTCTCGCCGTCGATGATCTCGAAAAACTTGCGAACCCTGCGCGGGTTAGCGGCGGCGACCAAGCAGGCCGAGATATTGCTCGACGCACTCTCACCAAAAGTCGTCGTTTCTGTCGGAGGATACGCGAGCGTGCCCGCGACCCGCGCCGCGAATCGTCTGGGTATTCCCGTGGTTACGGTTTCGTACGACAGCCGACCCGGTCTGGCCACAAGATTACAGTCGCGCCGCGCGACGACGACCGCCGTCGCCTACGCGCCGTCGAAACTCAAAAATGCCGTGCTCACCGGGGCACCCGTGCGGCGGGTTCTGCGCAACCTTGACTTGGCGCAGTCGCGGGATGTCGCGCGCCAAAAACTCGACTTGCCGTCGAGCCGCCGGGTGATTTGCGTGATGGGCGGCTCACTTGGTTCGGCGAGGCTCAACGCGGTGGCGCGTGAAATCGTGCAAGCCAACCAGCACCGCGACGACCTGTGCGTGATTCATCTCACAGGCAGGCGCTATGTCGACGCCGACATTCCGCAACTCGGGTCGGACGCAAGAATTTTGTACCGACGTCTGGATCCGACCACGGCGATGCAAGATGTCTATTCTGCAACCGATTTGTTGGTGGCCAGGGCCGGCGCCAGCACGATCGCCGAGATCGCGACGATCGGTATCGCCAGCGTGCTCGTGCCATGGAGCGACGCCGCCGAAGACCATCAGACAACCAATGCCGCGTGGCTGGGTGAGAAGCGTGCGGCGATCGTGATCGACGAACGATCGGCGAGCGTCGCCGACATCGCCAGACAAATTGTGGCCGTCATCGATGACCGAGCGCTGCTCGAGTCGACCGCCGAAACTGCGCACAAGGCGGGCGCGCAACATCGGCACACGACCCTGGCAAGCGAAATTTTCCGTGCGTCAGGTCGAGAGATGCCCGTCGATCTGTCGGTATCCCGACGAATTCACGTGGTCGGTGTCGGAGGCCCGGGAATGTCGGCGATCGCGACCGTGCTCGCCGAAATGGGACACAAGGTTTCGGGGAGCGATGTTCGCCACACCGAGGTGATTGAGCGAATTCGCAATTTCGGCGTCGCCGTCAATGTGCCGCATCGGGCGAGCGTCGTCGACGACTGCGATCTTGTCACGGGTTCGCCGGCGATACCCGCGGCCAACATCGAATATCAACGGGCTGGCGAAAAATCGATTCGACTGATTTCGCGTGCAGGAATCTTGTCGGCGATCTGCGGTCGGGCCAAGAGCATCGGCGTGGCCGGCACCCACGGCAAGACGACCACATCCTCGATGTTGACGGCGATCTTGAGAACCGCGGGTCTGAACCCGAATTACTTGATCGGCGGCGATGTGCGCGAGTTCGGTCGTGGCGCCTCATGGACCGGCGGCGATTTGTTCGTCGTCGAGGCCGATGAAAGCGACGGCACGCACTCGCACCTGCCCTTGTTCGGCGCGGTCTTGACCAATGTCGATGTCGACCATCTCGACTACTTCAAGTCGATCGCGGCGATCGAGAAGAGTTTCGAGGCGTTCGTAAAAAACATTCACGGGCCGCGCGTGCTTTGTGTGGATGATCCGGTTTGTGCGCGCATCGCCGAATCCTCCGACTCGACCACATATTCGGTGGCCGGCGATTCGAACGCCGACTATCAGGCCGGCGAGATCAAATTCGCCGAAGGTTGTGCAACTTTTGTCGTCTCGGCCAGATCAGGGTCTTCGTTGCAGAGGTTGGGCGAGGTTCGCATTGCCCAACGCGGCGTGCACAATGTCGGCAACGCGTTGGCGGCGATCGCCATGGCGATGCAACTCGGTGTCGACTTCAAATACGCCGTCGCGGGTTTGGCGAGGTTCGGGGGAGTCGTGCGCCGTTTTGATGTTCGTGGCAATCAAGACGGCGTCACATTCGTCGACGACTATGCCCATTTGCCCGGCGAAATCTGTGCCGTTTTGGCCGGTGCCCGTGATGACACCGACGCATGGTCGAGGGTGGTGGCCGTATTCCAGCCAAATCGGTTCAATCGCATGGCGGAGATCTCGCATTTGTATGCCGACTCGTTCGAGCATGCCGACCTGGTCGTGATCACTGACATCTATTCCTCGGGCACCGCGCCGATACCTGGCGTCACTGGTCGACTCGTGGTCGACGCGATTCGACGCGCCCACCCTGATCGCAGTGTCGTGTATCAACCGCGGCGCGATGATCTCGTAGAATTTTTGGCTGGTGAACTCAAGTCGGGCGACATCTGCATTTCGATGGGCTGCGGAGATATCGACTCGCTGCCCGAAGAGATCATCGCGCGACGCAAAGGCAACAGCGTTTGATCACTGATTTGAATCGACCCCGCAACAAAGATCTCAATCGCCTGGCGTCGCTGTTGGGCGACCGCATCACGCGCGACGAGCCGATCGGTCTCTATACGACCTATCGAGTCGGTGGGTCTGCGTCATTGTTCATGCGGGCGATGAGCGTCGAAGATCTGCACGCGGCGGCGCGCGCGTTGGAGAAAGTCAAGGTCCCCGTGCTGATGCTCGGGCGGGGGAGCAATATGTTGATCAGCGACGCAGGGTTTTGTGGTTTGGCGATTGCGCTCGGCCCGTTCGCCGAGCAAATCTTGTTGCCGCAGGCAGGCCAGGATCCGATCTTGTCGGTCGGGGGGATGGCTTCGCTACCGATCATCGCTCGACAAAGCGTGGGCGCTGGCCTACGGGGTTTCGAGTGGGCGGTCGGGGTGCCCGGTTCGATCGGCGGGGCGGTGCGCATGAACGCCGGCGGTCACGGCTCCGACATGATCGCTTCGCTCTTGAGCGTGCGGCTGTTTCATTTGAATCGCGGGATCGAGGCGAATATTTCGGCGGCCAATTTGGGTCTTCGTTTTCGCGCCTCAGACCTTGGCGACGAACACATCGTTTTGACGGCGACGCTTCGTCTGGCATGGGGCGACAAAGCCGAGGGCGAGAACCGCCTCGCCGAGATCGTCAAATGGCGCCGCGATCACCAACCCGGTGGGCAAAACGCCGGTTCTGTTTTCGTCAATCCGGTTGCGGGGGCTTCATCGGCCGGGGAGCTGATCGACAATTTGGGTTTGCGCGGCTACCGAATTGGCACGGCGATGATCTCCGAGAAGCACGCAAATTTTGTTCAAGCCGACGAAGACGGCAGGGCCGATGACGTGGTCGAGTTGATGACCTTCGTTCGACAACGAGTCAGCGAGGCGCACGGCATCGAACTGCGCAGCGAAATTCGATTGGTGGGTTTCTCCTCGACCGTCGCCGCCGCGGCCGGTGCACAGTCGACGGCCGAGGTTCGTCGCGACACGCAACTTGAAGCGGCCTTTGGTTCGTCGCACACGACCGATCTTTCGATCCCGATACCGAGTTATTCGGAGCAATTGTCCGAAGAGGCGCTCGCCGAACTGGCCGATGCATTCGAGGGCGACGCGACGCCGACGATGAATCTGAGGGTGGTCAAGCCTGCCGACAATTCGAGCCAGACCCCGTCGCCCACCCCCGAAGAATCGTCGACCACATCGCTGACGCTGAAAACCAACAACGGTCGAATCGTCATCGTCGATGACGACCTTCGCCTACCGATCGATGTCGACAATCCGATCGATGAACGGACGAGTTCGGTGAATGTCGCACCGACCTCAGACCCGAGCAATGTCATTCCCGAGTCCCGACTGAGTTCGCGTCGTCACCAGATCGCGCGAAACCTGAAGACCAATCGTCGGCGATTGTTGCTCGGCGCGTCGAGCGTGGTCGGTGTGTTGACCCTGATCATCGGAATTTTGGCCTCGCCGATTATCGGTGTCAGAACAATTCAGATCGAGGGGGCTCGATACATCAGTGCCGACCTTTTGATCGCCGTCGAAAAGTCGCTCAACGGTAAATCAATCCTCACGGTCGACACGAATTCGGCGGCTCGTCGCCTCGAGGGCGACCCGTGGGTCGAGTCGGTGCGTATCAAACAGTTCTTTCCGTCGCGGTTGGTGATTGAAATCGTCGAGCGAAAACCCATCGCTTTTTACATCGGTGTGGATAATCGCGCGCGGGTGGTCGACGCGCAAGGCCGAGTCTTGGCCGTCGAGACCGGTCAACCGACCCAGTATTTGCAGATCACGGGAGTCGGGCCGAACCTGGCCCCTGGAGCGAGCGCGGGCACGGTCTACAAGGCGGCGGCACAACTTGCGGGCGGACTTCCCGAAGAACTCGAAGACAAGGTATTGAATGTCGGCGTCGGTGGGCCGAACCAATTGTTGATGACGTTGCGCAGTGGCACGCTGATCAATTTCGGCCCTCCCAACGAACTGCAAAACAAATTGGTTTCGCTGGTGGTGTTGTTGCGTCGACAAGATCCAAAACAGATCATCGCCATCGACTTGACCGACCCGAGGACACCAACCGTAAAGTCAAAGTAGAGACTTTTCAAAACTCGTCTAAACATCGGGCTGATGTTTGGTCGGCTGCAACGCTTGTGGCAGACTTGAGGCACTCAACCGATAGTGGGGGAAAAATGGTCGGACAGCCGCAAAATTATCTCGCAGTAATCAAAGTAATCGGCGTTGGTGGAGGCGGCGTCAACGCGATCAACCGAATGATGGAGTCGGGCATGCGCGGCGTCGAGTTCGTCGCGATCAATACCGATGCGCAAGCGCTGCTGTTGAGCGACGCGAGCGTCAAGGTCGACATCGGTCGCGAACTGACGAGGGGTCTGGGCGCTGGTTCCAATCCCGAAATTGGTCGTGAAGCCGCCGAACAACATCGCGACGAAATTCAAGAGGTCGTGGCCGGCGCCGACATGGTTTTCATCACCGCCGGCGAGGGTGGAGGCACGGGCACGGGAGCCGCGCCGGTCATCGCCGAAATCGCCAAGGCCGAAGGTGCGCTCACGGTTGCGGTCGTGACTCGGCCCTTTGCCTTCGAGGGTCGTCGTCGGTCGGTTCAGGCCGATGCCGGAATCACCGCGCTCAAAGACAAAGTCGACACGCTTGTCGTCATTCCCAACGAGCGCCTGATCGCGATCTCGACCGACAAGACCTCGATCTTGGACGCGTTCAAGAAGGCCGACGAAGTTTTGGTGCAGGGCGTCGCGGGCATCACGGGTTTGATCACCACCCCTGGTTTGATCAACACCGACTTCGCCGACGTCAAGACGGTTTTGGCAAATGCGGGCACCGCGTTGATGGGCACCGGTGCGGCGAGCGGCGACAATCGATCAGTATTGGCGGCGAACGCGGCGATCAATTCACCGTTGCTCGAGGCGTCGCTCGAAGGCGCGCGTGGCATCGTGGTCAACATCACCGGACCTTCGAACATCGGCTTGTTCGAGGTCACGAACGCGATGGAAATTGTGCGCGGCGTGGCCCACCAAGACGCGAACATCATCCATGGTCTGGTCATCGACGACGACGTCGACGACGAAGTGCGAGTCACGGTGGTTGCCGCTGGTTTCGAGCGCTGGGACAGCGCCGTGCAACGCACAGCCACCCGCGGAGACGGTCGAAACACCGCCACCTCGGGCACCGTGCGCCCCGAACCAAGGGGCGGTCGGTTGAAGGATCTGTTCGGCAACACATCTGATCCGTTGCGCGGGGCAGATGACGACGACGATCTCCCAGCATTCCTGAAATAGCGCGCGCATGTCGGTGACGGCATGACGACCGTCGATTCGGGCTTGGTCGTGGCGAGGGTCGCCGATGTGCGACGGCGCATCGCCGCGTCGGGTGGCGAGAACGTCGAACTCGTCGCGGTGACCAAGACGTTCGGCGCCGATGCGATGGTCGCCGCATTCGACGCCGGCTGCGATGGTGTCGGCGAGAATTACGCCCAAGAACTGACCGCCAAATTCGCCGAAGTTCCGGCCGACAAACGTCTCACCGTGCATTTCATCGGTCGCCTGCAAACCAACAAGATCAAGCTGCTCAAGAACTCTGTCGACGTCTGGCAAAGCGTCGACCGACCCGAACTGATAGCCGAGATATCCAAGCGCTGCAACGATTCGGCGCAAGATCGGGTCGCAAAAATCATGCTTCAGGTCAATACCACCAACGAACCGGACAAAGGCGGCTGCAAGGTCGCCGAGGTCGAGAATTTGCTGAAACTCGGGATCGACGGCCGGTTGCAGGTGATCGGGCTGATGACCGTGGGTCCGACCGATTCGGCACCCGAGCAGGCACGACCTGGTTTTCGCCTATTGCGCAAGATCGCCGATGACTTGGGGCTCGAGCACTGCAGCATGGGCATGACGGCCGACTTGGAGGTAGCCATCGAGGAAGGTGCAACCATGATTCGAATCGGTACGGCGATATTCGGACCGCGGGTTTGACTCGCTTGCGTCGTGCCGAGAACCGCGCGCATATTCGAAATTCACGCGCTGATTCAACTAGCATCTGAGTATGTCTATGTTTCGTCGCGCAATGGATTACCTGGGTTTGGGTCCCGATGAGGCCTATGACGACTACGACGATTCAGTCGCCGTAGATCGAAGCCGACGCGCGCCGGCCCGCGGCAGACGGCGCACCGTGTATGACGAACCCGAAGATGCCGATGACGACGACTCAGATTACGGTGGCCGTTCAGAGGGCATGCGCGCTCAACAAGCCCAACATGACTCGGGTGTGACCGTGCGACCCGTGCCCGGTCGTCGCACGGAAGCGGTGGCTCGTCCGGTGATGCCGGCGGTTGACCCGGTGACGATTCGCCCGATCAGTTACGAAGACGCGAAAGAAATCGCCGATCGTTTCAAAGAGGGCAACCCGGTGATCATCAATGTGCAGTCCACCGATCCCAAGACGATGCGACGAATCGTCGATTTTGCCAGCGGTGTCTGTTACGCCAACAACGGCTCAATGGAGAAAATGAGCAACGGTGTATTCATGATGAAGCCATACGGCGCTCGAATCTCGCGCGGTTAGCGCGGTTTGATTCTTCCATGTTCTCGATTCTTTGTCTGGCCACGCGGATTTTTATCTACATGATCATCGTTCGTGTCGTGCTGTCTTGGTTTCCCGCGACCAGTGGCGGGTTCGTGGCGCAGATCTCGTATTTCGTCGGCCGATTCACCGAGCCCGTCTTCGACTGGGTTCGTCGTTTCATGCCGCGCACCGGCGTCCTCGACCTGACGCCCCTGGTCATCTTGCTTTTCCTGCAGATCGTCGTGCAGGGCATGATCCTGCGGTGCTAGTCATCTCGTGGCTTATCCGCAGGTAGAACCGCAACCGAGTTTTCCATCGCTCGAAAACGAAGTTCTCGAATATTGGAAGCGCGACAAAACTTTCGAAGCATCGGTCGACGCGCGCAAGCCGGGGGACAAGGGCTCGAACGAATTTGTTTTCTATGACGGGCCACCGTTCGCCAACGGTTTGCCGCACTACGGCCATTTGCTCACGGGTTTCGTCAAAGATGCCGTGCCTCGTTATCGAACAATGCGAGGTCAGCGCGTAGAGCGTCGTTTCGGATGGGACTGCCATGGGCTTCCCGCCGAGGCAGAAGCCGAGCGCCAACTCGGCATCTCGGGCCGCCAGGCGATCACCGACTTCGGAATCGAAAAGTTCAACGAGTATTGCCGCTCATCCGTGTTGCAGTACACCAGCGATTGGGAGCGCTATGTGACCCGCCAAGCCAGGTGGGTTGATTTCGCGAACGATTACAAGACCCTCGATACCTCCTATATCGAGAGCGTGATGTGGGCCTTCAAAACTTTGTGGGACAAAGGGCTGATCTACGAGGGATTCAAGGTGTTGCCATATTCATGGGCACTCGAAACCCCGTTGTCGAACACTGAAACTCGAATGGACGATGCATACAAGCAGGTGCAAGACCCCGCGGTGACTGTCGGCTTCGCACTCGAGTCGGGCGAAGTCATCTTGGCGTGGACGACAACGCCGTGGACCTTGCCCTCCAACCTGGCGTTGGCCGTCGGCCCAGACATCGAATATGTCGTAATCGAACACGACGCGAAAAAGTTGATCATCGCCAAAGACCGGCTCTCGGCATACGAGCGGCAGTTTCCGGAACCCGAAGTCGTGCAGACACTTTTGGGTTCGCAGTTGGTCGGGCGAAAATACAGACCGCTGTTCGATTATTTTTCTGATCAACCCAACGCGTTTCGAATCCTCGGCGGAGATTTCGTGACGGTCGAAGAGGGCACGGGCGTCGTGCACATCGCGCCGGGTTTCGGTGAAGACGACCAGCGCGCCTGTCAAGAAGCGGCGATCGATCTGGTCGTGCCCGTCGACTCGCGCGGAAGATTCACCGCCGAGGTTTCGGACTTTGCGGGACAACTGGTTTTTGACGCCAACCCGGGGATCATCCGGATGCTCAAGGATCGCGGCGTCGTTTATCGACACGAAACCTGCGACCACACGTATCCACATTGTTGGCGCACGGGCAAGCCCCTGATCTACAAGGCGGTGGGTTCTTGGTTCGTGAAAGTCACGGCGATTCGTGATCGCATGCTCGAGCTCAACCAACAGGTGCGTTGGGTGCCCGATCACTTGCAGCACGGCAGCTTCGGAAAATGGTTGGAGAATGCGCGCGATTGGACGATCAGCCGCAACAGATTTTGGGGTTCGCCGATACCTGTATGGCGAAGCGACGACCCCAACTATCCGCGCATCGACGTCTATGGCAGCATCGCCGAATTGCAACGCGATTTTGGTGTCGACATCGCCGAATTGCATCGTCCGACCATCGACAATTTGGTTCGACCGAATCCCGACGACCCGACCGGCAAGTCGATGATGCGCCGCGTGCCCGAAGTGCTCGACTGCTGGTTCGAGAGCGGTTCTATGCCGTTCGCCCAGGTTCACTATCCGTTCGAGAATCAGCAGTGGTTTGAAAACCATTATCCGGGCGACTTCATCGTCGAATACATCGGCCAGACGCGGGGCTGGTTCTACACGCTCCATGTTCTCGCAACCGCCTTGTTCGACCGACCGGCGTTTTCAAACTGCGTGAGCCACGGCATCGTGCTCGGCGAGGACGGCGCGAAAATGTCGAAGAGCCTGCGCAACTATCCCGACCCGATGAAGGTTTTCGACACTCACGGCGCCGACGCGATGCGCTGGTATCTGCTCTCGTCGTCGATCCTACGAGGTTCAGATTTTGCCGTCACCGAAGAGGGCATGCGCGACACCGTGCGTCATGTGATTCTCCCGCTCTGGAACAGCTGGTATTTCCTGTCGCTTTATGCGAACGCCGAGAACGCTCTCGGCAAGTTCGACACTTCCAGCGACAACGTCCTCGACCGCTACATTTTGTCGAAACTTTGCGGCCTCGTCGAACGAACCACGAAAAGTTTCGATGCCTACGATCTGTTCGCGGCCTGCGCCGAGATTCGCACTTTTTTGGACGTTCTGACCAATTGGTATATTCGCCGCAGTCGCGATCGATTCTGGCAGGGCGAAATCGAGGCGATCAACACTCTGCACACCGTTCTGCACATTTTGACCCGAGTCGCCGCACCCGTATTGCCGTTGATCACCGAACAAGTTTTCAGGGGTTTGTCTGGCGAGCGCAGCGTGCATCTTCAAGATTGGCCGACCACGAAACAACTGAAGAAAGACGAGAAATTGGTCGCCTCAATGGATCGCGTGCGCGATGTTTGCTCGACCGTTTTGGGGCTGCGCAAGGTGCACTCGCGACGAGTTCGCCAACCGTTGGCCAAACTCACGGTCGCCTCGGCGAACTCGAGTGCACTGAAGAATTTCGTCGACATCATCGCCGACGAGGTCAACGTGCGCAGCGTCGAATTGATCGATGACGTTTCGTCCGTAGCGGCGTTCGAACTTCAGGTCGTTCCGAGTGTGGTCGGGCCAAGACTTGGCGCCAGCACCCAGACCGTGATCAAGGCGGTCAAAGCGGGTGAGTGGCAAAGAGTCGGCGATGTCGTCAAAGTCGGTTCGGTCGAACTGCTGCCGGGCGAGTATCAGCTGAAACTCGTGCCCAAGTCTTCGGGGGCGAGCGGGGCGTTGAGCGGCGAGAGCGGCGTGGTCGTTTTGGACATCGAACTGACCGCCGAACTCGTCGCCGAGGGAGTCGCCCGTGACATAGTTCGATTGGTTCAGCAAAAGCGTCGCGACGAGGGACTGGACGTCTCCGATCGCATTCGCCTCGAGTTGGGTCTGCCCGATGAAATGCAAAGCCAGGTATCGGCTCACCACGAGATGATCAAGACCGAAACTTTGGCCGTCGACCTGATTGTCGGCAATGTCGCCAAGGGCGCAACCCCGAATGCCGATCTCGACGGTGCAGGAGTATTTGTGGCGGTAAATCGGGTAGCGTAACGCGGTCAAGAAACAAGGTTTGAGTTTCGTACGACTCGAGGGGTAGCAATGGCATCGGGTAAGCGCAGGAAGAAGAAGACGAAAAAATCGAAGAAGTCAAAGGGCTCGAAGAAATCGAAAAGCTCGAAAAGCGCAAAAGCCGCGAAGATAAAACTTGCCAAGGCAAAAGCCATCGCCCGCAAGAAGGAACTCGCCCGTAAGAAGGAACTCGCCCGTAAGAAGGAACTCGCCCGTAAGAAGGAACTCGCCCGCAAGAAGGAACTCGCGCGGAAGAAGGAACTCGCGCGGAAGAGAGAGTTGGCCCGCAAGAAGAAACTGGCGCGGAAGAAGGAACTCGCGCGTAAGAGGGAACTCGCCCGTAAGAAGGAACTCGCCCGCAAGAAGGAACTCGCTCGTAAGAAGGAACTCGCTCGTAAGAGGGAGTTGGCGCGGAAGAGGGAGTTGGCGCGGAAGAAGGAGTTGCGCAAGAGGCTCGAACTGCGCAGGAAACTCGAAAAGAAAAAGAAACTCGAACAAAGACTCAGGCGCGAAAAGATCAAAGCACTCAAGCAACA
>VFZD01000014.1 GCA_016871295.1 Actinomycetota bacterium | reverse complement strand
GTACAAACCATCCCAGATAGATTTTGACATTCGTCAGCCGATGAGCGCCCAAATCACTAGCCCAAGAATTGCAATCATCGCCGCACCGACGATCAGGTAATCGATGGGACGCGTGGTGCGCTTGCGGGTCGGGTCGAATCCCATATGGCAAGTATCGTCTATGCAATGGAGAGCCTGCTGGTTTCGCGCGAGAACTCGGTTGTCACGGTGACGATCAACCAGCCGAAAAAGAAGAACGCCGTGAATCCGCCGATGTGGGACGGTTTGGCGGAGATATTTCGCCGGATCGCGTCGAATGCCAACGATCGGGTCGTCGTCGTGACGGGCGCGGGAAATGATTTTTGTTCGGGGGCCGACCTGAGCGGTCGGGGCGAGGCTGCTTCTTCGGCCGGTGGCGTGGCGCGGCCGAATCATTTGGTGGCGATGCGTCGGGTGAACGCCGCATGCATCGCCCTGCAACATCTGCCGCAACCGACAATCGCCAAGGTTCGCGGCGTGGCGGTGGGTGCGGGCTGCAATCTGGCCCTCGGTTGTGATTTGGTGGTGGCATCGCAGTCGGCGCGGTTCTCTGAAATTTTTGCGCGACGCGGGTTGTCGCTTGATTTCGGTGGCTCGTGGCTTTTGCCCCGGCGCGTGGGGATGCATCGGGCGAAAGAACTGGCGTTTTTCGCCGAGATCGTCTCGGCAAGTGACGCCGCCGAGATGGGGCTGGTGAATCGCGTGCTGCCCGACCACGAACTCGACGAATTTGTCGACCAGTGGGCGCGCAAACTTGCCGCAGGTCCGCCGATCGCCCTGGCCCAAACTAAGCGCCTGCTGAACAACGCGTTGAACGTCACGCTCGAACAGGCGCTCGACGATGAGGCGGCGGCACAGACGGTGAACTTTTCGACTGCCGATACGGCCGAAGCGATGCGCGCGTTCATCGAGAAGCGAGATCCAAAATTCACCGGTCGCTGATTGCCGTCAGGGCTTCGTGAAAGCCTCGCGAGTTTTTCGCCGCTCGGCGCTGATTGCACTCCTGGCGGGCGGCGTATTGGTGGGCAGCGTCTCGGCGGGAAGCGTTTTGGCGAGCGGCGTTTTGGCGACGACTCCGCCCGTCGATGATTCGATACCCGACGAGCAGGGCGACGGGTTGAGCGTGCTCGATGAATCGCTGCCGCTGATCGACCCCGCGACGCAGACCACTTTGCCGGCCGGCTGCATCGCGCCGCGGTCGGCTACCGCCACTTTCGTGGGTGAGTTGGTTTCGACCGATGATTTGTTGGCCACCTATCGGGTGATACAAGTTCGTGGTGGTTCGCTCGGCGCCTATGTCAACTCGGGTTTGATCGCCGTTCGTTACGCAGATCGCGAGACACGATTTTTGCAGCCAGGAGAGGTTTACTTGGTCGGTGCGGGGGCCAGCGAAATGTTCGTCACGCTCGAGTCAAAGGTGCGCACAAAAAAAGAATTGTTTGGTGGCGACGCGGTGGTCGGCATCGACGACTCAGACGCGCCGTGCCCGAAGTTTGAAGACCCGATAATCACGCTCTCGCCGACGGGGCAGTTGGTCGACTCGGGCCTGTTCGCGTTGTTGCGCAACGAACCAAGTGCGCTGTCGCAGGTGTTGCTTTTGCCGTTGGCAATCGTTCTCGCGTTCTTGATCGGTCTTGTGGTGATCAAGCGACTGCTCGTCAGCGCCCGCCGCTCATCGCGCCGCTGACGTTGACCCTCGGCGACTTTTTAGTGGGCGGTGAAAGCCCGGGTGGCGGCCGCGCGAATTGACGACACGGCGTGGGTTAATCCTTTTGGGTCGCGAAACAGCGCGCTGCCTGCGACCAAAACATTTGCCCCGGCCTTTGCCGCACCCGAAGCCGTGTCGACGCCGATGCCGCCATCGACCTCGAGGTTGACCGTGTCGTCGAGGTTTCTTGCCGCGATCATTTGGCGCACCTCGGCGATTTTCGGCTCCATCGACTGAATATATTTCTGCCCGCCAAAACCGGGTCGAACCGTCATCACCAAAACCATGTCGACCAAATCGAGCACATCGGCCACGGCGCTCGCCGACGTCTCGGGATTGATCGCCACGGCGGCCTTGGCGCCGAGCGAGTCGATCGTTTCGAGGGTTTTGCGCAGGTCGTTGCACGCCTCGACATGCACGATCAGCCGACCGCAACCCGCCTCGACATAGCGCGCGGCCATCGCCTCGGGGGTGAGCACCATCAGATGCGCCTCGAACGGTAGTTTCGTGAGCGCGCGGGTCGAGGCGATGATGTCGGGACCGAAGGTCAGGTTCGGCACGAACTGCCCGTCCATGACGTCCCATTGGATCAAATCGACGCCGGCACTGTCGAGTTCGCAAACCGCCTCACCCAATCGCGAGAAGTCGGCCGACAACACCGACGGCGCGATTTGAATCGGTTTCATATCTCGCTACAGCCTAGGGTTCACGATGATCGGAACTGAATCCCCTTAAATCTGTATCAGTCCAGATTTCTTGAAGTCCTCGGCGTAAACTCAAAAACAAATTGATAAGCGAACAAGGTTCCTCGGAGACGACACAAGATTCGGTCGAAAAAGGCAAGAAAGCGCAGGAAACCTGACCAGCTGAATTTTCGTTTTGGAGCACCTCGAAGCATCACCTCAAACGGGGTACCTGTAAGCCAAACTTTTCTGATGTCATAGCCGGCCGTTTTTGCCATTTTCGAGAAACTTTTCTTAGTGAAAAACCTCAAATGAGATTGATCCAAGATTCCTCGTGCGTCATAGTCAAATTTTCCGAAAAGAACTCGAAGTCTCGGATACCAATGACCGAAATTCGGCACGCTGGCTACGACCATCCCGCGTTCATCAACAAGCGATAACAGTTCATTCAAAAGTTTGTCCGGCGTGCGCAAGTGCTCGAGTACATCAGCGCAGATCACCGTTTGAAATCTTCGTGCAATCTCGGTGGGAAGAGAGTGCTCAAGGTCATGTTGGACAAATCTTACTTTTTCGAGTGGTTTTTTGGTGTGTTGATATCTAGGGCGCTCACATCATTGCCAATACTCGCGGCAAATTCAGAGAGTTCTCCTCCTGCACATCCGATGTCAAGCACCCTCCCAGGGGTGCGCTCTTGCAATATTTTTTGTATGCGCCCGCGCGATGAATGTTCGTCAAATTTGAATCGATATTCGCTGTTGATGACATTTGATGCGAAGAAACCCATCGTCTTTAGGCGATGTTTGACTACGGCAGTGGAAACTTGGCGGGCATATTTGATCCCTTGCACAAGGCAGATCTCATCTCCGTAGTAGGTCAGAATCGGAATTTCATGAATTCTTCTTCCCGCAGAATTGAGTTGAAGAATAATTTGTGTGTCGAAGTCGAATCCGTCGGAATTCTCGAGGAAATTTATGGATCTCAGACTTGCAATTGAGTAAGCGCGATATCCGCAGTGCCAATCAGAAAGGGAAGTTCCGGTGACGAAGTTTTGCCATCGGGTAAGAATCTTGTTGCCAACTAATCTGTAGAGCGGCATACCGCCCTTTCGGGCAGCTCCGCTCGTCAGCATTCGCGACCCCAAAACGACATCGGCACTGCCTGTTCGGATTGGTTTGACGAACTCGTTGATTATCTCGGGGGCGTATTGGCCATCTCCGTGAAGAAGTACCAAGGCGTCATAGTTTTTGTTTAGAACCCATTGGTAACCAAACTTTTGATTTCCACCATAACCCAGGTTGATTCTGTGAGTAAAAACATGAATGTTCTTGTTGAGATTCTCCGCGGCGAATCTTGCTCCAACCATGGAGGCGCTGTCTGAGTTTGCGTCGTCACAAACCAGAACGTCCGACGAAATCTCTGACAAATCACTCGGAATTCTTTAAAGGACCTCCGTAAGTTCTTTCAGCATTATAGGCAGCGACCAAAACGGCAACCCGAAACATTGTTTAATCGACTCAGCAACTATTGATTTCTAGGTAGAGACCAAGATCTTGAGATAACATTGCTGACAAATAACTCTTGTTGGTTTTTAGTCGTAGTTCTAAACCCTGAGGCAATTCTGAGCAGGTGACTTTTCCAGTGATTGATTTTGCCGTAACTTGCGCTAGCAAAAGTTTGTTGGTTAGTTCGGGATCTCGATAGGTCGACCATCGTCCATTGAAGATTTTCGTCTCGTCGACAAAAACTATCTCGCTGTCCTGATCAATCTCTTTTGTAGCTGATGCTCTTGCAAGAAGTTCAACTAGTTCATCTTTCTTAACGGAGTCGAGATAAAACTGGGTCCCAAAGAATACGTTGACCAACACACACAACGTGACCAAAACTCTTGTGGCATTCTTTTGCAGATTGCTTGGAATCAAATCACGAAGCGCCAGCATGATAATTGCCGCACCCAGTGGCGTGAGCATGATATGTCGCCCGCCCCAATCAGACCGAAAAGCAAAAACTTCGATCCAACTTCTAAACCTTCCGCTTGCAAAGTATGGAAAGAGGCCTAATGCAAACAGGATCCAACCACCGATCAACATTGTCGACGGTCCTTTTTGCCGATTGATTCTGAATGAAATGAACGCAATCAAGCCCGAAAGGATGAGGCCAACAACAAAGAATCGAAATCCCATAAGCATGCCATCTACACCAACTGACTGATAACCAATCCATTCAGGTTTTGGGTACCAAAACAACTTTCGGAGAATGACATATGTAAATGGGATCAAAAAGAGGATCAGAAGTTTTGTGATTAGACGGTAGTCCTTGAAGGCGTCTTTATTACGCAAGATATCTTTGCTCGTGAAATGGATCACGGGAAGTAGATAAAGAAATAAAAATGAATGGGTCATGAAACCCCAGAAAAACATGACCAAGGCGATGACAAAAGACACCATGCTCCTTTTTCTGATCAGTAGTGCCCATCCAAAGAAAAACAAAAAATATGAGGTCGTGTAGCCAAAAAGCATAAGGGCAATACGCGAATGATTTATTGGAAGCAGTATGAAGAGCAAAGTCAGAAAACCGATCTGGGGCAAGGTGAACAATTTCGTGTCTTGAAGAATCAAGAACAGAAAAATCCCGACGCTGAAGAACATCAAAAAGGTGAGAACTGGGATTGTCCAGTAACCGATCAAAATCAACTCTTGGTCGATAATTGCTCGCCACGGAGGCAGCCCGGTGTCAATAAACACTTCGTTCAAATATGATTTTGGTTTGTTGAAAATGAACGCCCAATCATCCCAGTAAAGGGTGTTTGGTCTTAATAACGACCACCCCCACGAGAGGGTGTAGAGAACGCTGGCGGTGAGCCAAGGAAAGCCCCGCAAGTCGGTCTTCAAGTTGTCGAATTCTGGGACTTGATTTGACACGCAAAAAGACTAGTTGTTCTTGACCCACGGACTAACACCTCTCCGCCTAGGGTTCACGATGATGAATGTCGAAAAAGTCAAAGTCGAACGAATGGTCGCGGGGGGCGACGCCATGGCGAGGTTGGCCGATGGCCGAGTCGTGTTCATCGATGGTGCGATCACAGGCGAGCGAGTTGCGATCGAAATCACAACCAACAAGAGGGACTTCGCCCGTGCGCGAATAATCGAGATACTCGAGGCGTCTGCGCATCGCGTCGCACCACCGTGCCGCTTTGTCGCGGCCGGTTGCGGTGGATGCGGTTGGCAGCACCTGGCGATCGATCGGCAAATGCCGACCAAAGTTGCGATTGTCGGCGAGGCTCTTCGGCGCACGGCAAAAATTTCAGAGGGCGAGATTTTCGCGCTTGTCGCCAAAGGTGGCTCGGTTGCATCAACCGCGTTTCGCACCACGTTGCGCATGGCTGTGTTGCAAGACGGCAGTCTGGGTTTTCGACGCGCGGCCAGCAACGAACTGGTCGCGACCACCGAATGTCTGGTTGGTCATGCGCTGCTCAACGAAATAATCGCTACGGCGCGGGCGACGAACACCGATGAAGTGACGCTGCGTTGTGGCGCATCAACGGGCGAGCGCGCGGTGTGGTTGCATGACGAGCGCGGTCGCGGTCGCATCATGGGACTACCCGATGATGTCAATGTCGGCGTCGAAGCGCTGGTGCATGAAAAAGTTGTTGGCGTGACTTTGCGAATAATGATGACTTCGTTTTTTCAATCGTCACACGCGGCGGCCGAGTTGCTGGTCGAGACGGTGCGCGAGGCCGCGACCGTAGAGGCATTGTCTGGCCACCATGGTCGGGTGATCGACGCATATGGCGGCGTCGGACTATTTGCCGCGACTTTGCTCAAACCCGAAGTACCAACGACACTAATCGAAACAAGCGAGTCGTCGTGTCGAGACGCGAAGGTGAATCTCGCCGAGCATCTTCGACAAACCCGCGACACTGCATCACCGAGTCAAATCGTGCGTGGCAATGTCGAGCAATGGTCGCCTGTCGAGGCGGGTCTCGTGCTCGCCGACCCTGCGCGCACGGGCCTTGGCCCGCAAGCCGTGTCGAAGTTGGTGGCGACGAACGCTCAGCGCATCGTTTTGGTAAGTTGCGATGCCGTGGCGGGCGCCCGCGATTTGCGACTATTGATTGATGGGGGTTACGAACTCGAAAAAGTGACCGTGCTCGATTTGTTTCCGCATACGCCGCACATCGAAACCGTCAGCGTGCTTCAGCGCAAGGCGCGGGCGACTCGTTGACCCACGCGAGATAGATATCTCGCTCGCGAATCGGCGGTCGACTTGTCGAGACCGTAAAGCGCGACCCATCGGGCGCGACACCAGCGATTGCACATCACCCGAATCGACCGCGTTATCGTGCGTTTTCCGGGTTCGCCCTGCAGCGCATTGACCAACTTCGACGACCCATGCGTCGTCACCGCGACTAATCGCCTGATGTTGGTCAATCGCGGCCGAATCGTGTTCGCTCTAGCGGGCAGAACCCAGGCCACCTCGTTCATCCAAGTTCGGTCGATCCAGCCCTTGAGCATCGCCGGCAAACCCGACCACCAAGTGGGATAAACAAACACCAGCGCCTCGCACCAGCGCAGGTCCTCGACATCTCGCCCCAGTTCGGGTCGGGTCGAGGGTGGCGTGTGGTGCAGCGCGCGTTCTTTGGCGCTCAAATACGGGTCGAAGTTTTCGGCGTACAGATCGCGCAGACGCACCTCGTGTCGGCCGGCGATGAGCGAACCAACGACGCTGTCGCGCACGGCACTGTTGAACGAATCATTGACCGGGTGGGCATAGACGACCAAGGTTTTCATTTCGACTACCGACCAAGTCGTTTCGAAATCTTTGCGGTCGTGTCGGCGATGAAGTCCCGGCGCTGCTCGACCGTGCAAGTGTCGAGCGCGTAGAGACCGCACCACATCATGCGCGTGCGCAACCCTGTTGAGGTTCGAATCGCGCGGGTCAGCGTGCGTCGACCGTTGTCGTTGATCAATTTGACGTAGCGCCACGGTGAACCGTAGGTGCTGACGCCGATGATGTGCCGAACATTTTGCAAACTGGGGCGAATCTTGCCCCGTTGGTTGAAACGAAACGCCACGCCGACGACGAACACGCGCTCGAGCCAACCTTTGAGTTGGGCGGGGAGCCCCGACCACCAGGTGGGGTAGACGAAAACCAGCGCCTCGGCGGTGCGCAAAGCCTCGGCATGACGGCGGGTTTCATCCTCGACCAACGGTGCGGCTGTTTCGTAGGCGCGCCGCTCGACTGCCGACATCGTCGGCCTGAAGTTTTCCTCGGCCAAGCGCACCGCCGTGACTTCGTGCGATTTTTCAAGTTCTCTGACCACCGAGTTGAAAACCGCGGCGCAATAACTATCGGCACTCGGGTGACCGAGTACCGCGACAACCTTCATTTCGTGCTCCCCCTGGGATTCGAACCCAGGACCTGCGGATTAAGAGTCCGTTGCTCTACCAACTGAGCTAGAGGAGCGACAACGCTGTTCGCGACAGCGCAACGACACTACTTTAATTGGTCACGGAGATACGCAAAAAAGCAAAATTTTGTTGGGGTGGACGACGGGGCTTGAACCCGCGACCTCCAGGACCACAACCTGGCGCTCTAGCCAACTGAGCTACGCCCACCACGAATACTTCAGTTTGCCACAGTAATCGGCTCACCCCAACGCGATGCGGCAAGGCTAAACTTGAGGCGACCAGTTATTGGAGTTGATAACCATGACAGCGATGGATTCCACGCTGTATTCACCGCTTACGCAACGCGCGAGGGAGATCACCTCCCGAGAGCTCGCCCTGTATGCCGAGCGGACGAAAGGCTCTCACAGCGCCATTGAGCGGGCACGAAAAGTTCTGCCACTCGGGGTGCCGTCGAATTTTCAGTTCTACGACCCGTATCCGATCGTGATCAAGGCGGCCGGCAGCTCGTGGATGCAAGACGTCGACGGCAACAAATACACCGACTTCGACATGGGTTTCGGGGCCTTGTTCGCCGGTCATGTGCACCCCAAAGTGCGTGCGGCGATCGATCGCCAACTGGATATCGGCACGCTTTTTGTATCTCCCTGCCCAGACAATGCCGAAGTGGCCGAGATGCTGGCCGAACGCTATGGTCTGCCGCTTTGGCGATTCACCAACTCGGGCACCGAGGCCACGATGGACGCCATTCGGGTCGCCCGCGCCGCGACCGGTCGCGACAAGATCGTCAAGGTTGAGGGCGGTTACCACGGTCATCACGATGAAGTGATGGTCTCGATGAAGCCGCCAATCGCGGTTGCCGGCCCCGCCCGCAGGCCCGTTTCGGTGCCGTCGAGCGCGGGCATTACCGCCGACATTCTCAAGACGACGCTGGTTGTTCCTTACAACGACCCTGAGGCGCTCGAAGAGATTCTGCGCGACGGCGACGTGGCGTGCTTCATCGTCGAACCCGTGATGCAAAACATCGGCATCTGCATGCCGTTGCCCGGATACTTGCAGGCCGTGCGCGAGATCACCCAGCGCTATGGCACGCTGTTGATTTTCGACGAGGTCAAGACGGGCATCACTTCAGGCTGGGGCGGTGCGACTGGCGCGCTCGGCGTGACGCCCGACCTCGTCGCCTTGGCCAAATCGATCGGCGGCGGGCTTCCGCTTGGCGCGTTTGGGGGCAAGCGCGAATACATGGATGCGATCACCAACGGCAAGGTCCTGCACCTCGGCACCTACAACGGCAACCCGTTGTGCATGGCCGCTTCGCGAGCCGTGTTGCGCGAGGTCTGCACGCCCGAGGCGACGCAAAAGACGATCGACCTGAACACCAAACTCGTCGCGGCTTGCACGGCCGTCATCGACCGTTCGGGCATCGAAGCCCATGTCGTGCAATTCGGGGCCAAGGGTTGCGTGACTTGGTCGCGCGAACCGATTCAAAATTATCGCGACTACAAGGCCACTGATTTTGACCTTGCGTTCGCCCAATGGATGCACGGCATCAATCGCGGCGCGTTGTTGCCACCCGGTCTCGACGACCAGTGGCTGATTTCCGTGTTGCACGGCGAAGCCGAGACGCTCAACTACGCCAACGTTTTTCAAGACTTTGTCGACGAACTTCTGGCCTGACCAGAATTTTCGTGTCGAACAAGTCGCCCTCGGTTCTGCGGATGTTGACCCGAGGATTGTTTCGGCGCTGCCCGCATTGCGGCTGGCGCGGCGCGTTCTTCGTGTCGTGGTTTCGAACGCAGAAAACTTGCCGGGGTTGCAATCTTGTTTGGCAGCGCAATTTGGAGGGCTTCATGCTCGGTGCGTTGGCGATCAATTTCATCGTCACCGGCTCTGCGTTGTTGGCGACTTTGGTGACGGGTGTCGCGGTCACCTATCCCGACATCGCGATTCTCGAGTTGCTGGTGTCGACGGTCGGCGTGACTTTGCTCGTGGGCGTGTTCGGTTATCCAATTTCGTATACCTTGTGGCTGGCGGTCGACCTGAGCATGCGACCGCTCGACGCCGACGAATTGGCTTGCTTGGGCGAGCCGACAAAAGGCTGAGAATACGCGCATTTTCGGCGCAAAGGCCCGTGTTATATGGGGCAGAAGGTGCTTGACCGAACATCTGTTCGTGTGTAGGGTTGCGTGCAACACCCATTACCTAAAGTGCGAAATCCCCAAAACAATCGAAACAATCAAGCGAAAGGCAACAACAAATGAGCACAGAAAAAGACAAAGCCCTCGAAGTAGCCCTCGGGGCGATCGACAAGCAATTCGGCAAGGGTTCGATCATGCGCATGGGCGACAGGCAAGGTCTTGAGATCGCCGCAATTCCCACCGGGGCGCTTCCACTCGATATCGCGCTCGGCATCGGCGGCGTTCCGCGCGGTCGCATCATCGAAATCTTCGGTCCAGAATCCTCGGGCAAATCGACGCTGGCGATGCACATCGTGGCCGAAGCCCAACGCAATGGCGGCATCTGCGCTTATGTCGATGCCGAACACGCCATGGACCCCGTCTATGCCAAAGCGATCGGTGTCGATACCGACAACCTTTTGATCTCGCAGCCAGACACGGGCGAGCAGGCGCTCGAAATCGTCGACATGTTGGTCCGCTCGGGTGCGCTCGATGTCGTGGTCATCGACTCGGTCGCCGCGCTCACACCGCGGGCCGAAATCGAGGGCGAAATGGGCGATAGCCACATGGGTCTGCAGGCCCGACTGATGAGCCAAGCGATGCGCAAACTCACCGCCAACTTGAACAAGTCGAACACTGTTGCGGTGTTCATCAACCAGTTGCGCGAAAAAATCGGCGTGATGTTCGGCTCGCCGGAAACAACCCCTGGTGGTCGGGCCCTCAAGTTCTATTCGTCGGTTCGCCTCGACATCCGTCGCATCGAAACGATCAAAGACGGCGTCGAGGTCGTGGGTTCTCGCACCCGCGTAAAGGTCGTCAAGAACAAAGTCTCGCCACCGTTCAAGCAGGCCGAATTCGACATCATGTACGGCAAGGGCATCAGCCGAGAAGGCGCGGTGCTCGACATGGCCGTCGACCTGGGCATCGCCAAAAAGTCGGGTGCATGGTTCACATACGACGGTGAGCAACTGGGTCAAGGTCGTGAAAACGCCAAATTGTTCCTGGCCGAAAACGCCGAGATCATGGTGCAGATGGCCGAGCGCGTGAAGCAGGCGTCGATGCCGGTCGCCGATTCAAAGTCGGCTGAAGGTGCAGACAACAAATCTGCGGCGACCAAGCCGGTCGCCGAGAAGGCTTCCAAAAAGGCCTTCACCACCAAAGACGACGAACCGATCGAGCTCTAATCTCGCGTTCGGGATATCCCAGTAAAATAAGCGGGTCGTGACCCGCAACTATTTCGTGCGCACCTTCGGGTGCCAGATGAACGAGCATGACTCGGAGCGAATCTCGGGTCTGCTCGAGGCAGATGGCATGACCAATGTCGATGGTCTGGGTGACGCCGATGTTGCGGTGATCAACACCTGTTGCATTCGCGAAAACGCCGACGAGAAGTTTTACGGCACCTTGGGTCGATTGAAGACCTGGAAGGCCGAGAAAAGCAGTCGTCAGATTCTGGTCGCGGGCTGTCTGGCCCAAAAAGACCGCGAGGCGATTCGCAAACGGGCCCCGTATGTCGATGTGGTGATCGGCACGCACAATGTCCATCGGGCGGCCGAACTGCTCGAGCAAACCCGCACCGGCAAACCCGTGACCGAGATTCTCGAGGCGGCCGTGCTCGACGACCATTCGTTGTTTCCCAGTGCATTGCCCGTTCGGCGCGAGGTTTCATACAACGCCTGGGTGACGATTCAGATCGGCTGCGACAACACCTGCAGTTATTGCATCGTGCCCGCCGTTCGCGGCAAAGAGATTTCGCGGCCTGCCGCAGAGATCGTGGCCGAGGTCGAATCGTTGGCCCGCAGCGGCGTGACGCAGATTTCGTTGATCGGCCAAAATGTGAACAGTTACGGGCGCGATCTGGCGCTTTCGGCGCGCGCGGCGGGTGATCTGAACACCAAAGCCAAGCCGCAGTTCGCCGAATTGTTGCGCAAGGTCGGGGCCATACCGGGCATTTCGCGGGTGCGTTTTATCAGCCCGCACCCCAAGGACATGCGCGAGGACACTCTGTTGGCGATGGCCGAGACGCCGGCTGTTGTCGAGCACCTTCATTATCCGTTGCAGTCGGGTTCTGACGGCGTCCTGGCGTCGATGCACCGCGGTTACACCGCCGAGCGTTATCTCAAGAGGTTGGCGCAAGCCCGCGAGATGATCCGCGACCTGGCGGTGACCACCGACGTGATTGTCGGTTTTCCGGGCGAGACCGAACAAGATTTTTTGCGGACCGTCGAGGTTTGCGCCGAGGCCTGTTTCGACTCGGCGTTCTCTTTCATTTTCTCGCCCCGACCCGGCACCCGAGCGGCGCAAATGACCGACAAGTTCATCGACCCCGAGGTCGCCGTCTCGCGATACGAGCGGCTGAAAGTCGTGCTCGATCATTCGGCCGTGCAAAAACATCGTGCGCGAATCGGTCGCATCGAAGAAGTGGTGGTCGAGGGCATGAGCAAAAAGAACCCCGAGTTGACCACCGGTCGTACCAGACAGAACAAACTCGTTCACTTCGGTTCGCCCGAAAGTCTGCGTGTCGGCACCTTCGCCAAAGTCGCAATCACCGACGCGGCGCGATTTCACCTGGCGGGTCGATTGGTCGAAGTCGGCGAGCCTCCGCGACACAAATTGCGACTGGCCGTTTCGAGTGCGATCTAATCGCCGAATCAAGCCCCGCAAGCCACGCCAAACAGATTCGTGACGACGACCGACAGCAAACCCAAACCGCTGGCCATCGTCGGGCCGACGGCGAGCGGCAAATCGGCCGTGGCGATGGCCGTGGCGCAATCACGCAGAGCCGACGAGCGGCCGATTCACATCGTCGCCGTCGACGCGATGCAGGTCTACCGAGACATGAACATCGGCACGGCCAAACCGACGACCGAAGATCAAAAACTGGTGCCGCACCACTGCATCGACCTGGTCGACAGCGATCAGAGTTTCACCGTTGCCGAATTCAAACAAGCCGCGACAGCGGCGCTGCGGCAAATCAACGAGGCAAATGCCCAGGCCGTGTTGGTCGCCGGCACCGGTCTTTATCTCACCGCGGTTATCGACGATCTGACCCTGCCGGGCGAGTATCCGCAAGTCAGGTCGTCGCTCGAGGCCGAACCCGACACGGCGGTGCTCTTCGGAAAACTTTTTGAACTCGATCCCGTCGCGGCAAAAAAGATCGAGCCGTCGAATCGACGCCGAATCGTTCGGGCACTCGAGGTGTGCCTCGGCAGTGGTCGGGCCTTCAGCAGTTTTGGTCCGGGCACGGGTGCGTATCCCGAAAACGGCGTCGTGCAGATCGGTCTGCTCTGGAGCCGAGATCGGCTGGCCGCGCGCGTCGAACAGCGCGTGCAGCAGATGATGACCGACGGATTTCTGGACGAGGTCAAAAAACTTCACGCGTCCGCGCAGGGCGTATCACGCACCGCCGCGCAGGCGCTCGGCTATCGCGAACTTTTCGCGCATCTGAACGGCGACATGAGTCTCGACGAGGCGGTTCACGAGACGATCGTGCACACTCGTCAGTTTGCGGTGCGCCAAGAGCGTTGGTTTCGTCGTGACCCGCGGATCAACTGGTGTTCGGTTGACGAAGATCCAGTCGGCGAAATTGTGCCGATAATCGACGGGCATTTACGCTAGACAGAAACAGTCATGCAAGTCGTCGTCAGCAAGCATCACGGCCTCGGAAACGACTTTTTGGTGCTCGACACTGGGCAACTCGCAGAGTCAAACATCGCCCAGACCAAACTCGACTGGCCGATGGTCGCCCGCGACTGGTGCCACCGCGACCACGGCGTGGGTGCCGATGGGCTGTTGTTGTTGACGCGACTCGACGACTTCAAATTGAAGATGAAGTTGTACAACGCCGACGGCTCGACGGCAGAGATGAGCGGCAACGGCATTCGGTGTTTGGCGCAGGCCGCCTTCGACGCCGACAACCATGAGACGCCCGTGAGTTACACCGTGACGACAGACAACGGCGACCGAATCGTCGATGTTCGGCCGGTTTCGCCGGAGCAGGTGCTCGCCAGCGTCGACATGGGCGCGGTCACGAACATCTCAGCCCCCGAGAACTGGGCAGCAGTCGGCACCGACCCGGATCGACCGGTGATGCACCTCTCGGTCGGCAACCCGCATGCCGTCGTCGGTGTCGAAGATGTGCAGGTGGTCGACCTGCTCGAGATCGGTCGCAAGATTCCGCAGGTCAACCTCGAGATTGTCGAGCCGGGCCCCGAAAACCACGCGATCACGATGCGCGTGCACGAGCGAGGTGCGGGCATCACCCAGGCTTGCGGCACCGGGGCGTGCGCCAGTGCGTGGGCGGCGAGCAAGTGGGGTCTCGTGCCCGCGTCGACGAAAGAAATTCTCGTGCACCAACCCGGTGGCGACGCGACCGTGCGGCTGAATCATCCGCAAGAAGGCCATGTCACGCTGATCGGCCCCGCGAATTTTTCATCTCGACACAACCTTGAGTTGGGTTTGTGAACGAATCATGACCACGCCCTATCAGGAGGCACTCGGTTCGACGCTCATCTCGCGTGGTGTGCGCGAGCGCATCATCTTGGTCGCCGCCACATTGGCCCAACATTCCGATGACGAAACCCAGGAGTCGCTCGACGAACTCGCCCGTCTGATCGATACCGCCGGCGCCGACGAAGTTGGTCGCATCACGCAACGCCGCGACGCCCCCGACAGCACATTTTATATCGGCAAAGGAAAGGCCGAAGAGTTGCGCGAATTGTGTTTGGCGCTCGACGCCGACACGGTGGTTTTCGACAACGACCTTTCGCCTGCGCAGCAATACAACCTCGAAAAACTTTTGGGACGAACCGCATTGGATCGCACGGCGGTGATCCTCGACATCTTCGCGCAGAACGCGCACACGCTCGAAGGCAAAGCGCAGGTCGAACTCGCGCTGTTGCGTTATCGATTGCCGCGAATTCGCAAAGGTGCGAAAGCCGGGCTGTCGCAGCAGGGCGGTGGCATCGGAACCCGTGGTCCTGGTGAAACAAAGCTTGAGAGCGATCGGCGTCGAATCGGAGAGCGAATCAGTCGTCTCGACCGCGAACTCGAGGAGTTGCAAAAAACCCGGCAAGAGCAGCGCAAGGGTCGTGCGCGCAGCGGTCTGGGTTCTGTGGCGATCGTCGGCTACACCAACGCCGGCAAATCGTCGCTGTTGAATCGTTTGACCAGCGCGGGGGTGCTCGTCGAGAACAGATTGTTCGCCACGCTCGACCCGACGACCCGTCGTCTGGCGCTGCCGGGCGGCGAACCGGTGCTGCTCTCCGACACCGTCGGCTTCGTGCGTCGGTTGCCGCATGGTTTGATCGAGGCGTTCAAGAGCACGCTCGAGGTCGCGGCGATGAGTGATTTGCTGGTGCATGTCGTCGACTCGTCGGCAGTCGACCCGAACGGGCAGATCGCGGCGGTGCGCGAAATCTTGTCCGAAATCGGTGCCGCGCATGTGCCCGAACTGCTCGTGTTCAACAAGGCCGACCTCGAACCCGACCAGGCCAAGCGCCTTGTCTACGAAAACAACGGCAGCGTCGCGGTTTCGGCGCTGACGGGCGAGGGTCTCGACGAACTCTTGCTCCTAGTCGGCGATCGAATGCGGTCCTTGACCACGGTCGTCGAGTTGCTGGTTCCATACGATCGGGGCGATATCGTCGCCACGGTGCATCGCGAGGGCGAGGTGGTTTCGACCGCCAACGAAGAAAACGCGATGCGAATTCGAGCCCGGCTGGCCGACGCCAGCGCTGGTCGACTGAGCGAGTTCGTGGTCGTCAAATGAGCCAAGGTTTCGTTCCGCCCCCGTATCCATATGATCGGCTCGACAAATTCAGGTCATTGGCCGACAAGTTTGCGGGCGGGCTGGTCGACCTTTCGATCGGCACGCCATGCGATCCTCCGGCTGAAGCCGTCGTTAGGGCATTGTCGTCGTCGGACAGCGAGCGGGGATACCCACCGAGCATCGGCTCAGAGTCGCTTCGGCTGGCGGCACAAGCCTGGATGCAGCGAAAGTTTGGCGTGTCGGTGCCGACTTCGCGGATCGCGGCCTGCATTGGCAGCAAAGAATTCGTCGCCACGACGCCGCAATATCTGAAATTGCGCAGCCCGAGTCGTGACACCGTTCTGTTCCCGGCAGTTTCGTATCCGACATATGAGATGGGTGCGATCTTGGCCGGATGCCGGGCGGTAGCCGTGCCGATGACGGCAAGCGGTGGCATCGACACGAGCAAGATCGCGGCGAGCGACGTCGCCCGCGCGTTGATGATCTGGATAAATTCTCCCAACAACCCGACGGGTGCGCTCGAAGAGCTCGCATCGGTCGCCGAGTGGGGAAGAATGAACAAAGTGCCGGTTTTCAGCGACGAGTGCTATGTCGAGTTCACCTGGTCGCGAAAACCCGAATCTGTTTTGCAGCACGGCCTTGACGGTGTGGTCGCGTTGCATTCTTTGTCGAAGCGCTCGAACCTCGCCGGTGTACGCGTCGGTTTTTACGCGGGCGACGACGAAATCGTGCAATATCTAAAGGAAGTGCGCAAGCATGTCGGCATGCTCGTGCCTGGCCCGGCACAGGCGGCCGCTGTAGTCGCGCTCAACGATGACGACCATGTCGCGGTACAGCGCGAAACTTATCGACGACGACTTGAGTTAATGGCCGGAGTCTTGTCGAGATGGTCGGGCCACGAAGTTTCGCCACCGGCGGGTGGTTTCTATTTGTGGTTCGATGCGCGTGACGGTTGGGCTTTTGCCGAAAGACTCGCAGATTGCGGTGGTGCGCTCGTCAGCCCCGGTGATTTTTATGGCGCGGGAGGATCACAAAATGTTCGGGTTGCCGTAGTTCAGCCCGATGACCGACTTGCACAGGTCGCCGATCGATTGAAGAACAAGTAGAATTTGTTATGACAAAAAACAAAAGAGTTCTCGTCTCGCTCGTCTCGCTCGGCACGACGGCGATGATGCTCGGCAGTTGCGGTTTCAGCGTCGGCCAAAAGAACACTTGGGATGTCACGCAGCCGCTCGAAACGGGTGTAACCGTCGAGGCCACGGGCGAAGTCAATGTCGTGCCCGACGGCGTGCAATTCAATTTTTCGGTGTTCGCAGTCGAGGCGACTTCGAAACTCTCTTCGGAGCGGGCCAACTTGTTGGCAAATCGGGCCCGCGCGGCGCTCGACGAGTCTGGGGTCGACAAAAAAGACATCGCCACCCAGAGCATCAGCATTTATCCCGAGTATTCATATTCGCAGGACGGCGAACGGTCGTTGATCGGTTTTCGCGCCTCGCAGTCGTTTGCCGTCACGCTGCGCGACACCGAGAAGGCAGGCGATGTCGTCGACGCCGTGGTTTCAAAAGTTGGCACCGACCTGACGATCGACACGCTGACGCCGATTTTGCTCGACACGGCCGATGCGGTCGAGCAGGCCCGTGAAAATGCGATCAAGGGCGCGAAGAAAAAAGCCGAAGACTACGCCGACCTGCTCGGGGTGAAACTCGGCGCCGTGATTTCGGTTCGCGAATTCTCGTCGTCCGCGGTGAGCCCGCAACCTTGGATGCGAGCCGACGCTGGTATCGCTGAGTCGACCAAGACGGTGGTCGACCTGGGCACGCAGAAAGTCTCGGTGACCGTCGAAGCCCGTTGGGCGCTCGACGACTAATTTTTTCTGCGCGGCCCGCGTCCTGCAATCGTCGCGGTTTCGTAAATCCCAGTCGACGAGTTCGACTCGCATCACGGTGGGATGCGGCCCGCGAAAGATAGTCTCGCGAACCCTCTGCCAACTCTTGTCGAGATACTAGTTTTGGGTGTGCTCGGTACATCGATAGAGAGTCGGATGCCCCAACTCGCGAGCGCGTGTTGATCCGAACATGTTTGCAAGGTGTCGCTTGGAAACTCATGTTGCCAAGCGGTAATCGACCACTCGGCGGCGGTCTGTCAGTGGCGTCGATGCTCGGTGAGCGCGACAACTTTGAACGAAATCACCGATCTATCATAAGGTTTAGGCGATGGGCGCAATCTCTTCGCATCGGGGGATCAGCGCGGATTATTTGTCGCGTGTTCTCGGGCCCGAATTCGGCGAACAAAAACTCGCGATTCAATCGGTTGTGCCGATCGGCACCGGTCAGATGGCCGAAAGTTATCGGGTCAGTTTTGCGATCGAGCAAGAAACGAAAAAACACCGTCCGAAAACACCCGTCAGCGTGGTGGTCAAGGTGCCGTCGCAAAACGAGAAGAGCCGCAACGCCTCGCGCGCCACACGCTGTTACGAACTCGAGACGAGTTTTTATTCGACCCTGCGAAGTTTGGTCAATGTCGACGCGCCCAAGTGCCTGCATGTTTGGTATGACGCGACCGTTGATGATTTCGTGCTCGTCTTGGAAGACATAGTCGGCGCAACCCAGGGCGACCAGATCGCGGGTGCGTCAATCGAACAGGCCGAGGCGTCGATCGACCAACTCGTGAAGCTGCACGCACCGCTTTGGGGTTCGCCGCGACTGAGAACGCTCGGTTGGCTGCCCGTGCATTCGCCGAGTTCGGTCGCGGGCACCGGCAGCCTGTTGCAGGCGATGTTCCCGGGTTTTGCCGAGCGATTTGCGGCGACGGTCGACGCCGAGATTATTTCGCTGGGTTCGCGTTTGGTGGAAAATTTCGATCGCTACAACTCGGCTTTTCCCGAGGTGCTAACCGTCGCCCACCGCGATTTTCGTCTCGACAACCTGTTGTTTGGTCGCGACCCGGGCGGTCAATTCGTGAAGGTGGTGGATTGGCAGACCGTCGGCGCGATGCCCGGCGCCAGCGACCTGGGCTATTTCATCGGGGCGAGTTTCAATGTCGAAGATCGACGAACACATGAGGAAATGCTGGTGCGCAGGTATTGCGCGGGTCTCGTAAGACAGCAGATTGATGCGCGGTTCGACGAGATTTGGGCGCAATATCGCCTGCTTGGTACGACCGGCTTCATCATGGCTATCGTCGCCTCGGTGCTAGTCAAACAAACTGAACGAGGTGACGCGATGTTCGCCGCGATGGCCAACCGCCATGGGCGACAGATGCTCGACCTCGAAGCCGAGAAGCTGTTCGCCTAGCGAGACCAACGACGAACCCATGGGCAAATTCACGAAACTCGACGAACGCTTCGCCCATCAGATACCCGAGCCGTTTCCGAAAACGCTGCTGTTTCATCCCGACTGGCGTGAAAGCCTGTTTTTCATCTTGCACGAGCGGGAAAGGCCGGGTGACGTGTTGATCTTGACCCTCGCGCACTTTCCGTCCCGGCAAGAAATGGACTCGTTGCAACTCGGGCGAGTCGGCGATTCGCCGGTGATGGCCCGCCATGTGCGCAAGGTCGACGGCGATCAAGACGACTTTCAGGTCGGACCAATCACGATCGACATCGTCGAGCCGTTGCAGCGAGTGCGGCTCGTCGCCGCGCCGAGTTCGGCGACCCCGGTGAGTTTCGAGATCATGTTTTCGGCGCGAACGGCGCCGTATCAATTGCGACGGGGCACGATGAAGGCCAGGCACGAGGTGGTCTGGGACCAGTCGCACATGTTTCAGAGTGGCACCTACAACGGCACCTACACGCGCGACGGAAAAACACACCAAATCAACAACTGGTGGGGACAACGCGACCACTCGTGGGGTGTTCGATCGCACGCCCGGTGCCCGCTTTGGATGTGGACGCCGATCCAACTTGAAGAAGGCATGCTCAGCGTCTGGCACTGGGAGTATCCGAATGGTGCCCGGGTTTACACCGACGGATGCTTCGCCCCCGCCGACGGCGGCGAGCCGACGCCCGTGATCGATTTTCAGCACGACTTGCAGTGGTTGAACGGGCAAGGTCAACCAGTTTCATACGAGAAGTTCGGCGACGATGTCGCGGGTTTGGCGGGCAGGCTCGACTTCACATTGCAGGGTGGTCGCAAGATTTCGGTCGAGGCCACGGGGCGGTGGGCGCAGCGCTATAGCGCGATCGCCAACCGAGCCGACAGTGCCTTGGGTGGCGGTCTCAGCGAAATGATGGTCCGCACATCCGACGGCGCGACCGGCACGGCGATCTTCGAAGTCACGGGGCAGTACCACCACAGGTATTTTCCGGTCAGGCGCGGCGTCGGTTTACCGCCCGACGGCGATTGAGATGCGGAATCCGAAGGCACCCAAACCGGCGACGGTGACGACAACTCGCAGCCAATTTTTGGATGCGATCGCCCAAGTGACGACGTTCGCCGATGAACTCAAAGCCGGTGGTGCGAAGATCGCGGGCGACGCATCGGCATTGCCGAAGGTTTTTGCCAACCTCGACAGTTTTTCGACTGGTTTCCCGGTCGTCGAACCGTAGCTGTTCTCGACTCCTAGAGTCGGCGCAAGACCGTGACGAGTTTTCCGTAGATCGAAACTTCGTCGTTGTCGAAGACCATCGGTTTCATCGCCGAGTTCGACGGAGTGAGGGTGATGCGGTTGCCGCTGCGTGAAAATGTCTTGATCGTCGCCTCGTCGCCAGGGATGCCGGCGATGACGATGTCGCCATTGTTGGCCGTGTTTTGCGAATTGCAGACGACGAAGTCGCCGTTGAGGATGCCCGCATCGACCATCGATTCGCCGCGCACGCGCAACATAAACAACTCACCGTCGCCCGTGAAGTCCATGGGCAGTGGAACGAGCTCCTCGACGTTCTCTTGGGCCAGCACATTGGCACCGGCGGCCACGTCGCCGACAAGCGGCACGTGCTTGGTCGGGCGGTGGGTCATCGCCACACCACTCGACGACTCGTAGCGGACTTCGATCGCCCTCGGCTTTGTCGGGTCGCGACGCAGGTAGCCGAGTTTCTGCAGGGCGGCCAAATGGTTGTGCACGGTGGCCGATGAACTGAGGCCAACGGCTTCGCCAATCTCGCGCACCGACGGCGGGTAGCCCCGTTCGCGCATGTTGGCGACGATGAAGTCGAGGATGCCTCGTTGGCGTTCGGTAAGGGTGTTGGTTTTGGCCTGGGCGGCGTTTATTCGGGTCGGATCGTTGATTTCTCGCATATCCAGAGCGTACGCCCGTTCGCCCCCAAAGTCAAACACCTGTTCGGAGAACAAATGTTCGTAAATGACGTTGTACTACGAACACCCGTTCGCTATGGTGGTGGCAGAGGCAAAAACCACGAAAAACCCGATCATCCCGAACAACCCCCGAACCCCTTGAAAAGAGGCAGAAATGGCTATTGCAATCAACAACTTCCCGGTGTCACGAGTCGGCCGACGAAACATGGCTCCGGTTTATCGCCGTCGCCGCGCGGTGGTTTCACTGGTTCTGGCTTTGCTGGCCGTGACGATCAGTTTTGCCAGGCTCGACACTTCGGCTGCGGTCGACCAGCCCGCCGCGGCAAATTTGGCCACCCCGAAATATGTCGTCGCTGAACCGGGCGACACGCTGTGGGCGATCGCTCGTCGCATCGCGCCGAACAGCAACATCACCGATGTCGTCGATCAACTCATATTGATGAACGGCGATCTGATCACGCCCGGTCAGTTGGTTCGAATTCCGTAGATATCACCAAACTGCGACCCAGATTTTCAAGATGGTTAATCTTGTTTGGGTGAGGTGCGCCAGTTGCCAGTGTGAAGACACCAAAGTCATTGATTCGCGCGTTTCCGAAGAGGGCAGTTCAATTCGTCGGCGACGGTCGTGTCTCAAGTGCGGCCATCGATTCACGACGTACGAGCGGCTCGAAGAAGTGCCGCTCTATGTCATCAAGCGCTCGGGCGACAAAGAACTGTTCGATCGGCGCAAGATCATTGCCGGTTTGCAGTCGGCGGCCAAAGGGCGACCCGTCGAAGACTCGGTCTTGGTCGAAATTGCCGAACGCGTCGAAGACGACATGCGCCTGAGCGGCGACGATGTCACCAGCAACCAGGTGGGTCACGCCGTTCTCAGCCAACTGCGCAGCATCGACGAGGTCACCTACATGCGGTTTGCCAGCGTCTACAAAAACTTCGACGCCGCGGCCGACTTCAAACGAGAGTTGGCGCTGCTCGAAAAAGAGTCGCGCAAATAACCGTCAGTTCTTTCGCAGATAGCGAATGAACATGAAGCCGTCGTCTTCCAAGATATGGGCGACCTGATAGTCGCTGTGCAGCGGGGGAGCGCCGTTGGCCAGGCGCGGGCTGTCGGCGCCCGTGACCATCGGGCTGATCGTCAAGTTGATCTCATCCACGAGGTTGGCGGCGAACATCGACGCGTTCAACAGCGCACCGCCCTCGAGTTGCACGAAGTTGCCCGGCAACTGAGCCATTGCACGATTCAGGTCGACGCTGCCTTTGCCGGCCTTGATCACGTCGAGTTTGAAGTCGGTCACCGGGGTCTGAATGTCTTCGGGCATGATCAGGAAGCCCGCACCGCTCGTGAAAAGGTTGGTATCCAGGTCCATTTTTCCGGTGCGCGTGACCACACCGACGCGAAGGCCCTTTTTGATCGGGGGGTCGTACATTTCTTCGCGCACCGTGCCTGCGCCGACGACAATCGTGTCGGCCACGGAACGCAAGGCGAGCACCACGTCGTGGTCGGCAGGGTTAGAAAGTTGGGTCGATCGACCCTCGACAACCGTCGAACCGTCGATGCTCATGACCATGCACAGGCCGATGCTGGGTCGACCGCTCTTGTGGCGCGCACGCTCGACCCCGTAAATCTTTTGCACGTCGACGTGCTCGGCGAACGCGGGCAACAGTTGGCGCATCGATACAGCCTATTCGGCTGCCTTGGTCAATTGAGAGTGAGGTCGGTGTTTGAGGCAAGATGGTCGGATGTCGAACAAGCGCTTGGCGACGCGAACGTGCCCGCTTTGTGAGGCCGGTTGCGGTTTGGCGATCACCGTTGTCGACGACGAAGTAACCCACATTCGTGGCGACCTCGACGACGTGTTTTCAAAAGGATTCATCTGCCCGAAAGGGAGCACTCTCAAGCAGTTGCATTATGACCCCGACCGGTTGCGCATGCCGATGGTCAAACTAGACGGCGTGCATCGACAGGTTTCGTGGGCCGAGGCGTGGCGAGCGGTGGCCGACGGTCTGACGAACGTGATCAACAACCATGGTCGCGAGTCGGTCGGCACATATCTGGGCAACCCGGGCGCGCACAATCTTTCGGCGTTGATTTTCAATCGGGTTTTGTTGCAGGCCATCGGTTCGCGACAGAGGTTCAGTGCGTCGACGGTGGATCAGATTCCAAAACAAGTCTCCTCGGGTTTGATGTTTGGTTCGGTGAGTTCGGTGCCCGTGCCCGATTTGGATCGCACCCGCTATTTGTTGGTTCTCGGCGCAAATCCTTACGAGTCGAACGGCAGTCTGTGCACCGCGCCAGATTTCCCGGGGCGGATCGAGGCGATGCAATCGCGGGGCGGAAAGCTCGTGGTGGTCGATCCGCGCAGGAGTCGCACCGCCGCTCAGTCCGACGAATGGTTGCCGATTCGACCGGGCACCGACGCGCTGTTTCTCGCGGCGCTTGCCAACACCCTCGCCGAAGATGGCTTGCAGGTCCTCGGCGAGCGACTCGGTGCGTATCTGGTGGGGGTCGACGAAGTCGTGGCGGCTCTTTCGCCGTTCACGCCCGAGGCCGTCGCGACAACGACCGGCATCGATGCGCAAACGATTCGGCGCATCGCCCGCGAACTGCGCGACTCAGAATCGGCCGCGGTTTACGGCCGAATCGGCACATGCACCTCGAGTTTCGGCACGACGGCGTCATGGCTCGTCGATGTCGTCAATATCTTCACGGGCAATCTGGATCGTGTCGGCGGGGCGATGTTTCCGTTGCCCGTCGCCGGTAGCGACAACACCCGTGGCACGGCCGGCGTGGGCAAGGGATTTCGCACCGGGCGCGGATTTTCGCGCGTCGGTCGACATCCCGAAGTGCTCGGCGAATATCCCGCGGCGGCGATGGCCGAAGAGATTGAAACGCCAGGTGACGGGCAGATCCGGGCGATGGTCGTGGTCGGCGGAAACCCCGTGTTGTCGACACCCAACAGCGTTCGACTGGCCAAGGCGCTGGGAGATCTTGAGTTCATGGTCAGCGTCGACATGTATCTGAACGAAACTTCAAGATTTGCCGACGTGATCCTGCCGCCACCATCGCAGTTGCAGCGCAGTCATTATGACTTGGCTCTGTTGACGTTTGCGGTGCGCAACGTCGCCAACTACAGCGAGCCGGTCCTGCCGCTTGCGCCCGAAACCCCCGACGAGTGGGAGATCTTGGCCAAGCTCTCGGCGATCGCCGCGGGTTTGGGAGCCGACGCCGATGTGAGCGCGGTAGACGATCTCGCGCTCGACTCGATCGTGCGGGGTGCGACAAAAGATTCGTCGTCGAATGTCTTTGGCCGGGACGACCGAGAACTCGTCACCGAACTCTCGAAGTCGGGTCGGCGAGGCCCCGACAGAATTTTGGATTTCATGTTGCGAGTCGGCCCGTTCGGTGACGGATTCGGTTCGGTACCCGACGGGTTGACCCTCGACAAATTGATCGCGGCGCCGCACGGCATCGACTTTGGCGCGCTCGAGTCGCGGTTGCCAGAAGTGTTGCGCACGCCGTCGGGCAAGATCGAGCTTGCGCCATCCTCGCTGATCAAAGATCTTGTTCGTCTCGAGGCTCGACTGGCCGAGACGACCGAGAAAGCCGGTTCGGGGCAAATGGTGTTGGTGGGTCGTCGTCACCTGCGATCGAACAACTCGTGGATGCACAACATCGAGGTTCTCGTCAAAGGGAAAAACCGTTGCACGTTGCAGATGAACCCGGATGATGCGCAAAGACTCGGCGTGAACCCCGAAACTTTGGTGCGCGTGAAAAGTCGCGTGGGTGTCGTCGATGCACCCGTCGAGATCACCGACTCGATTCGTCGCGGGGTCGTGAGTCTGCCGCACGGCTGGGGGCATTCGGTTGAAGGCACCCAAACGCGAGTGGCCAAACTTCACGCCGGAGTGAACTCGAACGTGCTCACCGACGAGCGAGAAATCGACCCGTTGTCGGGCAACAGTGTGTTGAACGGGATACCCGTCGTGGTCGAGCCAATTTTTTGAAATTCACATGCTTATCCACTTCCAATCCACAGGGTGCCGGCCATAGGCTGAGGTTCGGTCAACCAAAGCCGCAAAAGGTGGTAAAAATAGGCCCGCGAAATGATTGACAAGATCGAATAACAGTGCTGTAATCTGGTACTACCGATTGTGGGCGGAACTGCAATGGGGGGCAGTTGCACACAACATCTTGTGGTCTCTACCGAGACCCAGGTGGGGTGTGAAACGCACCCCAAAACAGCTTCGTCACCGATTGTTAAGAAGAAGTTTAATTCGAATTTGCAATACAAGGATCAAGAGAAAGTAAAGGTCAGAGAACATGTCACTCGCGCCAGAGCGTTTGTCGATCGGAATCCGTCGTCACTTCACGGCACCGGGCGTGCACCCATACGACCAAGTGGTCTGGGAGCGTCGCGACGCGCAGATCAAGAACTGGAAAGACGGCACCGTCGCGTTCGAGCAACTCGGGGTCGAGTTTCCCGTCTCTTGGTCGTTGAATGCGACGAACATCGTCGCCCAAAAATATTTTCGCGGTACGCCCGGCACGGCAGAGCGCGAAGACTCGATGCGTCAAGTCGTCGATCGTGTCGCCGAGACGATCACCAAGTGGGGCTCGGAGTGCGGTTACTTCATCGACCAAGACGAGGCAGATTCGTTTTGCAACGAGCTCAAATTCATTTTGATCACGCAACGGGCCTCGTTCAACTCGCCGGTGTGGTTCAACATCGGCGTCAACGGCGTGCCACAACAAGCCAGCGCTTGTTTCATTCTTTCCGTCGACGACACCATGGACGCGATCTTGAATTGGTACAAAGAAGAGGGCATCATTTTCAAGGGCGGCTCGGGTGCCGGCATCAACCTCTCGAACATTCGCAGCAGCGCCGAGAACCTCAAGGGTGGTGGCACGGCGTCGGGCCCGGTCAGTTTCATGCGCGGTGCCGACGCATCGGCCGGCACGATCAAGTCGGGCGGAAAAACTCGTCGTGCCGCAAAGATGGTCATCCTCAACGCGAGCCATCCCGACATCGAAGAATTCGTGTGGTGCAAATCGCGCGAAGAGAAAAAGGCGAGGGCGTTGCGCGACGCCGGCTTCGACATGGATCTCGACGGCGCCGATTCATTCTCGGTGCAATATCAAAACGCCAACAACTCGGTGCGCGTCACCGACGAGTTCATGCAGGCCGTCAAAGACGACGCCGACTGGAATCTGACAGCCGTCAAAGACGGGCGAGTGGTGCGCACGATTCGAGCCCGCGACCTGTGGCGTCAAATCGCCACCGCGTCGTGGGAGTGCGCAGACCCGGGTCTGCAGTTCGACACGACGATCAACAAGTGGCACACGGCCCATGCCGCCGGCCGAATCAACGGCTCGAACCCGTGCAGCGAATACATGCACATCGACAACTCGGCGTGCAACCTGGCGTCGATCAACCTGTTGAAATATCTCGGCGACGACGACTCGTTCGACGTCGAGTCGTACATGCACACGATCGAAGTGATGTTCACCGCGCAAGAAATTCTCGTCGGCAACGCCGATTATCCGACCGAAAAAATCGCCGAAAACAGCCGCCTGTTCAGGCAGTTGGGTCTCGGTTACGCCAACCTCGGCGCGTTGCTGATGGCGCTCGGCATGCCCTACGACTCGACGGGTGGTCGCGCATGGGCGGCCGCGTTGACTTCGTTGATGACGGGTCACGCCTACGCCACGAGCGCACGCACCGCGAGCCGCATGGGGCCGTTCGCCGGTTTCTCGGCCAACGAGCGCTACATGCTCAACGTGTTGCGCATGCACCGTGACGCGAACAAAGAAATCGACAACATCGGGGTCGTGCAACCGAACCTCGTCGAGGCCGCCACCGCCGCATGGGACTCAGCCGTGCGCGACGGCGAAGAATACGGCGTGCGCAACAGTCAGGCCAGCGTGTTGGCGCCGACGGGCACCATCGGTCTGATGATGGACTGCGACACCACCGGCATCGAACCAGACCTGGGTCTGGTCAAGTTCAAGAAATTGGTCGGCGGCGGCAACATGACGATCGTCAACCAAACCGTGCCGCGTGCGCTGCGTCAACTCGGTTACGAGGCACCGGTCGTCGATCGCATCGTCGCCTACATCGACCAGAACAAGTCGATCGTCGGTTCGCCCGAGCTGAAGGCCGAGCACCTGCCGGTGTTCGCCTGCTCGATGGGGGACAACACGATTCACTACGAGGGTCACGTGCGCATGATGGGTGCGACCCAGCCGTTCCTGTCGGGCGCGATTTCCAAGACGGTGAACATGCCCGAAGAGGCGTCGATCGAAGACATCGAGAACCTGCACATGCTGGCGTGGGAACTCGGCGTCAAGGCGGTGGCGATCTATCGCGACAACTGCAAAGTTGGACAACCGCTTTCGACGATGAAGAAAGACGGCGAACAGGGCTCGACATCGGGTGGCGCCGCCGGTGCGGCGACCCATGTCGCCGAGCGAATCGTCGAGCGGGTGGTGCACCAACCAGTGCGCGAAAAACTGCCGCGTTCGCGTCGCGGCCGAACATTCGAGTTCAGGGTCGCCGACTGCAAGGGTTTCGCCACGATCGGCGAATACTCGGATGGCCGACCGGGTGAAGTCTTCCTCACGGTGTCGAAGCAGGGTTCGACCCTTGCCGGCATCATGGACGCCTTCGCCAAGAGCATCTCGTATGGGCTGCAATACGGTGTGCCGATGCGCGCCTTCATCGAGGCGTTCGTCAACACGCGTTTCGAACCCGCCGGCATGACCGACGACCCGGATATCCGCATGGCCTCTTCGATCGTCGACTATCTGTTCCGTCGTCTGGCCGTCGAATATCTGACCACCGACGAACGCGCCGAGTTGGGCGTCTACACCCGCGAAGAGCGCCTGCAGCCGACGCTTCCTGGGGTCGAAGAGTCGATCGTTGAAACGATGCAAGGCACCGATCTCTTCGCCGATCCGAAGACGATTCCGTCGGCGAGCGACCTCGCGGCCCAGATCGACGCGGGCACTTACTCGGCCCCACCGAGCCATGGTTCGACCAAAGCGGCGGGCACGGGCATGATTTGTGCGGCGTGCGGGTCGGCGAACATTCAACGCGCCGGGGCTTGTCATGTTTGTGGCGACTGCGGTTCTTCGAGCGGCTGTTCGTAAGACCAAAGAACCCGTAAAAACGTCCCGGGCTAGATTTAGCCCGTGACCGACAATCGTTCGCCTGTCGAAGTCGCGTGGTTCGCCGCGCTCTGCGACGACGACTACGAGTTCTTGGGTGTGCCCGACGAAGATCTGCAATCCTCGTGGTTGCACTGCAGCGACATCGTTCGCCGCGCCGAGACAAACGGCTTCGACAACGTGCTTCTGCCTTCGGGTTACAGCCTGGGCATCGACGCCGCGGCTTTCTCGGCGGCGATTGCGACGCTGACCCACGAGATCAGGTTGTTGCTCGCGATACGACTCGGCGAAGTCGTCGTGCCGCAACTCGCCAGACAGATCGCGACCCTGCAGCAGATCTCGAACTCGCGTCTTGTGCTCAACGCGATCTCCTCGGAGATGCCGGGTGAACAACTCTCGAGCGAGTCTCGATATCGACGCACCACCGAGTATCTGTATGTTCTCGGCGAACTATTGGAGGGAAGAACCGTGAATCTCGAGGGCGAGTTCTTGCAGGTGCACATCGATCCGCCGAGAATTTCGTCGCAGGGCATGGGCTGCCCGCCGATTTATTTCGGGGGATTATCAGAAGCGGCGCGCGACTGTGCCGCGGCCAGCGCCGACGTTTATCTGATGTGGCCGGATACGACGGCGAAAATTTCCTCTGTGGTGCTCGACCTGACACAGCGGGCACAACGAAACAATCGCCCGATGAGTTTCGGTTGGCGCAGTCACGTGATCGTGCGCGAGACCGAGCGCGAGGCGCGGGAGGCCGCGCGTCGTTTGTTGTCGCGTCTCGACCCGGTGACGGGCGATTTGATTCGAGCCAGGTCGCTCGACTCGACCTCGACCGGCGTGAATCGGCAGAGCGAACTGCGAACCGCGGCCGACGACGAGGGCTACATCGAGCAAAACTTGTGGACGGGCGTGGGGCGGGCCCGCAGCGGGGCGGGCATCGCGATTGTCGGCGACCCCGATCAGGTGACGAGCAAACTAAACGAGTTGATCGATGCCGGCGTGTCGGCGTTTATCTTGTCGGGTTACCCGCATCTGAAAGAGTGCGACTTGTTCGCCAAATATGTCTTGCCCCGCATCAACCACGGCCCGCTCGCGCTCGCGCACACCCCCGCCATCCTCGACTAGTCGAGTCGGCAGTTGACGCGTTTGATGCCGTTGATGAAACTGCTCTGCAGGTAGGCGGGTTCGCCGGTGATCTGAAGGTTCGGTGTGCGTCGACGAATCTCGTCGAACATCACGGCGATCTCGCGTCGCGCCAAGTTCGCGCCCAGACAAAAGTGCGGCCCGCCGGCGCCGAAACCGATCTGGGTGGGTTGGGCGGCGCGAGTCACATCGAACTTGAACGGCTCGGCAAACACCCGCTCGTCGCGGTTGCCCGAGTTGTAAAACAGCACGACCTTCTGGTCGGTCTTGACCTTGAACCCGTTGATTTCGGTGTCTTGCGTCGCGGTGCGACGAAAGTGAATGACCGGCGTCGCCCAGCGCACGATCTCTTCGACCGCCGTCTTCGTGTGCGCATCGAAGTTGTCGAACCAAGTCTTGCGCTGATCGGGATTCTCGGTCAGCGCCAGCATGCCGTGGGTGATCGCATTGCGCGTCGTTTCGTTGCCGGCCACGACCAACAGAATGAAAAAACTCCCGAATTCTTGGCTGGTCAGCCGCTCGCCGTCGACGACCGCGTGCATCATCACGCTCGTCAAGTCGTCGGTGGGTTTGGCCAAGCGGGCCTCACCCAGGGCCTGCGCGTACGAGAACATTCCGATCGCCGCCTCCATCAGCCCCTCGAACGTTCCGCCGAAATCGGGGTCGCCCGCCCCCAAGATCGTGTTCGTCCAGTTGAAGACCTGCCGCTCGTCCTCGGCAGGAATCCCCATCATCTCGCAAATGATCTGCAGCGGAAACTTGGCGGCGATGTTGTCGACGAAATCGAATTCTTTGCCGGCGAATTCATCCAAAACTGCGTCGATAATCGTGCGCGCCCTGACCTTCACATATTCTTCGATTCGCGAAATCTCGCGCGGAGTAAAACCCTTCGAGACGATCGACCGCAGGCGAAAGTGTTTGGGGTCGTCCATCGCGATCATCGACCCGAAAAACTCGTTCATTTCTTTCGACAGATCGGGGATGTTCGAACCCTTGCCGCTGCAGAACAACTGCGGGTTGCGACTCACGTGCCAAATGTCGTCGTGGCGGGTCAGGGCGATATATCCGGGGCCGTTGGGGCGGATCGGCAAGGGGTATTCAAACTCTTTGAAGTACCGATACGGGTCGGTGTTTCGAAGTTTGGCGAATGCCGACTCGCGATAGTCGCGCGGTCGCAGCCAAAACTCGGGCGACGACAGGTCGACTTCTTCCAAAGACACATCGAACAACTGCACGCCCCAAATATAGAGCGGCGCTTCAACGGCGAATCAATTGCGGGCGCCAAGAGCGGTTAATCTTGCTCCGTGGACAACAAGCAAAGTTTTCGGCCGAACATTGGTGAGCGTCGCACCGAAGTCAGCTCGGAGATTGAATATCGTGCGGAGAGGCTCCGGATGTTCGATCAGATGGCCGCGTCTGACGTCGCTGAAGCCCCTTTTGTTTATCTCGACCGCCAATTGGTGACTCTGATTTTGACGCGTATCCATTTGTTTGAAAAAATTTTGGGCGTACATGGATCGATTGTCGAGTGCGGTGTTCATCGAGGCAATTCACTGATGCTTTACCAGCACCTTTCAACAATTCTCGAGCCGACAAATTTCAATCGAAAAATTATCGGCTTTGATACTTTCGAAGGTTTTCCGTCGGTATCAAAACATGATCCCGCTGGCGTGGTGGGTCATATGCAGAACACTGACTATGAGCATCTTGCACGGTGGGTCGCACTGCAAGACAAGAACCGCACGATCGGGCACATACCCAAAGTTGAACTTGTCAAGGGTGATGCGATTGAGACGATTCCCGAATATGTTCAAAACAATCCTTACCTGATAATCGCCCTCTTGTATTTGGACTTTGATATTTACGAGCCGACCGCTGTCGCTCTGAAGCACTTGCTGCCGTTGGTTCCAAAAGGTGGAGTCGTCGGTTTTGACGAGGCGGGTCAGAAGCGGTGGCAGGGCGAAACAGTGGCTCTCAAGGAAAACATTTCACTTTCCGGTGTGCGCCTGCAACGTTTCTACTATGACGCTCATGTGTCTTATTTTGTTGTCGAGTGACTTCGTCGAACAGCGAGTTTGCGACTAAAGTTTGCACAACTGAATGTGAGCAATTTGTGGCACGATCAGAAACGAACATCGTGATTTTCGAGGAGCCAGAGCCATGCCAGAAGCAGTAATCGTCGCCACCGCCCGCAGCCCGATCGGCCGAGCGAACAAGGGCTCGCTCGTCGAACTGCGCCCCGACGACATGTCGGTGCAGATCGTGCGCGCGTTGATGGCCAAAGTGCCGCAACTGAAAGCCGACGACATCGAAGACCTGATCATGGGTTGCGGTCAACCCGCGGGGGAAGCCGGGTTCAACATCGCCCGTGTCGTCGCCGTCTTGGCCGGGCTCGACAACGCACCCGGTGTCACCGTGAATCGTTATTGCTCGGCGAGTTTGCAGACGATTCGCATGGCGGCTCACGCGATCAAAGCGGGCGAGGGCGACTGCTTCATCAGCGCGGGTGTCGAGACCGTCAGTCGGTACGCGTCAGGCGCGAGCGACATGGCTCCGAACGCGATCTTCAAACCCTCGGGCGAACGCACCAAGGCGCGCGCCGCCGGCGGTCAGGGCGTTTGGTCGCCCGCCCCTGGTTTGCCCGACGTGTATATCGCCATGGGTCAAACTGCGGAAAATGTTCGCGAACTCGAGGGCGTGACACGACGCGAAATGGATGAGTTCGGCGCGCGCAGCCAGCAACGCGCCGTGGCCAACCAAGAGAACGGGTTCTTCGAGCGCGAGATCACCCCGCTTACTCTGCCCAACGGCACCGTCGTGGTCAAAGACGACGGACCGCGCGCGGGAACCACCGTCGAAAAACTCGCCGAACTGAAGCCGGTTTTTCGACCCGACGGCGAGATCACCGCGGGCAACGCGTGCCCGCTGAACGATGGCGCCGCCGCGGTCGTCGTGATGAGCGACACGAAGGCGAAAAAACTCGGCATCAAACCGTTGGCGCGAATCGTGGCCTCGGGTGTGTCGGGTTTGAATCCCGAGATCATGGGGCTCGGCCCGGTCGAAGCCTGTCGTCAGACGCTCAAGCGCGCGGGGATGACGATCGATCAAATCGACCTTGTCGAAATCAACGAAGCGTTCGCCGCGCAGGTGATTCCGTCGGCGAAGCACCTCGGCATACCAATGGAGAAACTGAACGTGCATGGTGGCGCAATCGCATTGGGTCACCCGTTCGGGATGACGGGCGCGCGCATCATGACCACTTTGATCAACGGACTGCAACACACCGACAAGCGATTCGGTCTCGAGTCGATGTGCGTTGGCGGGGGCCAAGGCATGGCGATGATCATCGAGAGGTTGTAGCCGGGTTAATTGTCAAGCCCGCCCGCGATGC
>VFZD01000013.1 GCA_016871295.1 Actinomycetota bacterium | reverse complement strand
GTTGTGCACGTAAAAGTCGCCGAAGGTCGCAAGCGCGACACCCAACAGCGCCGCGCCAAAAATCAAACTCGCCGCGCGCACCTCGACCGCGACGAACCGCTCCAAAAAACCGGCCGGACTATGGGGCTTGCGCGTCATCTCAGTTTTGCTGCCCGCGGATTCGACGAACGCTGGCCAGCAGCTCTGCTGTGGCGGCGGCGATCGGCGTGCGACGCTGCGCGTGCTCATGGACGACCAGGCTGCGATCTTGATGGTCGACAATTTGCGCACCCGCCTCTTGACAGATCAATGCGCTGGCCAGATAGTCCCAAACACCGTGGGTGTAGAAATCGATCCACGCATCGATCACCCCGTCGGCGACCAGGCATAGATCTAGGGTCGCCGCGCCGAACGCACGAAACTGATTCCACCTTGGTCGCTGTTTCGGAATGCCCGAGATACCGACCACAGCCTCGCCCAAATCGACGCAACCGCTCGGTCGCATCGCCGCGCCGTTGTGAAACGCTCCTCCGCCGGCTGTCGCCCAATATCGGTCGTGGCCGTTGGCCTGATTGACCACGAGCCCCGCGCGCATACCGTTTTTGTCGATCGCGCACAGCGCAGTGGCGAACCATGGCACACCTCGGCTGGCATTCGTCGAACCGTCCAACGGATCCAAAACGACGCAAAGATCGTCGTCCCCAAACACGCCAGTGAGCTGGCTTTCTTCCGAGAGCACGGCGACACCGGCACCCCGCAAGGCCTCGAGCCCCGCGGCGTCGGCACGCAGATCGACCGAGTATTGCGTGTCGCGCAAACCCGAAAGCGACCAATCTGTGTTCGCCCGTAAGACGGCGCCCACCGCATCGGCCGTCTCGTTCAACACGGCCAAGATTTCTGCATTCGAACTCGATTTGTTCAGGCGCGCCACGATTTTCCTCTCCCGTCACACTAATTGCCGAACAATTCACGCTTTGACATCTCGGCGTTCGTGCACTCGTGCCGCGACGGCAAGCCCTAAACTGATGATGGTGAAATCAGCATTGCGCAGTCTGATTGACGAATCGGTCACGATTATCCGCGAAGTCGCCGCCGAATTCGAGCGCCCCGTGATGCTTTTCTCGGGCGGCAAAGACTCGGTGGTCATGCTTCACCTCGCCGTTCGTGCGTTCAGCCCCGCTCGGGTGCCGTTTCCGGTGATGCACATCGACACGGGCCACAATTTTTCCGAGGTGATCGATTTTCGTGACCGAACGGTGCGCAACCTCGATGTGCAATTGATAGTCGGCTCGGTTCAGGCGTCGATCGACGCGGGGCGCGTGCAAGAAGCCGTCGGGCCGAGAGCCAGTCGCAATCCGTTGCAGACGGTGACGCTGCTCGACGCGATCAAAGAACACAGGTTCGATGCCGTGTTCGGTGGCGCGCGCCGCGACGAAGAACGCGCGCGGGCCAAAGAACGCGTCTATTCTCATCGCGACGCTTTCGGCCAGTGGGACCCAAAAACCCAAAGACCCGAACTCTGGGGAATTTACAACGGGCGTCACAAACCCGGCGAACATTTCAGAATCTTCCCCATATCGAACTGGACCGAACTAGATGTCTGGCGTTTCATCGGCGACTACAACATCGATCTGCCGAGCATCTACTTCGCCCATCGACGCCAAGTCTTTCGACGCGACAACATGTGGATGGCCGTCTCGCCGTTTTTGCAACCCGAAAAAGACGAGTTAGTCAGCGAGGAACTCGTCAGATTTCGCACCGTCGGCGACGCGACCTGCACCGCGGCGATCGAATCATCGGCCACGACCATCGACCAGGTGATCGCCGAAACCTCGGTCGCCAGAATCACCGAACGCGGCGCGACTCGCGCCGACGACCGAATTTCCGAGGCGGGCATGGAAGACCGCAAAAAATTGGGATACTTCTGATGCAACGCCTGCACTTCGCCACCGTCGGCTCGGTCGACGACGGCAAGTCGACGCTCATCGGGCGGCTGCTCTACGACTCGAAGAGCATCTTCGAGGACCAACTCGAACACATCGAAGCCGTCAGCAAGCGACGCGGCGACGACTATGTCGACCTGTCGTTGCTCACCGATGGTTTGCGCGCCGAGCGAGAACAAAGCATCACGATCGACGTCGCCTACCGCTATTTCGCCACGCCAAAACGCGGCTTCATCATCGCCGATTGTCCGGGTCACATTCAGTACACCCGCAACATGATCACCGGGGCGTCGAACGCCGACTTGGCGATCGTGCTAGTCGACGCCCGCGCGGGAATAGTCGAGCAGACGCGGCGCCACAGCCTGCTCGTCTCACTGTTGGGCGTACCCCACCTGGTGATCTGCGTCAACAAAATGGACCTCGTCAACTACGACCTCGAGGTTTTCAACAACATCCGCCAAGAGTTCGAAAATTTCGCCGCACGCCTCGACCTGCGCGATGTCACCTTTCTGCCGATCAGCGCGCTCGCCGGCGACAACGTCGTCAGTCGCTCGGCGAACATGCCGTGGTTCGAAGGCTCGACATTGTTGCACCACCTCGAAAACATCTACACCGCCAGCGACAGCAATCGCATCGACACCAGGTTTCCCGTGCAATATGTGATTCGACCCCAGCGCGCCGACAATCCCGACTATCGCGGTTATGCGGGTCGAGTCGCCGGCGGCGTTATGCGGGTCGGCGATGAAATCATGGTCATGCCGTCGGGGTTGACCAGCACGATCACCGCGATCGACTCACCCGACGGGCCGCTGACCCAAGCCGAGCCCGGTCAAGCCGTGACGATTCTCTTGGCCGACGACCTTTCGATCACGCGCGGCGACATGATCTGTCGGCCGACCAATCGTCCTCGTTCGTCACAAGAACTCGAGGCGATGCTCTGTTGGATGGATGACGCCGCACCGTTGCAGATCGACAAGATTTATTCGATCAAGCACACCACCAAGCTCGCGCGCGGCAAGATCTCCGATGTTCTGTATCGTCTCGACATCAACAACCTGCACCGCGAGCCGAACATCAAGGAACTCAAATTCAACGAGATCGGCAGGGTGACGCTGCACACCACGAGCCCCCTGTTGTTCGACGACTACCATCAAAACCGTACGACGGGCTCGTTCATCTTGATCGATGAGTCGACCGGCCAAACCGCCGCGGCAGGCATGCTGCTCTCGCCCCGTTCGTAGCGTCGCCGACTCGTAAACTTTGAACGATGAACCAACCCGTCTGGCACGAACCTGCGGTAACCCGCCCGCAACGGTGGATGAGGCACGGTTTGTCGGGGGCGACCGTCTGGCTCACGGGTCTTTCGGGTTCGGGAAAATCAACCATCGCCAACGAACTCGCGCGCGAGCTTCTGAACACGAGCCGTCTTGCATACATTCTCGACGCCGACAACTTGCGCCACGGCATCAACAACGACCTCGGCTACAGCGACTCTGATCGCACCGAAAACATTCGCCGCGTCGCCGAGGTGTCGTGTCTGTTCGCCGACGCGGGCCTGGTGGCGATCGTGCCGATCATCTCGCCGTTCATCGCCTCGCGAGAGAGCGCGCGAAAAATCCATGTCGATAAGAATCTTCGATTCATCGAAGTTCATGTCGCCACCCCGATCGACGAATGCGAGCGACGCGACACGAAAGGCCTCTACGCCAAGGCGCGCAGCGGTGCGATCTCGGGCCTGAGCGGTTTCGACAGCGTCTACGAGCCGCCGAAGAATGCCGAGGTCGTCGTCGGCGCGAACAACGAAACCCTGGCCCAATCGGTCGCCTTGATCATGGCCAAACTTCTGGTTCGTGCGGGTCAATGACATCAGGTGATGCCCAATGGTGAGTGAAAAGGATTTTCCGTCGAAACCGTATGCGGGCTTCTTGCTCGTCGCCCCCCGTCTCAAGGTCATGTATTGTCCGACGACCAAGGTCGCCTGCAGCAGCATCAAGATGCTTTTGGCCAAGGCGGGCGCGACCTACGACCAATCTCGCGTCGATCGCCTGATCAGCCCGCACATGGCCCGCGCGCAGACGATTCACGAACTCGGCGTCAACGGCCTGACGAAGTTGATCGACATGAAGGCCGCGGAAATCGACGAAATCCTGAACTCTCCCGAGTGGCTTCGCGTCTATGCCACGCGCGATCCGCTTTCGCGCGCTTATTCGGCGTGGGAGAACCGAATCCTCTCGCGCGCGCCGGGCACGCCCGAAAAGGCGATCGAACTCTGCCAAGATCAGATTCTCGACGGCAAGATCAACGTCAGCGAGAGTTTCGCATTGTTCGCCAAAATGATCGCCGAACACACCAACGAATTCATGGACGACCACCACTTCCTGCCCCAGTCGCATATCGTGCACCCCGACAAGTTCAACTACAACATGGTCGCCAGCGTCGAAAACCCCGCCGAGATGCAACGGTTGGTCGACGAGGTCAACCGTCGGGCCGGCACGACGCTCTCGCTCGAGCGACACAATGTCGGTTTCGGCATCAAACTCGAGCAGGTCTGCGACCAGCACACCGCCAATCGCCTGCAGGCCGTGTATGCCACCGACTACGAGACTTTCGGGTTTGCGAAACACGAATTTGCCGCATCGATCCAGCCGCTGGTGTTCGGCGCGTCGGAGACGGCGATGTTGCTGGGATTGCGCGCCTCGATCGAGCGACTCCAGGCCGTCTCGTTGACGGCAAGGTCGCTGACCGGTTTTCGTTTCGGCTGGCGACAAATCTTCAAGTCGATCGTGCGCAAACTCTCGTTCGGCAGGAAATACAACGACCCGCAAAACCTTTTTTGGTGAGCCATGACCACGACTGACCAGGGGCACGAACCGACGGCCAAGATCGGCATCGTCACGGTTTCTGATCGCGCCTCGGCCGGCGTCTACAAAGATCTGGGCGGCCCGGCGATTCACGAATATTTCGGCAAGCATTTGTCGTCGCCTTGGCGACCGGTGGCCAGGGTCATCGCCGATGAAGTCGATGTCGTCGCCGCAACCCTCCGCGAACTCGCCGACATCGAGAGATGTTGCCTGATCGTCACGACTGGCGGCACCGGCCCCGCGTTGCGCGATGTCACACCCGAGGCCACCGAACAGGTCTGCGAAAAGATGATGCCCGGTTTCGGCGAACTGATGCGCGCGACATCGCTCAAAGCCGTGCCCACCGCGATCTTGTCACGACAAACCGCCGGCATCCGCGCGGGTGCACTGATCATCAACTTGCCGGGCAAGCCATCGTCGATCGCCGAATGCCTCGACGCGGTGATGCCCGCGGTTCCCTATTGCATCGACCTGATCAACGGCCCGCGACTCGAACTGACCAACGGTCTCGTCGCGTTTCGCCCCAAGGGCAAATAGTTTCTACTGCTCGTCGTAGGGCTGGCCCGCCGCTTTCGGTGCGCGACTCACGCCGACGAAACCGGCGACGACAACCAGGGTCACGAAATACGGCGCCATCAACAAGAATTCGCTCGGGATGCCGGTGTCGAAGTTGCCGATCTTCAACCGCACCGCCTCGGCCAACGCGAAAACCAACGCGCCGCTGAACGCCCCGACCGGGTGCCATCGACCGAAAATCACCGCTGCCAAGGCGATGAAACCGCGACCACCCGTGATGTTTTGGTCGAACCGCCCCACCGTGCCGATCGGCCACCATGCACCGCCGATGCCCGCGACGGCCCCAGCTATCAGCAAGTTTCGATAGCGCAATTTGATGACATCGACGCCAAGTGTGCCGGCCGCTTTCGGATACTCGCCCGCGGCTCTGGTGCGCAAACCCCAACGCGTGCGATACATCGACCAAGTCAAGAGCGCCACCGCGGCAAACGAAAAATAGACGAAAATCGTCTGCACGAAAAAGATCTGCCCGATGAACGGAATCTTCGACAACAACGGCACCGAAATCGGCATCACCGGCACGAGCGAGTTGTAGTCGGGATTCGGCACGAGCACGCGGAAACTCAAGAACGATGTGATACCGAGCGCGAAGAAATTGATCGCAAAGCCGACGATCACCTGATCGACTCGATACTTGATCGAAAAAACCCCGAGTATCCACGCCAACAACACGCCCGTGAGCACCGCAATGACCGTGCCGAACCACAGGTTCGTGAGCGACGCACCGACCGCGCCCGTGAACGCGCCGGCCAACAACATGCCCTCGATCGCAATGTTGATCACGCCGCTGCGTTCGCACAAAATGCCGCCGAGCGCGCCAAGGGTTATCGGCACGCTGCGCGCGACCGTGTCTTGCAGCATGCCGACCAGACTGAACGACTCACCCGCCGTGGCCCACGACAAGAAACTCATCACGAACATCGCCGTCGCCAACGCCAGCACGATGTTCGAGATCTTGCCGAAGCCTCGCCAAAGTTGCGCCGACCCGAGGCCGACGAATACGAGACCGAATATCCATGCGATCTGCTGGGCTGGCAGAGTCAGCAGTGCGCCGCCCTCGGTCAACCTGAAACCTGCGTCGCCGGGTCGTCGCGAGAAGACGAGCATCGTGATCACCGCCAAACCCAAATATGCAAAGCCGACATTGCGTGCGCGTTTTTTCTGCTCGGCCGACAACACCAAACTCTCTGCGACCTGGTTCACCTGGTTCACCCGCCCCACCCCCTGAAGGTCTGACCCTGGGCCGAAACCTGCGATTTGACCCTGAACATCGCCTTGACCAACAGCGGCGCGGCGACGAAGACCACGATCAAGGCGCGCAACACGATTATCAGGTCGACGGGCACATCGGTGTGGGCCTGCATCGAGCGACCACCCGCCTGCAGCGCGCCGAACAACAGCGCCGACACCAGCGTGCCGATCGGCGACGACTGACCGAGCAGCGCCACGGCGATCGCATCGAACCCGATGTTGCCCGCCAAACTCGTCGACGCATAGCCATAAGTGCCGAGCACTTCGGTCGCGCCAGCCATGCCCGCGAAACCCCCGGCCAGCAGCATCGCCACCACCATCAAAGTTTTTGATTTCATGCCGGCGTACTTCGCCGCATCGCTGTTCAAACCCGTGGCGCGAAGTTCGAAACCCAGCGTCGTGCGCGTGAGCAGATACCAATATCCGTAGGTCGCCGACAGCGCGACGAAAAGACCCGAGTGCGCGACCAGATCAGATCTCCCCTCCAAAAAGCCGAACAGTCGGGGAAGATGCGCCTCGTCGGCGATCAGTTTCGAAATCGGGTCGGGTCGACCCTCGCGCTGAAAGACAGTCGTCTTCAACAGCCACAGCACCAAAAAACTGGCGATGCTGTTGAGCATGATCGTCGTGATCACTTCGTGCGCCCCGGTGCGGGCCTTCAGCACGCCGGCGATGCCGCCGTAAATCGCGCCGCCGATCGCCCCCGCCAACACCGCGAGGGGCACTTGCAGCCAACCCGGACCGCTCATCGTGAACCCGACCCACAACGCCGTCATTCCACCGACCAACATTTGACCCGTCGCGCCGATGTTGAACAAACCCGCCTTGAACGCCACAGAAACCGCGAGACCGCTCAGCAACAACGGCGTCGTGCCGGTGATCGTGTTTGAAATCGATCGCACACCCCAGAACGAACCTTCGAACAAAGACTTGTATGCGGTCAGCACGGTCGAGAACGCCTTGCCGTAATCGCCGACTTTCAACGCATCGATGTCGGTCACGACGATGATCACCGCCCCCACCAACAGCGACGCCAACAGCGCCAGCAGGGTGTAGCGCAGCGATTTGAGCAAATCTTTCATCGGCGCGACCCGACGGCACTTTCTGGCCGCGAACCCGCCATGTACAGACCCACATCCATGTGGCTGATCTTTTTCGGGTCAAGATCGGCGACTATTCTCCCCCGATACATCACCAACAACCTGTCGGACAGCGCCATCACTTCATCGAGCTCGGTGCTCACGATCAACACCGCGGTGCCCGAGTCTCTTTCTTTGACGATCTGTTCGTGGATGTATTCGATGCTGCCCACATCGATACCGCGCGTGGGTTGGGCCGCAAGAACCAGGCCGATCTTCCTGCTCAGTTCTCTGGCGACGATGACCTTCTGTTGGTTGCCGCCCGACAGTGTCGACGCCAACTGATCGGGATCACTGGTTCGAATGTCGTAATTTGCCACCAACTCTTTGGCCTTCTTCGACGCGTCCGACCATCTCATCCTCATGCCGTCACAGAACTCTTTGTCGTGATACCGGGTCAAGACAAGGTTCTCGGTGATCGACATCCCAGTTATCAACCCCTGTCGCTGGCGATCTTCGGGCACATGACCCATCCCCAAACTGTGGCGATCTCGCGGCGAAGCCTTGGTCACATCTTTGCCGTCGAGTTCGACGACCCCAGAATTCGCGTTGCGCAAACCGCTCAACGCCATGACCAATTCGGTCTGTCCGTTGCCCTGCACGCCGGCGATACCGACGATCTCGCCAGCCCGCACCTCGAACGACACTTGGTCGACCACGGTTCGACCGTCCGGGTCGATCAGACTCAGATCTCTCACGCTCAACACGACCTGTTTCGGACTCGCGGGTTTCTTGTCGACGGTCAGTTGCACGGGGCGACCCACCATCATCTCGGCGATCTGGGCCTCCGAGGCGGTCTTCGGGTCGGCGTCACCCGCGACTTTGCCGCGCCGCAACACGTTGATGCGATCGGCGATCGTCAGCGCTTCTTTCAGTTTGTGGGTGATGAACACGACACCTTTGCCCGATTTGATCAACGTGCGCACGATCTCGAAAAACTCCAGAATTTCGCTCGGGGTCAACACGGCGGTCGGCTCGTCGAACACGACGATTTTTGCGTCGCGCAACAAAACCTTCACGATCTCGACGCGTTGGCGCACGCCCACCGGCAGGTCTTCGACAATCGCATCGGGGTCGAGGTTGAGGTTGTAGCGCTCAGAAACTTCGCGCACCATCTTGCGCGCCTGCTCGATGTCGAGCGCACCGAGTCGTCTGGTCGGCTCAGATCCGAGCACCACATTTTCGACCACCGAGAACACGGGCACCAACATGAAGTGCTGGTGCACCATGCCGATGCCGGCGGCTATCGCGTCGGCTGGCGAGTTGAATTTCTTCGACGCGCCATCGATGAAGATTTCACCCTCATCGGCCTTGTACAAGCCATAAAGCACGTTCATCAACGTCGACTTACCGGCACCATTCTCGCCGACGAGGGCCAACACTTCACCGGTGGCGATGCTCAAGTTCACCGAATCGTTGGCGACCACACCGGGAAATCTCTTCGTGATTCCCCGCAATTCAAGTTTCATCTCAGGCGTTACCTCGTCGCAAACTATTGCACCGAGACTAGTCGGCGCGATTCAGCACAAAAAATTCACGAGGACAACCGCGACACTTTTCGAACGGTCGATCGCTCGCAGACAAAACAAAGGCCCTACTGCTCGCGCAGTAGGGCCAAAGTTTTTGGACTTCCGCCGTTGTTACGGCAAGAAATTAGATTTTGATCGTGCCGTCGGCGATTCCCTTGCCGATTGCCTCGACTTCAGCCTGCAGACCGGCTGGCACTGCCGTAAAGGCAACGCCAACACCACCGTTGGCCAAAGTACCGACATAGTTTTCTGATGTCTTCACACCATTGACGGTGTCGGTGATCGCCGCGAGTACCGCTGCGTCAATGTTCTTCAACACTGAGGCAACGTAAACCTCTGCTGCGTCTGGGTTCGAGATGCTCATGTCAACATCAACACCGATGATCTTGACCTTGCCACCCGACTCTTTGGCGAATTGTGCCGAACCAAGACCCACCGGACCAGCCACTGGGAAAATGATGTCGGCGCCTTCGTCTGCCTGGCTCTTGGCGATGTTCTTGCCGTCGTCCAAACTATTGAAGTTGCCGGCGAATGTGCCGTCTTTCTTCGCCGTGTCCCAGCCGAGAACTTTGACTTTCGCTCCCTTTTGGGCGTTGTAGTAGGCGACGCCCTTGGCGTAGCCGTCCATGAAGATGCTCACCGGCGGAATGTTGATACCACCGAAGGTACTGACCACACCGGTCTTCGTCATGGCCGCGGCCAAATAACCCGCCATGAACGACGGTTGGTCGGTCGCAAAGACGAGACCGCGAGCATTTGCGATCGCCGGATCAAATGCGAAGTCGACAATTGCATAGTTCCTGTCCGGGTTCGCTTCGGCGGCTGCCTTTGTCGCATCGCCAAGCAAGAAACCGACGGTGACGATGATGTTGCAACCCTTGTCTGCAAAGTTCTGCAGGTTCGGTGCATAGTCCGCATCCGATGCCGACTCGAGCAAGTCGATGGTTACACCGAGCGACGCCTCGGCGTCTTGCATGCCCTTGTATGAAATTTGGTTGAAGCCTTTGTCGTCGACTCCGCCGGTGTCAGTTACCTGACAGGCGAGAATGCCCTCACCCGGTAGTGCCGCGGTTGTCTCGGCTGTCGTCTCGGCTGTCGTCTCGGCTGTCGTCTCTTCAGTTGCCGTGTCATCGCCCCCACCGCAGGCACCCGCGATAAGTGAAAACGCAGCAATAGCGACAGCAGCAGACCTCAGCCCTTTGCGCTTAATCATTGTTGTTCTCCCTCTTGCATAGACCCCGATGGTTTATGCGTTTTGCGTAACGAGACTAGCGCACCCCCCGGAACACACCAAAACTGGGCGCCCGCTGCCGAAACAGCCGCGTCTCCCTTCCGTGATGCTTGGTGGGCCAGGTAGGGATCGAACCTACGACCAAGGGATTATGAGTCCCCTGCTCTGACCACTGAGCTACTGGCCCCACAACTAGATCTTTTGGCGCTCACTTGCGAGGAATGAGCCTAATGGCAGGCCTTGGGTGCGGGTGCAACATCGATGCCCGGGTTGCGCGAGAAAAATCCGCTCGGTTTCAGATGAAACCCCGTGCGCTCGACGGGCATCACCGGCCAATCTTCAGCCCGCGGAATGTGATTCGTCCCGAACACATGCCACAACACCACATCGGTGTTCTCGATCTCGCGATCGGCCCGCGTCCACTCGGGCAACCCCGCGCCGCCCGGGTGCTGATACGGATAATCCCCCGCCGGATAACGCTCGTCGGCCCGATTCGGCGTCACCCACAGGTGGTGATACATGAAACCGGCGCGGCGACCAATCCTCGACTCGGGCTTGGCCAACGGGTAAGTCGTGTGCCCCGACAGCAGTTTGTAGCCCACCGGTTTGCCGATGTGATTTTTTCGACCGGGATTGATGATTTTCCAGAACCGACTCTTGAACGGATCCACGACGCGCCGCGCCTCACCCTCGCGCCGCAAAACCTTTTCACTCGTCTCGTATGCGCCGCCATAAACGTTCTTCGGCCCCATTTCGTGGGCGAACGAGTCGACTTCGACCACGGTGTTGCGCACGCCGGCAGCTTCGTCGGCGCCGCCGTCGATATCTAAATCGAGCCGCGCGCACAAGATGTGCTGGTGATACGGCGCCCACAAACCGGGCTCGAGTTCGGTCGCCGAGCCGTGCTCGGTACCCAGATGATCGGCCAGCGTCAACACGATGCCCGTGAGTTTGGCCTCGAACTCGATCGACCCGTCTTGGTAGAAATACCAAAAGTATCCGTATTCATAGTTGTTGATCGTCACGATCGAAGACACGACAAGACGCCGCCCGCGCCGAACCTCGACATTGCCGTCGACGTCGACATGCTTCCACAGGATTCCGAAATCTTCCTCGTGCGTGCAGATCGCGTTCTTGATCTCGCGCACGATGCCGTTCGGCGTCGCAACCGCGACATCCAGGTAAACGATCTCGCCCAGACAGTCACAGCCCAAGGTCAGAGAGTTCGTGTAGTTACCCAAGCCGAACTCGCCCGTGTCGAAGGCGTTTTTGCGATACGCACCCTGGCTCGGGTCGCCATAAGGAATGACCAGTTCGGCGATCGACATTCGATGGGCGATCTTGCGCATCTCGCCCGCGTCGTCGAACCAGACATCGTGAATCACGAGCCCTTCTCGCTGACAAAAACCGATGTTGAAGTTCCAGCGCTCCCACTTCACGCTGTGGCCGTCGATCGAAAACGAGACTCCCGCGGGCTGTTTGATCTCGAGCGGCTTCAGCGCGACGCCCGCCCCCGTTTGACTCTGCCGATACGGCCCCGGTGTCTGGGGCACCGCGATCTGCTGCTCGTTTTCAACCGCGACCACCTCGCCCGAATCGAGATCGACGATCGCATGCAGCCCCGAGATCGGATGCGCATAAAAGTTCGCCGCGGGCGTCGGCTGATGCCACATCGGTGTCCAGATGATTCGACGACCGTCGTCCAAATATTTGGGAATCTGAGCGCCGATCGGCCATGTCTCCATGCGCACGGTTTCGACATCGGTGATGCCGCGACTGCGCAACGCCTCGATCACACGCGCGTCGCGCTTGGCCGCGGCGATCGCCATCTCGCTTTCAGTGCTCAAAATCGGCGCCTTGGCGCCTGCAATAATCCTGTTGCTGACGACGCGACCCGAAACAGTGACCACGACTTCACTGACCTCGCCGCTCGAGCGATCCAGCAAAGTCACTCGCGCCGCGCGCTCGACGCTTTCACCGAGGCGAAATCTGGCCAGCGTCGCCTTCGACGGTTCTTCGAGTTGAACCACCGCGATCAAGTGGCGCTGATCGATCACACCTTGGTCACGCAGACCGGCGATCAACGACTCGAGTTCGCCCTTGCTCAGCGGGTCCAATGGATGCGCACGACTCGACAAATCAGCCCCCGCCGCAACTGCCGACATCTCGCCTCCGAAAATCTACAAAGCACTTGAAAACTTGGCTCCGGGGGTGGGGGTCGAACCCACGACACACGGATTAACAGTCCGTTGCTCTGCCAGCTGAGCTACCCCGGAAGGTGAGAGGCTTGTTTACTCTAACCGCGTTGAGTGCCGTTGCGAATTACAACTAACATCTGCGACATGTCTGACAACTACACACCGAAACCAGAACATCGCTTCACCTTCGGTCTATGGACCGTTGGCAACATGGGTCGAGACCCGTTCGGTCTCGAAACGCGTCCTTCGCTCGACCCCGTCGAGTCGGTGCATCGCCTCGCCGAAATCGGCGCATACGGCGTGAATTTTCACGACGACGATCTGGTGCCGTTCGGTGCGACAGCCGCAGAACGCGAGACCGCGCTGAAGCGTTTTCGTCAGGCGCTCGACAAGACGGGCATCAAGGTGCCAATGGCGACCACGAATCTGTTTGGTCAACCGGTTTTCAAAGAGGGCGCGTTTACCGCGAATGATCCAATCGTGCGTCGCTACGCGATCAAAAAAACGATGGAGTCGATCGACATGGGCGTTTCGCTCGGCGCCAAAGTTTATGTCATGTGGGGTGGTCGCGAGGGGCTCGAGTGCGAGGCCGCAAAAGATGTGCGCACTGCTCTAGATCGATACGCCGAGGCGGTGGACATTTGTTGCGCCTATGCAAAAGATCGGGGTTACGACCTGAAGTTCGCCCTTGAGCCCAAGCCCAATGAGCCGCGTGGCGACATGTTCTTGCCCACCGTCGGACACGCGATCGCGTTCATCAACGAACTCGAGTGGCCAGACATGGTCGGCCTCAACCCCGAGTTCGCCCACGAAACGATGAGCGGTCTGAACTTCACCCATGCGGTCGCCCAGACTTTGTGGCACGGCAAGTTGTTTCACATCGATCTCAACGCCCAACGCATCGGCAAATACGACCAAGATTTTCGTTTCGGCAGCGAGGGCATCCGCGACGCGTTCTATTTGGTCAAACTTCTCGAAGACTCGAAGTGGAACGGCATGTTGCACTTCGACGCCCACGCCTACCGCACCGAGAACGCCGAGGGCGTGTGGGATTTCGCGCGCGGATGCATGCGCACCTATTTGATCCTCGCCGAAAAATCGCGACGATTCAAACAAGACAAAGAGATTCAGGCGGCGCTCAAGGCGGCGATGGTCGACAAACTCGCCGAGCCGACTTCGCCCGAAGGTCTCGGCGCCGACGCGCTTCATTCGCTGCGCACGGGCTCGTTCGATGTGAAGGCGCTCGGCGAGCGAGGTTACGCCCACGAGCGACTCGATCAATTGGTGACTGAACTGCTGCTCGGCGTCAGATAAAAAGTCAATCGACAAATGTCGCTGGTGATCGGTGTCGATTCGTCGACACAGTCGACAAAAGTCGAATTTCGCGACGTCGATTCGGGTGAACTCGTCGCGGCCGGTCGGGCGTCGCACCCCGACACCGGCGTCGCACCGATCAGCGAAACACATCCCGAAGAATGGTTGAAGGCCCTCGACTCGGCGCTGTATCAGGCGGGTTTCACGAATCACGACAAAAATGTCGCGGCGATTTCGGTGGCGGGCCAACAGCATGGGCTCGTGGCGATCGACGGCGACAACAACATCGTGCGCAAGGCAAAGTTATGGAACGACACCGAGTCGGCCCCGGATGCAAGTTGGTGCATCCAACAACGCGATGCGAAATGGTGGGCCGACCGCGTCGGTAGCGTGCCCGTTGCAAGTTTCACCGTCGCCAAACTCGCGTGGCTCAAGCGGGTCGAACCCAAGAACTGGGCCCGTGTCGCGCGCGTATGCCTGCCCCACGATTATCTCTCGTGGCAATTGCGAGGCGCGAGAGCGAACGAGATCGTCACCGATCGCGGCGACGCATCGGGCACGGGTTATTGGTCGCCAAAGTCAGGGCAATATGACAACGAGATTCTTCAGGTCATCGACGCAAAGCGCGACTGGTCTGGCGCTTTGCCCCGCGTCGCCGCGCCGCTCGAAAAGACGGGCACCTGGCAAAACGCGGTTGTCGCTTGCGGCACGGGCGACAACATGGCGGGTGCGCTTGGCATCGGGTTGCAACCAGGGGATGTAGCAATTTCCCTAGGCACATCGGGCACCGTTTATTGCGTCAGCGCCTCACCGACCTTCGATGCCAGCGCGAGCGTCGCGGGCTTCGCCGATGCAACTGGTGCATTCTTGCCGCTGGTGTGCACACTCAACGCAACAAAGGTTTTCGACTCGTTCGCCAACTTTTTGAACTGCAGTCTGCACGAGTTGGGCGATCTCGCGCTCGCTTCAGAGTGTGGTTCACGAGATCTCGTGTTGTTGCCATATCTCGACGGTGAGCGCACACCGAACTTGCCCGATGCGCGGGCGACATTGGTCGGGCTGAGCGCGAGTCACACCAGAAGCGATGTCGCGCGCGCCGCGATCGAAGGCGTCGTCTGCGGACTTCTCGACGGATTATCGGCGATCAACGACTGCGCGGTCGACACCTCGGGTCGCATCTTCTTGCTCGGTGGTGGCGCGCAGTCGAGTGCGGTTTGCCAAATCGTGGCCGATCTCACGGGCGAACAAGTCAATGTCTTGAACGAACCGGAAATCGTCGCCCTCGGCGCGGCTCGACAGGCCGCCGCGGCACTCACCGGCAACTGGCCACAGTGGACAGCCTCTTCTCGTGTCGCCGCGCACCCAGTCGCTTCAGACGATCAAAAAACAACCACGCGCCAACGGTTCGCCGCGGTTCGAAAAAAATCGTTCGGCGTCTGATCGCCTCAGTTGATTTCGCTGGTCTTGACCAGGCGACCCTCGCGAACCGACTTCCATGCGGCGAGCCCGGCCACCAGCGAGGCCCGCCCATCGGCACCAGTTACGGCGGGCGCGATCTTGCCGCTGGCCACGGCGATGAATTCGTTCCATTCGGCGATGTAAGAAGGTATGTAACGATCCAAAAAGAAATACGGCATCTTCGCCAACTGCGTGCCCTGCGCATTGCGCGAAACCGTGCTTGTCATCAGCGGATTATCCGAGCCGACCAAACCTTTCGATCCGAAGACTTCGACTCTTTGGTCGTAACCATAAACGGCCTGGCGCGAATTGTCGACCATCGTGATTGCGCCATTTGCGTGCTGCAACATCAACGCCACCGTGTCGAGATCGCCAATTTCGGCTAAAGCCGGCACGACACGCACGGCACCCGTCGCATAAACCGAGACAATCTCGCTGCCCACCACATATCGCGCCATATCGAAATCATGGATCGTCATGTCGACAAAGATGCCACCCGAAACCTTCGCGTATTCGACTGGTGGCGGTGCTGGGTCGCGGCTGGTGATGCGGGCAATGTGCACATCACCGATCGAACCGTCGGCGACGCTGTCTCGCACCGATCGATGGCTCGGGTCAAATCTTCGGTTGAAGCCGATCATCAACGGCGTTTTCGAGTCACTGATCGCTTTCAGACCACGGTCTGTTTCTGACAACGAGAGCGAAATGGGTTTCTCACAGAACACGGGCTTCTCAAATTTTGACGCCTTGACCAACATGTCGACGTGGGTGTCGGTCGATGTGCAGATTGCGATTGCATCTACATCTGACGACGACATCAGCTCTTCTGGATCAGAAAACTGCCGGCAATTGAACTTCGCGGCGACGCCCTTGGCTGCCTCGCCATTCAAATCGAAAACACCCGCCAAACGCGCGCCTTCGATTCGCTGGGCGATCAACTCGGCGTGCATCTCCCCGATGCGACCGACACCCAAAACTCCGATTGCAATTGTCACGGCCAAACTTCTCCTAATTTGGGTTTCGACGGCGAACCGGCGCCAAGCACCGACTGGTCGAAGTCTATTATCGCCCCCGTCATCAGTCCCGATTCGTCAGAAAGCAAAAACAAGATCGTGCGCGCGAGTTCGTCGGGCTTGATGAGTCGACCGAGTGGCTGCTCGCCCTCGGCATTTTGCAACCAACCATCTTGTGCGTTGTGCCAACGACGCTGGGTCGCGTCTTCGGTTGGTGTGTCCATCCACCCCGGATTCAAAAGATTGACCCGAATACGGTCGCGCATCAACGAATAGGCGCAATTTCGTGTCAGAGTATGCAACGCGCCCTTCGAGATCGCATAGTGCGTCAGATTCACTTCACCGCCGTGGCCGGTGACACTGCCGATGTTCACCACCGAACCCGATACGCCCTCGCGTTTCATTATCTTTGCGCATTCCTGAATCAACATGAACGGTGCCCGCACATTGACCGCCATCATCGTGTCGAACATTTCTGTCGTCGTGTTCCACACGCTGCCGCGATCGGTCACCGCCGCCGAGTTCAAGAGTCCGTGCACGACACCGAAAGTTTCGTCGACAACACCGACGATCCGGCTCGGTTCGTCGGCCTTGCCCAAATCGGCAGTGATAAAAATCGTGCGTGTGCCAAGCTCGCTCAGTTCCGCGGCCAACTTCTCGCCCGTTTTGGTGTCGCGACCGACCAGGGCCAAGCCAGCCGCACCCCGCTCGACAGCCAACCGCGCCACGCATTCGCCGACACCCCGAGATGCGCCACTTAGGAGCAAGACTTTGCCCCGCATGCTCGAAGGCTCGGACTTGTCCGTCATTCGTCTCGCCCCTACCAACCGACTCGCTGTTGTTTTTTGCCCTCGATCATCGCCTCGCCTGCTTTGACCACTTCGGGTCGATGACTCGTTGTCGGCACGCCGACCTCCCAGAACGAGCCGCCTTCTGTCCAGTCGTTCGAACTCGTCTTCAAAACAATCACATGGGTTCGCGTCGAACTTCGGGCGCGCGAAAATGCGGTTTCGAGTTCTTCGATCGACCCGACCGTCTCGGCGATCGCGCCCATCGACTCGGCATGCTTGGCAAAGTCGACATACACGAGGTTCGCCACATCACAATCGACATATTGATTGTTGAACGGCACTCCTCCTTGGTTGGTCTGCAGACGGTTGATCACCGCATATCCGCCGTTATCGCAGACGATCACGATCAGTTTGTTGCCGTACAAAACCGAACTGTAGATGTCGCTGTTCATCATCATGTACGACCCGTCACCGACGAAAGAAATCACCTCGCGATCGGGCATCGCCAACTTCGCCCCCCAGGCGCCCGAGATTTCATAGCCCATGCACGAAAACCCGTATTCGCAGTCGAACGAATTGAGGCTCTTGGCTCGCCAGCCGTTGTTCAACTCACCCGGAAAACCGCCCGCGGCGGTCAGCGCATAATCATTCGCTTGCGCCAAACGATCGGCCACACCGACAACTTGGGCGTATGTCGCGATTTTTTTCGGATCACTCCTTGCCAACTTGTCGATATACGCGTGATACTTCGCCGCTTCCGTTTGTGCCAGTTTCGACCAGGTGTCGGGCGCACGCCATGACGACAATGCGTTCGTCAACTCGCCCAAGGTTTCGCGCACGTCGGCCACCACGGGCAACGAGCGATGCTTGGTCGCGTCGAAACGCGTCGTATTGACACCGACAAATTTCGTCTTGGCGTTGCTGAAAATTGTCCACGAACCAGTGGTGAAATCTTGCAAACGGGTGCCCAACGCCAAAACAACATCGGCCTCGGCGGCCAACTTGTTCGCCGACTCACAACCAGTCACGCCAACAGGCCCGCCGTTGAGACGATGCTCGGCCAACAACGACGCCTTGCCCGCCACGGTCTCGACCACGGGCACATTGTGCTTCGTCGCGAATTCGGCCAATTCTTTTTCGGCAAGTGAATAATGCACCCCACCGCCGGCGATTATCAAAGGCGATCTTGCGGTGCGCAATACCTCGACTGCCCGCGACAATTCATCCTTGTCGGCCCGCGGACGCAAAATCGTGTGCACGACCTCTTCGAAAAATATCTCCGGAAAGTCGTAGCTCTCGGCCTGCACGTCTTGGGGCAGGCCGATGAAGGCCGGCCCGCAAGTCGCAGGGTCGAGCATTGTCGACACCGCATGCGGCAAAGAATGCAACAACTGCTCGGGCGCGACGATTCGATCCCAATATCTCGCTACGGGCTTGAAGGCGTCGTTCACACTCTGGGTCGGGTCGACGAAGTTCTCCGCCTGTTGCAACACTGGGTCTGGCACTCGATGCACGAACGTGTCACCGGCCAAGATCAAGATCGGCAGACGGTCGACATATGCCACGCCCGCGGCAGTGACCATGTTCAATGCGCCCGGACCAATCGACGAAGACGCGACCATGATCTGTTGTCGGCGTTTCGCCTTGGCAAAACCCACTGCGGCCAGCGCCATGCCCTGCTCGTTCTGGCCACGATATGTGCGGATATGTTCGCGGTTTTCGTCTAATGCGACGCCCAGGCTCGTCACATTGCCGTGGCCGAAAATTGCCATGACGCCGGGAAACAACTTTTCTTTTCGCCCATCGATGACGATTCGCTGCGCGATCAAAAACTTAACGAGAGCCTGTGCCGTGGTGAGGCGAATTGTCTTCATGGCGAAACCTTCGCCTAGGCGGCGTGGATACGACCGGACATCAACTCGATCAAACGCTCATAGGTCAGGTCGGCTTTCTCGAGCTGCCCGATCGATTGTCCGCGGTTCAGAATCAAGAAGCGATCCCCGACGGGCAAGGCGTGCTGCGGGTTGTGCGTGATCAAGATAACGCCGAGATCTCGGGCGGCGGCCGCGCGCACATATCCGAGCACCAAATCAGACTGGCGCACGCCGAGCGCCGAAGTCGGCTCGTCAAGAATCAAAACTCGTGCCCCAAAATAGACCGCGCGCGCAATGGCGACGCTTTGTCGCTCCCCGCCCGAAAGCGTGCCTACTGGTTGGTCGACATCGCGCACATCGATACCCAGTTTGGCCATTTCTTCTTTCGCGGTTTTTCGGGCAAATTTGGCGTCGATCACATTGATCGGGCCGAATCGTCGCATCGGCTCGGAACCCAGAAAGAAATTTCGCCAAACCGACATCAGCGGCGCCATCGCCAAGTCTTGATAAACCGTCGCGATACCCAAGGATCGGGCTTCACGCGGCGACTCGAATGAAACCTCATGACCCTCGAATTTGTATTTTCCGGAGCTCGGCTTGTGAAGACCCGAGATGATTTTGATGAACGTCGATTTTCCGGCACCGTTGTCGCCCAAGACACATGTGACTTGACCGGCCAAAACTTTGGTCGACACGTTTTCGAGCGCCTTTACATTGCCAAAGTACTTGGAGATGTTGTCGAGTTCGAGCAGCGGATTCTTGGCGGTCATCGTTGTTCGTTCGCTTTCTTTCGCACGTAGTTGTTCACCAACACCGATACCAGCAACACGGCGCCCAAGAAAATGAACCGACCATCTTGGTTCCAACGGGCGGCAGGAATGCCGTTCTTCGAAATAGCCATGATCAAGGCGCCGAGCGACGCGCCAATGACCGAGCCGTAGCCACCGGTCATCAAGTTGCCACCCACGACCGCGGCGATGATGTATTCGAATTCTTGGCCGTCACCCTGCTGGGCCTGCACCGAGTTGAGTCGCATCAAAATCATCGCACCCACGAACGCGCCCATCAACGAAGTCGCCACGAACAACGTCGTCTTCACTTTGTCGGCTGGCACACCAGTTGCGCGAGCGGCATCTTTGTTGCCGCCGACGGCGAAGATCCAGTTGCCGTACTTCGTTTTGGTCAATACGAACGCCCCGATGACCGTGAAGAACAACCACCAAAAAACCGACATGCGAAACACGCCGTCAGAAAACAACAGGCGCACGGTGAGGGCGATCGAACCCAGAACAATTCCGACAAGCACGAGGCGTCGACCAAGCGCATCGGCCTTTTCATCGGGTGCAGTGCGGATTCGATTCGTCGCCTCGACTATGGTCGTTGCCAAAATCAGGGTCGCCACCAGCAAGAGGCTGGCGAAAATTCCGCCCCTGAACCTCTCCGCATTGGCATCTGCCCGCAGGGCGAACGCCACGAACACGAACGCTCCCGACATCAGCGCGCCGATGGTCAAGAACCACTTAGTAGAAATTTTCGCGGCGGCCCTGCGCGCCTGATAAAAGCAAACTGCGCCACCCGAGCCCGCAGCCGTTATCACTACGGCACGCACCGCCTGTACGGTCGTCAACTGAAACAACGAAACTACGCCGATCAACGAAACCAGACAGATCACGGGCAGTCGCACGATCAACGAGGCGATCACGCGCCCTCGCGCCTCTTTGTCGCCGCGAGCAAACGACCTGATCGTCATCGCCAGCGGAAACAGCGCCGCAAACACCGCCACGACCATTCTCAATGTGTCGGGCATCCACTGCAGCATCACCTGCTCTTCATTACGGTCGAACAATCGACCCGCGAACGATGCGACCAACATGCCGAAAATACCAAGCGCCAAGAACCGCTTCGACTCGTCTGGCAGTGCGCCTACAATCTTGTGGCGACTCTCAAAGCGGGCCCGCGAATAAAACACGATCGCCACCACGGTGCCGACAAGCCCGACCACACCGGCCAAATAATTGCCGTTGATCGAGTCGGTGCGATGCAAGATCAAAACTCCCGCGATCGCCGCGGCTAGTCCCGCGACTGCAAACGCCAAGTCGCCGGCCGATGCCGACTGCTTTCGAACCAAAGATTGTTCGATCAAACCCAATACAAGTAGTGCAGCAAAAAGCAGCCCGCCGACGATAAAAATCAAACCGCGATACTTCATTTCGCCGAAGGTATTTTCTCCACCCAAAAGGGCCTTGAAGAACTTGTATCCGTGGGCCTTGTCGACATCTGCGACATTGACTTTTGAGTTGATGCGCTTGGCGAAAACAAGGTTTGCGCCCTTGATCACGAAAAACGACCCGAGCGTGACGATGAAACTCGGCAGCCCGGTTCGATTGACCAAAAACCCGTTCCACCAGCCCACGCAACCGGCCAACAAAAACGCGGCGGGAATACAAACCCAGAGTGAGATGCCGCCTTCGGTGAAATATTTCGCCATCAATGCGATCGTGACGCCGCTGGCCCCGGTCATTACGCCGGCCGAAAGGTCGAATTCGCCGCCGATCATCAGCAGGGCGACGACCACCGCCATGATGCCCAACGGCGCGGCAACATCCAAAAAGTTTGCCGTGCTGCCGGCCGTGCCGAACTTGTCGCCGTTGCCCCAGAAAAATGCCCAGACCACGACCGCGCCAATCAACGCACCGATTTCTGGCGAAACTAAAAGTCTTTTGATCGGCCCCCGATATGAGATTCTCTCGTCGCCGCTCTTTGCTGGCGACAGGCCGTCAACTTCGCTCACGCTTGCTTCCCCCACCAAAACTCACGAAACAAAACCAAATCGGGTTGGTTCGCCCGCCCAAGATTCGAGCGGGCGAACCAACTTGCGATTAGAACAACTAACTAATTAGCGGGTTCCTTTGCCAACAAGTTCTTGAACTGCGACGACGTTTGACTTGTCGACGAATCCAGGACCTGTCATAACTGGCAATCCACCACCAACAGTGTTCTTGTTAGTCACGTTGAGATAGAGGAACACGACCGACAGGTAACCCTGGAGGAATTGCTGCTGGTCGATGGTGAAGGTCAACTTGTCCTGATTGATGTAGTCAAGAATTTCTGTCGACAAGTCGAAACCACCGACTGGAATTGCACGACCCAGTTCTGCGGCGGCGTTTGCACCGTCAACAGCGATTACCGGACCAGTTCCAAGGAAGGCGTTGATCGATGGGTCAGCATCGAGTGCAGCCTTGATCTCACCTTGCTGAGCAACGCGGTCTGCGTCACCCGAGGTTGTGATCTGAATGACTTTGCCACCAAAAGTCTCGGCGGCTGCGTTGCAGCGTGTCTCAAGGGCGACGTTGCTCTGCTCTTGCTTGGCGCAAAGAAGCACGGTTCCACCGGCGGCCTTCAAACGCTCACCAGCGCCACGGCCGGCAATCGTCTCGTCTTGACCTACGTGGGTGATCGCACCAAGACCCTTGAAGAGGTCTGAGCCCGAGTTCAAGGTGATCAACGGAATGCCCGCAGCAACAACCTTCTTGAGCGCTCCTTCGAGAGCCTTCGGGTCTGCCAACGAAACGGCGATGCCGTCCACACCGTCAGTGACCGCCTGCTCGATCATTTGAGCCTGGTCCTGTGCGTTGTTGTTTGCACCCTGATAGTTCATCGTGATTCCAAGCGCAGCACCTGCGGCCTCTGCACCTTTCTGAGCGACTGACCAGAACACGCCGTCATCACCGTGGGTGATAACCGCGATCGTGATGTCTTCGCCGGCTTTCACTTCAGCCGAGTCCTCGGCTGAATCTGACGAGCCACCACATGCGGCGAGTGCCAACAGTGCTGCCGCACCGAGGACGACTCCCCATGTATTACGGATCTTCATTTGTTTCTCCCCCTTAAAATTGTTTTTTATTGCTTACAGGACATTCCTGTTGTGTAGAAACTACCCTCCACACGGCGGTCCGACAAATCCGACCAATTTGGGGATGAATTCGACTTGCTAATCGTCAAAGCGCCTAAATCAAGCCTTTCAAACCCGCCTCAGGCTATTTGAGGTTCCAGCGCCGCCCACGGCGAGGCGCTCATCGAAAACTCAGAGTTTTGCGAGAAAGTCGATGCTCCGACGCACGCCCGCGGTCGAAACCTTCGCATCGCGTGGTTGATCGCCGACGATCGCCATGTCTTGTTCGAGCACATACCAGCCGTCGTAACCGTTCGACTCCATGACTTCGATCGCTTCAGCAATCTTTACATCGCCATCCCCGGCGGCGCAGAACACGCCATCTCGAGTGGCTTCGATCAAGGTGATTTCGCCGGCCAAAAACTTCTTGGCGATGGTCATTCTTGCATCCTTCACATGAAAGTGATCGATGCGCGAATGGTTTTCGCGTGCGAATTTGACGGGGTCGGTACCACCGATCTGCAGGTGACCTGTATCAAGCAACCACCTGACGCTCGAGCCGTCCAAAACCCGGTTCACATCATCTTGAGTTTCGACGAGCGTATTCAAATGCGGGTGCAACACCTGGCGAATTCCGTATCCGGCGCAGATTTCGTCGATCTCCTTGAACCCGTCGAACATCGCCTTCCACTGGGCATCCGAAAGTTTGAATCGCTTTCCCCAACCTTCATCGACGACGACGGCAGTTATGAAAAAACCCTTCCCGGTCGCACCCAACAACCCCGCAGAAAAATGCGCCGCCTTGCGCATTTTTTCGCGCTGGGCCATGTCGTGCATGATCAACGGCACGAATGCGCCGACAATCGGCAAACCAAATTCATCGGCAACTTTCGCGACTTCTTCGGGTGTCGTCCCCAGATAACCGACCGGACCCTGCTCGGTTGCCTTGAGACCCACCGCTCTCATTTCGCCCAGGACAGTTCGCGCATCGAGTTGAAAACCCCAATCGGGCACTTCACAAACACCCCACGAAATCGGGTTGCCTACGAGACGATCGACAACCGAAACTTTTGTTCTTGCCACTCTCTCAAACTAGTAGAAAACACCCCGATCAACTATCGTTTTTCAAAATCAGACCAAAAAAATTCGTGCTTCTGCTGGCGACTTTCGTCTCACTGACGTCTGGCATCTTTGCGGTGACGCTCCTCCAAGACGATCTGCCAACAAAGTCTCCATCGATCGTTTTGATCACCTCGTCGGGCTGTCGCTCGGCCGTAACCAGAACGGTCGGCACCTTCATCGACCGTCGTTTGATCGTCTCTGTCGCCCACGGCGTGGCCGGACAAACGATGAACGAGATAACCACACTCGAAGGCGACAAATTCACGGCCAAAGTCGTGGCAATCGATGTGCAACAAGATTTGGCCCTGCTCAAAATCGACCCGACGCCCCAAGATCGCAGGTTTACGCCCCTCGCTTTAGGCGAAGCGGAAAACGGTGAAGATGTTTACTTTTTCGCGTTTGACGACGAATCACAGTTTGTGCGAGCCGCAAAAATTCGACGCCGTCTGCGCATCGACACCGAGGACATTTATCTTCGCGAAAAGGTTTCGCGACCCGGTATCGAAGTTGAGTTGTCGGTGGAAGTCGGCAATTCTGGTGGACCATTGGTGAACAAAGCCGGCGAAATTGTCGGCCTGGTCTGGTCGGCGAGCCGAATCGTCGCCGACAAATCTTGGGCGACTCGGGCCGAAGCCATCGAATCACTCGTCGATACCGCGAGCAACTATCCCTCGACGCAAGAGGCAGAACCCGTAGCCTGCACAGGGTGAGCGCACAGATGGTTGACCAACCGACTCGCTCTCATCGCGCATATTTCGCTGTCTTTTTGGTGGTCGGCTTGGCGTTCGGCCTCGTCGGTCCGTCGATTTCGTTGCTGGCCGAACAAGTTCGCGTGAATATTGCGTCAGTCGGCATCATTTTGGTCACCTACGGCTTTGGCTATGTGCTCGGCACACGGATTTTTGCACGGGGCTACGACCGCAGTCTCGGCAATCGTCTGATCGGTTGCTCTCTCTTCGTCGCCGCGACTTGTTTTGCACTCGTTCCTTTCGTTTCGATGCGGCTCGTGCTTGCACTTTTGTTCTTGTTTTTTGGCACGGCGGTCTCGACCTCCGATGTGGGTTGCAACACCTTGATCGTCTGGGAACTAAAGGACAGGGTCGGCCCACGCCTGGCGCTGATGCACACGATGTTCGGCGTCGGTGCGATTTTGAGCCCGTTGATCGTTCGCGGCTCCGACGCCACCCGTGGCGACGCTTCTCTGGCCTACTGGTTCGCCGCCGCGGCGATCTCGATCGTCGCCACGGTCGTCATTTTTCACCGGGCGCCGCTCGACCCGCACCTCGAAAAACGCGAGACCGAGGTCGACATCTCCAAAAAGCAAATCGCGATGATCGTCATGTTCTTCCTCGGTTATGTCGCGCTTGAAGTCGCGTTCGTCACCTGGATCTTCACCTACGGCATCAAGACCGGCCTTTCAAAAAATGAGGCGGCGGTTCTCACTTCGACCTATTGGGTCGGCTTCATGCTTGGTCGATTCGCCACGGTCTTTTTGGCGCGCAAAGGACATGGAATTTTGTTCATTCAGATCGGCGCGATCGCCAACATCGCGGTTTGCGCCCTGCTTTATTTCAGAATTGACTCGCTACTAGTGCCATGCGCCATCGTCTACGGCATCGCCGCCGCGCCGCAGTTTCCGCTGATGTTCGGCTTCATCGGCAATCGCACGACGCTGTCGGGCAAAATGACGGCTCGAATCGTCGGCACGGCCGGCGTCAGTTCAACGACCCTGCCCTGGCTTGCCGGGCAGTTTTTGGAGCGTGTCGGCACTTGGACTTTCCCGGTTTTCTTGTCGTGCACCGCCGCCACCGTTTTGCTCGGCACAAAACTGATTCCCAAATGCTTTCCCGCCCGGCAAGCCGAGTTGGCGAGCCGCTAAACCATCGACTTTCGCATCTCGTCGCGAATCTCTCGCATGCCTACTCGCCTGATTTCTGATCGATTCAGCCAAGTCAAATATTCTTCCGACCTGAAAATCGCGTATTCGTCGGTGCGCACGTGAAACTGGCGCGGTTCGATCGTCTCGACCTCGCCCGGGGCGTTCGGGTGCAGCGCCGCAAAAACCATGCCGTCGTATTTCTGCGAGAACATTTGCTGGTACGCGTCATCGGCCAGCGGCTGGCCCGTCGGTCGTGAAAAGTTCGTCTCCAAGACGCGCGAGAAAATCGGCAGACCTTTCTCGCCCGCCATCCTGACGAACGGTGCAAACTGCTCGTCGCTGACCCCAACAATGTGGTTGTTCGGCCCGTAAGCCGACAATTTTCGTGTGATCAATATCGGCAACTTGTAGTCGAGGCCGAGCTCTATGTATATACGACAAAACTCGGGTGACAGCGTCGCGCCCATATGGGCGTCGAGGTGAGTGACATCAAAACCGCTTGCAAGCGCCAGATCGACCTGGGCCCGCAACTCCGCCGACACCGCGTCGAGGTTCGCGTTGCGACGCACCGAACTCACGTCGCGCCACATGAACCCATGCTCGTCAACCAGCCCAGTCGATCGACTCGTGTCGCTGATCGGCCGCCAGCGGTAAAACTCTTTTTCCGCCGTGAGCGTCAGATGCACACCGAGATCAAGCCGCGAGTCTGAAGCCGCGATTTTTGCCGCCTCGATAAACCAAGGGCACGGCACCATGACAGAACCGCTGGTTATCGAACCCAGTGACGAAAGTTCTTTGAACGCGACATTCGCCCCGTGACACATGCCGACATCGTCTTGATGCAAGACGATCGAATTATCGAAACCCTCGAACATCTCAAACAGTCATGCGCTTCGCGCTTTTCGCCGCGCTCGTGACCGCATGGCCAATTTCCGTCGATCTGGCGCTCGCCCGACCGTCTGGCAGATCGTCGAAATTTCCGCTTATCGCAGCCGAGACGAAACTCTCGAGTTGGTTCTCGACTCCGGCGGCGGTTGCATCGGCGACTTGTGATCCCTCGACTTCGACCACGCCGTCTTTGGTCGCGAGTCGCGTTCGCCCCGTCGGCAACAGATCGACGAATACCGCGCCCTGGCTGCCCAGAATCTCGGTGCGCACATCGTCACCGTATCGACAATTTCGCGACAGGTCGACGAATGCGGTTCGGGCGTCGGCGAATTCGAGCACCGCGCACAGGTTGTCGACATCGCCGACCGACTTCAAAGACCTCTCGACCAACGGCAAATTCCAGGCCCGCACCGCTTTGACCGGTGCGCCAAAGAACCATTCGGCGAGGTCGTATTCGTGCACACCGCAGTCGATCGCCAAACCACCACTCACGCTCACGTCGCAAAAACTCGCGGGCGGTGAATTCGCATCCCACTGTGAAAGGCGAATCATCAACAAATCACCGATCACGCCCGCGTCGACCAGCCGTTTTGCCTTCTGCCATGGCGGCGAAAACCTGCGCCAGTGCCCGATCTGCAACAGAAGTTGCCTCGACTTCGCCTGCTCGGCCAGTTGCCGCGCCAAATCGACATCTAAAGCGAGTGGCTTTTCGCAGAGCACATGCAGATAGTTGGCCAATGCCTGTTGCACCATCTCCGGATGCAGAGGTGTCGGCGAAGCGATCAAACAACCGTGGGCCCCGGCGTGGCGCAACGCCTGCCGATAATCCGAATACATTGCGGCACCCGGAAACATCTCTCGCGCAGACTCGATTGATGCGCTCGACTGATCGGCAACGGCGACTACATCGACGCTTTGTGACTTGATCAGCGCCGCGGCGTGCACCCTGCCCATTCGCCCGAGCCCGACGAGAACGATCTTGAATCGACTCATGAGCCGCGCACTTCCGAAACTTCGACGACGCGCCTGTCGCGATCGGAAATCTCGCACGCGATCGCAATGCAGATGCCGCTGCGTGCCGACTCCGGCCCGCACGGGTTGTCTCGTTCCCCGCTCAGCCAATCGATGTACGCCAAAGTCTCGCATCTGAACGCAGCCCTGAACCGGTCGACAAAACCGCGATACGGGTCGGCTCCGATTGCAAGGCCGTCGTCCAACAACTTGAGCGGCGTGCGCGGCGAGAAACCCGAACTCAACGAGTTCTTCGAACCAAAAACCTCGAAACGAACATCGTGGCCGAGCGGGTCGTGTCGCGTACCCGAGATGCTTATCTGCACGCCCGACTTCGTCGTGGCATGAATCAACGAGACATCTCCGTCGCCGAACTCGGCGTATTGCTGGTGCTCGCGCACTCGCCGCGTCGCGTAAACCTCGGCGATCGGTTCGGCACACAACCATTCGGCGAGGTCAAAATCATGCACATGCAAATCGCGAAAGATCCCCCCGCTTCCCGCCAAGAACTCGCGCGACGAAGGTTCGATGTCGTTCGACATGAATCGCAGATGGTAGAGCGTGCCGACATTGCCCGCATCGATCAATTGCTTTGCTTTGGCGATCGGTGGGTCGAATCTGCGTTGAAAACCAATTTGCAATTCTGCGCCCACCTCGCGCATCCGTCGCAGAACCTCGTCGGTTTCGGCAAGTTCGAGGGCAATGGGCTTTTCGCAGAAAATCTTTCTCTTCGCCCCGATTACCAAGCCAAGTGCGTAGGCATGGTGCGAGGTGCCAGTTGTGATCATGTATGAATCGAAATCTGCGGCTTTGAAATCTTGCTCGGCGACCACCCGCACCCCGTGCTTTGTCTTCAACGCCTCGGCATTTTTTGCCGACCTGTTGACGATCGCAATGTCGGTGACCCGTGGGTCTTTGACCATGTCCTCGATGCGAATGTCAGCCATTCTCCCGGCGCCGAAAACCGCGATTCGCATGTCAAAAAACTAGTCGTCCACGCCGATCAGTAGCAATAAATTTTGGCCTCGCGAATAAACTCATGTTGATGAAAAACTCTCTCGTCGCCGTGGGGCGAGTAAGCATCGACCTCTACGGCGTCGAGGCGGGCGCAGCTTTCGATGGCGAACAAAGTTTTTCGAAGAGCGTCGGTGGCAGCCCGAGCAATGTTGCGGTTGCGGCGGCGAAACTCGGCAACCACGCCGTGCTGCTGACCAAAGTCGGCTCCGACCCGCTCGGAAAATACATCGTCAACAAGTTGAATAGTTGGAAAGTCGACACGAAATATGTTTCGGAGTTGCCGAACGGTCTGACTCCCGTGGTGCTTGCCGCGCTCGACCCACCCGAAGACCCGAAACTGATTTTTCATCGTCAACCCAACGCCCCCGATACAACGATCGCCTTCGACTCGATACCAACCGAACTGATCGACGATTGCGCCGTTTTTTGGATGAGCGGATGCGCGCTCGCCCACGGCGAGACGGCCAAGTCGTCTCTCAAATGGCTCGAACAACGCAAGCGTAAGAGCCACACGGTGATCGATCTCGACTACCGTCCAAGTTTCTGGCCCTCGATTCGCGAGGCCGGCGTCGCCGCGCGCGCCGCCATCGCCAACTGCTCGGTCGTCGTCGGCAACCGTGCCGAATTTGAAATGGCGATCGGCCTCACCAAACCCGATGCGATCGCCGAAAAACTATTGACCGACGGCGTAGGTTTGGCGATCGTGAAACTCGGCGCCGACGGTGTGATGCTGGCTACAAAAGATGAACGAATCCGCATCGAGCCGTGTCGTATCAAACTCGTTTGCGGTTTGGGTTCAGGCGACGCGTTCGGCGGCGCTTTGAGCCACGGTTTGATCCACAACTGGTCGATTCGCCAGATCGGCGAGTTTGCCAACGCCGCGGGCGCCTATGTCGCGACGAAACTCGCCTGCGCCGACGCCATGCCCACAGAGCCGATGCTTCGCGCGTTCATCGACGAACAAAATCGACTCGAATGAGAACCACAAGATGACCGACTCGATTTCCGACAAAGCATACGACGAACTCATCGACGCCAGGTTGAGAAGCCCCGAGTCGTTCACGCGGGCGCTGAAGACTCGTCGCCGACGCAAACTCGTGGGCAAAGACGGGCGTCTGCTTGTCGTGGCGGCAGACCACACCGCGCGCGGCATCATCGATGTCGAGAACAATCCGTTCGCGATAGCCGATCGTCGTTCGTTGCTCGATCGTTTGGTGCGAAGTTTGGCCAATCCCCTTGTCGACGGCGTTTTGGCAAGTGCCGACATCGTCGAAGAACTCGCCTGGCTCGGGGCGCTCGAGTCGAAGCTGGTCTTTGGCACCATGAACCGGGGCGGCTATCTGGGCACCAAGTGGGGTCTTGACGACTCGATGAGCGCATACGACGCCGACAGCATCGCCGACCTTGGTCTTGACGCCGGCAAAGTTTTGTTGCGCTTTGAAGACACCGACCCAGGCGTCGGTCGAACCCTCGAATATGTCGTCGAAGCAATGCGTCAACTCGCCGAACGAAAAATTGTCTGCCTGGTCGAACCATTGCCGTACATCAAAGACGCCGCCGGTTTTCCCGTGCTCGACAAATCGACCGACCGTCTCGACAAGATCATCTCGATCACCTCAGGTCTCGGCTCGACCTCGGCATACACCTGGTTGAAGCTCCCTGGATGGACAAGTCACATCTCGATCAGCAAGTCGACCACCTTGCCGATCTTGTTGCTCGGCGGCGACCCTGGCAAAAACCTCGACAAAACTTTCACCGAATGGGGTGAAGGCCTGAAAATATCCAATGTGATCGGGCTCGTCGCGGGTCGACCATTACTGTTTCCGTATGACGACGATGTCGACGCTTCGATCGCGCGAGCAGGTCGATTGGTGCACCCAGAATCGTGATTGAGCGATGACTACTCGGTCGAGTTGGTACTTTCCGAACGGGGCGCTCGCTGCACCGAATAAACCCCTCGCCCTCGACGCAACAACCGCGGGATGGACATATTGCGGCATCGATGTCCACGCGTTTTCGAAATCGATGACAAGCGTCGAGACAGACCTCGGTGATCGCGAGGCCGTTGTTGTTCCGCTCTCGAGTCTTGAAGTTGAAGTCAGATTCGACTCAAAAAAATATCGTCTTCAGGGCAGGCCCGGCGTGTTCGCCGCCATTGCCGATTGGTTCTACGCCCCCGTGGGCGCAAAGTTCACGGTGTCCGCCGAGTCGGGCGAAGTCGCGGTCTGCACGGCGATCGCGTCAAAAGAGTTTCCCGCCCATCACGGCGGCGCCGCATCGGTGCCGGTCGAACCCCGCGGTGCAGGTTTTGCGACTCGTCAGGTGAACAACATCGCCACACCGGATTCGTTTCAATCTGCCGACCGAATCATCATCTGCGAAGTTCTCACGCCCGGCGGCAACTGGTCGTCGTGGCCACCGCATCGACACGACGGCGTCGCCGGTTGCCCGAACATGAACGAAGAGATCTATTACTTCCGCATCGGCAAACAAAATTCAGATCACGGCGACTCAGAGGGTCGCGGTTACTTTCACGCCTACACGGTCGACAACAAGGTCGACGACACGCTCACGATTCGTGACGGCGATGTCTACATTCTTCCCGCCGGTTATCACGGCCCGACGATCGCCGCACCCGAATATCCGATGTACTTTCTCAATGTGCTCGCCGGCCCGGCACCCCAAAGAACCATGGCGTTCTGCGACGACCCCAGCCACCATTGGATTCGAGACTCATGGAAAACCCAGTCGCAAGATCCACGCGTGCCGATGACATCATCTACTGGTCGAGTTCACCACAAATAGCACGGAGCAAAGATGAAAAAACGAATCGGAATCGCAGTCTTGGGTTTGGGATGGATGGGCCAGGCCCACAGTCGCGCCGCCATGCGCATCGCCTCGCTTTTCCCCGACTGCAAATTCAAACCTGAACTGGTGGTGTGCGCCGATGTCGAACGGTCCAGACGCGACCGAGCGGTCAACGACTTCGGTTTTGCCCGTGCAGTGCCCGGTTTCGAAGCAGCGGTCAACGCCAAAGATGTCGACGCCGTCTGGGTGACCGCGCCAAACATGTTGCATGTGCCCATGATCTCGGCCGCAGCCGCCGCGGGAAAAGCGGTTTTCGGCGAGAAGCCCATCGGTGGCACGCCGGCACAAACGGTCGAGGCATTTCGAATCGCCAAGAAACATTCGACAAAAACGGGTGTCGGTTACAACTATCTGTGGTCACCGCTGGTGATTCACGCCCGTGACCTGATCACAAGCGGCGCGATCGGTCGGGTCACCCACTACCGCGGTCGTTTTTTGTCGATGTACGGCAGCGACGAGTTGGGGCTCTTGACCTGGCGTTTCAAATTCGCCCAGGCGGGTTACGGCGTCACCAGCGACATTCTCAGTCACTCGGTTTCGCTCGCCCACTTTCTCGTCGGCGAAATCACCGAGGTCACCGGCATGAAAAACAACACGATCACGCATCGACCGTTACCGACTGGTGCGGCCAGTCACTACGACCGCGGAAAAGCGAGCGACCCGAAAGGCGAGGTCGAAAACGAAGACTTCGCATCGATGCTTTGCACATTCAAAAACGGCGCGACCGGAACTTTCGAAACCAGCCGATCGATGGTCGGCCCCGAAAGCCAAAATGCCTTCGAGGTTTATGGCACCGAGGGGGCGCTCTCGTGGAACCTTGAAAAGATCAACGAACTGCAGTTTTACAAACGCGAAGACGGCGTCAACACGGGCTACAAAACGATCTACGGTGGCGACCGATTTCCATTTCATGGTGCGTTCGCACCCGGCATGGCGAACACGATCGGCTTCGAAGACCTCGTGGCGATCGAAGACCTCAATTTCATGAACTCACTTGTCACTGGCGAGCGCTACACGCCGGGCTTCAAAGAGGCGGTCGATGTCGTCAGCGTTCAACAGGCGCTGATCAACTCGTGGGCCTCACGCAAGTGGGAGCCCGTCATCGATCTCGGCCGATAATCCGTCGCGAGGCTGCCTCGACAACTAGTCGTTTACCCGACGCTGCCTCGACAACTAATCGTGGTCGAGGAACGCCCGGAGATTCGCGCTGTTGTGCGGGTGCCGCAATCGCGCCAGTGTTTTCTGTTCGATCTGCCGAACCCGCTCGCGCGTTACTTTCATTTTTTCGGCC